>JBDLUO010000044.1:0-26253 GCA_039805285.1 Bacteroidota bacterium
GTAACCTTTATTTTTGGCTTCCCATGTATCATTACCCAGATATTTTAATGCAATATCTTCAAATTCCCACTCAAAATAAACTCTTTTACCTTCACCAACTAAATCTCTGATAATTTCATAGTTTGTTTTCATAATGCTTAATATAAAGAAATGTTTATAGTATTGTTTTGATTCAAATTCTATTTCTTTTTTCCTTGAAATACTATGCTCTCCTCTGAGAATTCTCCACTCTTCAAATAATTTATGACCAATCCCACCCTTTATGCCAATGCGTTTGGCAATCTCATCATATTTTTTATCGCCGAACATTTTTCTTCCTCAGCTTTCAGTTTCTTTTGCAAAAAAAATTTCAGGAGTATTGATTTGAACCTCACCATACATTCCGTTTTTAGTTTTGAAAAAAATAGCAATTCCTTTAAACCCCATCTTATTAAAGGATCGTTACTAATTCTTGATTGAAAAATTGGACGTTCAAACTTTTTCCGAAAAATTAAATGAATGGTATACCCTGAGTAATTCAAAATATTACTTACTTTTAAAAGAAATAAAATATTAAAAAAATGGAAAAGCCAACAATTGCAGGAAAGTCTCCTATCCCAGTTGAATTAGAAGCTGGTAAAACATACGCATGGTGTTCATGCGGAAAATCAACAAAACAACCATTTTGTGATGGTTCTCATAAAGGCTCATCTTTTGTACCAAAAATATTTGTAGCTGAAGAAACCAAAACAGCGTATATGTGCAATTGTAAGCTTACCGAGAATCCTGGATTTTGTGATGGATCGCATAAAAGCTTGTAACCGACATTTTATTGCAATTCAACTATAATTTCATTTTTTCGATTAAAAACTTCATAGGGCGCATTATAGCCAAAAAAATAAAATCGATTCGTATACTTTATACCTTCTGCATCTAAAGCAGCTTTTAGATTCTGTTTATACTTTTCTATTTTAGCATCATTGGCCCAGCCTCGAAACCCAATCGCAGCAACCGTTTTTGCAGGTTCCTCCTTAAATTCTATACCTGATTGATTGGGCTTAGGAAGCATGTCCTTATTAAATTTCTTTGGCACCATAAACATCATGGTCGTAGAATCCTCTAACGACATCGTGACTGGAGAAGTCATAGATATTTTCTCATTCCTCTCATTATTTCCAAAAATATATCCAGCTAGAATAGAGAAGCCTTTACTTGAAGAATTTTTATACCCTTTTGTGGAGAGTTTGACTGAGGTAAATAATGTAGACTCATAACTTCTTATTTCGAATCTCTTATATTTTTTTATGACGGCATAAGGATAACTTTCAATATTTCTTTGAGCTTGTATAAAAAAAAATTGGACTAATGTAAAAGCGATTAGGATTACTACAGATGCAATTATTACTATTTTCATTTTTAAATTTTAGTATCTAGCCATTTTGTTTACAACGACCACCAATGCTCCTAGATGCGAAATACATCTCACCGATACAAATCAAACATAACACATTTTTAGAAATAGATGATATAAGGCTGGGTAATATGCGGGTTATGGGCTAAAAATTTATCAAGCTCTCCACATCCATCCCACAATGCTTTCGCTACTCGAAGTAATACCGATAAATCTCAATGGCAAAATACCATGCAGTTACCAAGGTACCGAATGCGACAATAGCCGTAAAAAGCATGAGTCCGTATGAATATTTATTTAGGTCGTTTTGTATCGCCTCTAATCTCTTCGACTCTTTTTGAATTGTAGCTTTCTTTACCAGATACCCTCCATTATTGATAAATACCAATCCCTCCAAGGAAATGATCAATGGATCGGTGCTTTTTAAATACTCATCAATCAACAAAGTATAGTACAAGAGATTCAACTCCCACTCTTTAAGGTTGAACTTCTCAATCAGTTTTTGTGAAATTTTATCTCTGGTAGAAACAGGTACATCCTCAGAAAAAAAACTCACCCCCTTGTTGATTTGCTCATATTCTTTTACCAATTCTTGTAAAATGAAGTCCATTTCATCATCATAATTTTTTTCCATCTCTCTTAAATTTAAAAATTCATCAAGCGTTGACCATTGCGTTGGAGGGAACAAATGAAATACCTGATTTATCAATCAATAGCTGCATTTCTTTTTTCGAATGCCTCATACCCCTCGACTTCATTACAAACATGGTTTTTATCCGTTCATTTTCAATTAGATTGTCTTGCAGCATAATCCATGAGTCCACCATAGAAGAAATTCCCTCATCGCTTGGATTTTGTGAAATTGAGCCTACCGTTATTGCTGCCGTAAACATGACTGTTATTTGCTTGGTTTTTAGATAATCTACAAATCGGGTCAGCATACCTCGGATATCGCTATTCGGACCTTCTGTCATTAAATTTGTAATAGGATCAAGTATAACAGCCACGGGATTGGTTTTCTCAATCATATCTTTTATGGCTAAAAAATGTAACTCAAGATTCTGAAGCGTCGGTCGGGCGTAGTAGAAGTTTAGGTATTGAGCGTTCGCAACTTCTTGCAAGTTTATACCAATCGAGTCCATGTTTCGCACAATTTGATTTGGCGTTTCTTCGAAGGCACAAAAAAGGCATCTCTGTTTTTGGCTACAGATCTGATGGGCAAAAGCTGATGCAATACTTGTTTTTCCTGTTCCCGCTGTTCCGGAAATAAGTATGCTACTACCTTCAAAATAACCCTTTTGATCCAACATTTCATCCAAAGAATAAATTCCAGTTTTTACCCTTTTTTTGCTGGTTAATTGTTCCATACCCTGACTGATAATGGGAAAAATAGTCATCCCACTGTCATCTATTAAGAATGGATATTCGTTATTGGCATGAAGAGATCCTCTGTATTTTATAATTCTTATTCTTCTGATTCCGATTTGATTTGAAACACGGTTGTTTAATTCGATTACGCAATCGGCCATATTTTCTTCGATGCCTAATCTCGTCAGTGAATTGATGCCCAACTCTGCGGTTATGATTGCAGTTACTTTTTTATCTTTCAGCCAATTGAAAAGCCGCATGAATTCTGTGCGCAAAGATTTTATGTCGAAATTTGAAAATAACGTATCAAATGAATCCAGCACAACCCGCTTTGCTTTTATCTGATCGATTGCGGTTCCCAGTCTTGCAAACAATCCTTCCAGATTGTATTTGCCAATTTCGTGTACTTCATTGTGACTTACATTGAGGTGTTCTAAAATGACTTTTTTATCTGTGATAAGTTTTCTGATGTCGTAACCAATCGATTTTACATTTTCGAGCAAATCATCCGTTTTCTCCTCGAAAGTCATGAATATCCCTGGCTCATTGAATTTCTGCGCCCCATTTACGATGTACTCTAATGCCATGATTGTCTTACCAGTACCTGTAGAACCCGCAAGAATGGTAGGTCTATTTAAAGGCAAACCACCATAAGTAAGTTCATCGAACCCTTTAATTCCTGTTGCTGATTTCTTAATGCCTATTTCAAAATTTCCGTTGTGATTTACGATTCCCATTTGTATGTGTTTGATTGATTTGCATTCCAATAACCTTGAGTGAAGGTTGAAATGAAATTAACGCAGTACAAATAAGGAATAGATTATTATAGACAAGCTGACGTATGATATTTGTCAGAGGAGGGAAAGTATATTATTGATGAGCATTAGCTTTACAAGAAAAGTCAACCAAAATTTGAATGCAAATCACAACTAATGCCGAAGAGATCAAACATCAGATGCTCGAAATGACAAATGGATGTCTTGCAAATCCGTTTCCACTTTTCTACAGGAAATACCTGCCGTAGCCAACATTTTTCGTGATGCTTTCGCCGAATCTGTCTCTGCATACTTATCTGATAAATAAATAACTTCTGTAATCCCAGATTGAATGATGGCTTTGGCACATTCGTGGCAAGGGAAAAGTGCAGTATATATTTTACATCCCATCAAATCCATGCCTATATTATTCAAAATGGCATTCAGTTCGGCATGACATACATATGGATATTTCGTTTCCATGAATTCACCTTGCTTGCCCCATGGAAAAACATCGTCGTCACATCCCAAAGGCAAGCCATTGTATCCCGCTCCCACAATCTTGTTTGTTTTATTAACAATACAAGCACCAACCTGGGTATGCGGATCTTTACTTCTGCGTGCCGACAATAAGGCAACACCCATGAAATACTCATCCCAGCTTATATAGTCGGTTCTTTTTTTCATTTTTCAGGATACACTTTATAGGGTTCAATTTTTTATATGCGGAAAAGATCAAGGTCTTTTTGAAAGCACCAATTTTTGTCGATACGTTTTTCTCTTGTGTTGAATGATTGCCACATACAGTCCGGAAGGCTGCATGTTCAATACCGATTGGATTTCTCTTTCAATGGCAAGACGGTCTCCTCTTATTTCTGCGAGCTTACGCCCCTGAGTGGAAATCAGATTGAATTGCAAGATTTCTCCAGACTTGTATTTGGGTAAGCTTACTTGGACCGCACCATCCGAAGTTGGATTGGGATAAATCAAAATATTTGCTTCTTCCTTCAAAATCTCTGTGGTCGTAACTTCATCACCTGAGCCGTTTTTTGTATACAATATCGAAGCTGTTCTGGTATTTACAACCAATGGGGCTGTATAGGTTGCGTTTACCCAAACGCGTTGTCCTATCGATTGAACGTCGGCATTTCTCACCTTAATGCTTATCCATCCATCTGAAGTAGTTGTGTAACTTAATGTCAATGGGGCGATGTTTGATGTTAGAGCGGTTCTTGTGGTCAGTAAAACATTGTTGGAATTATACAGGTTCAGCGTTTGTGAGTAACCGTTAACTTCTGGATAAACTTGTAAGCTGATGCTTTTGCCTCCCTGAACATAAATGCTTCCGGCCAGTCTTTCACTGGTAGATTTTTCTGGCAATCTCCCCCCTTGTTTCAATGATTTCACGTGGCTATCTCCAAGATCGTCAGACATTTCCCATTCTTGTGTGGTTTCTGGTTTTCTTTCTGGCTTGGCTTTTGTGGCGAGATAGGCATACAAATCCGCTACACTTCTAAAGGTAATGCCAACCGGTCTTGGCGCCCAGATTGAATAACCATGCCCTCTCGCACCAGCGATTGTATGTCCAACTGGTGCAGTTTTAATCAGAACCCTTCCGTCTGCAAAAACCTTTGTTGTTGTTAACCCATGCGCTCCGGAATAATCGATAAGGTCTAAATTTCTCCAGTCTCCTGAAACACTTACCCATACTTCTTCATCTTGTGTATTGTTGGAAGTCGTACTGAATTTGTCTGTAATGCCAATAATGGCTTGATTTGTCCTTTCAATAACGAGGTGATTTTCTCTTGTTCCCTTCGCATAAAATGGAGCCTGCGTTCCTGTCAATGAAGTAGGAACAGCATAGTTGCCATTTCTGTAATTTAGTGTCTGATGTGCCTGTATGATATTAACCAAATCGGGACGCACTGGCAAATCTGCTGTGTTTGTGGGTAGATGGGTGTAACGTTTCCCTGTTGTTCCAATATCAAATAAATCTTCAAAAAATACCCCCGGATTTCCATCCAACGCAAATATCACTGCGTAAGCTGCAAATAGACGCGGTTCTCTCGGGTCGATGTGTTGTCCATTTCCGCCGAGTTCTTGTCCGGTATTCCAACCCAAGGCATTTCCCAATGGCCTGCTGTATCTACCAGATGCATCTAAAATCGGTCTAAAATTATCGTGATTGTTCACAAATGGAACCGTTCTGTGTACGCGCTTTGAAGCATAATCATAATAACGAAGACCCTGTTGTTCTCCAGGCAATGACTGCATGTTGTATCCTCCCTGACTCAAAACCATGCTATATAATCCACCCGAAGGACTATATCCCCTCAAGCCAAAATCAAAAGTACCTGTGTGTAATTCATCCCCGCTTCGAACGGCATTCATATAATTGTCTAAGTCCGACTTGCTTCCTATCCACTCCCCCAAACAAAACATTTCATTATTGCCTTTCGCAAAATCAGGCAACATGTATTTGGTGTTATAAATCAAATCTTCTTGAACTGAAACAGGATAATGTTTTACCGCATCAAACCTCCAACCATCAAATCCAGTTTGTTTCTTCATCCACATCATCCAATTCCTTGCCTCACTTCTCATATAATCAGAAAATTGAGGAGGATTGAAATAATTCCTTTGTGTTGAGCCAACTGTTACCGATCCTATTGTTGGTATGTTCGAACTTTGTCCGAATGCTTGTCCGTCATACGAGACATCAGGACCAAAATAGGGTGTGCATATGTCACCCGTAGTACAGTTGTTTGCTGCATTGGGATAAAAATTCGTATAATTTTTTGACCATCTGCCAGATCTAGTCCAATAATCGCTCTGACTTTCATTTATCGAAGGAGTAGCATAAGAAACATACCTAAAATTTTTGTAGCCACTGGCATTGGCCATTGAAAAAGGCGACTGTGGGTCCTGGCCTCCCGCACCGTTATTGGTACCCGCTTCGTTCACATGATTCAACACAATGTCTTCTATCACCTCCATTCCGTTGGCATGCATTACAGCAACCATGCGAAGCAATTCGTTTTTATTTCCCATTGAAGTTCTTACCGTCATGGAGTCTCCTCCACCCTTTTGATATTTATCTCCAAGATCGTAGTGATCGAAGGGATTGTACCCAACCGAACTTGGACTATTGCATTTGTATGCCGGCGGAATCCAAATGGCATCGATTCCAATATCTCTCAATCTTGGCGTAAGTTCTGTAAGATAATCTGCCCATTTATTGCGGAAATTATTGTTTTTATAATCCCACCAAAATCCTTGCAGAACGACTCTCTTTGTGCGTTGTGCGGATGTAAATTGAAAAATAAAAACACCTAAAATTATCCAAAAGATCTTCTTCATTTTGCTGTTTTATAACAAGCAATTTAATGAAAAATCAGGTTTGAATGGGACACAAAAATTTAACCCGTTTTGATTTTTAGTCTCGGAGATGAAGATGATTATTTAACGATGAATTTCGTTGAAGTGGATGTGAAAAAGAAAATCAGATAAATTACTTTTTATTTCAGGGCAATTTCTTCCAGTTCAGACCAGTCAATCGCATTGTGACTTTCATCAAAAATGCATTCCCCTTTTTTAATCAAAATGACTTGAGGTGATTCGTGATGTACCTGAAATTGTTCGGAAACAGCATTGGAAATAGACCTGTACTCCAGCAAATCCAGATAGTAACAATCAATTCCTTCGTGACCAGGAAATCGATCCAATCTATTTTTTGCCATAACGCTAATGGAACACCTGGTGCTGTGTTTAAATATCATTTGGGGTCGAAGCAGAGATGCTTCGGCAATGAGATCAAGTTGGGATTGATCCGTTAATGGAATCCAATTCATTTTCTGGAATATATTAATAGCGATAAAGCATTTGCTGAGAAGGACAACCGGATTTACGGCTAGAACTGCAAGAAGTCATTGAAAATGCGAGCAACGCAATTAATGATGCGACGTAAATTACTTTTTTCATGTGTTTGAATTAATGATTCAAAGATAGTAAGAATAATGAGAACGAATTTCTGATCTATTTATTACATTTGGCAACAAATAAGGTTAAAAAATGTAAGTCTACCTTATTTTAATTTGTCCAACACAACCAATATGACACTTCAACTAGCCCGTCCCATCGCTTTTATCGATCTCGAAACCACAGGTGTGAATCTTTCTACCGATCGAATTGTAGAAATCGCCATTGTAAAAATAATGCCAGACAATACACGTCAGGTTAAGCGTAAACTGATCAATCCAGAAATGTCGATCCCAAAAGAATCTTCGGACATCCACGGAATTACAGATGAAATGGTAAAAGATGCGCCCACTTTTAAGCAATCTGGAAATGAAATCAAACAGTTTTTAGACAATTGCGACCTCGGAGGATACAACAGCAATCGTTTCGATATTCCACTTTTGATGGAAGAGTTTTTACGTGCCGGAATGGATGTAGATCTAAGCAATCGTAAAATGGTTGATGTTCAGCACGTTTTCTACACCATGGAGCCTCGCACACTCTCTGCAGCTTATAAATTTTACTGCCAAAAAGACCTTAACAATGCGCACTCTGCCGAAGCAGATGTAAATGCAACCATCGAAGTGCTAATGTCGCAAATGGATAGATACAAACAATTGGGTGGTACGGTAGAATCGATACTCGGTGTAATTGGAGAAGATAAAATCGTAGACTATGCCCGTCGTTTTTCTTACGACGATAGAGGAATTGAAATTTTCAATTTTGGAAAATATAAAGGCAAAGCCGTTGGTGAGGTGCTTAAAAATGAGCCTCATTATTACGACTGGATGATGAAAGGTGATTTCCCGCTTCATACCAAACAAAAGTTGACCGAAATCATGAACCGTGTATTTTTGAAAAAGTAACATACAGCATCTCCTTTGGAAAAAATTGTAATCATACCTACTTATAACGAGTGCGAAAATGCGGAAGCAATCATTCGCGCTGTTATGGAATTAACTGGAGATTTTCACGTGCTAATCATAGACGATGGCTCTCCGGATGGCACTGCAGATATTGTTAGAAAATTGATGCAGGAATTTCATGGCCGGGTATTTCTAGAAGAAAGAAAAGGAAAACTCGGACTGGGAACCGCTTATATCCACGGATTCAAATGGTGTTTGAATAAGGGCTACGCCTTCATTTTTGAGATGGATGCCGATTTCTCTCACAATCCCAAAGACCTGATTCGTTTACATGAGGCCTGTACAAATGGAGCTGGATTGTCTGTTGGCTCCAGATATGTTAAAGGTGGAGCGCTCGAAAATTGGCCTTCTGATCGTATTTTCTTATCCAAAGGCGCTTCTCTTTATACCCGTATCATTACCGGCATGCCTGTTATGGATCCAACAGCCGGATTTGTTTGTTATCGAAAAGAATTGCTTGAAAAAATAAATTTCAATGCCATTCAATTTATTGGATATGCGTTCCAGATTGAAATGAAATTCACTGCTTGGAAGCTTGGATTCACCATCAAAGAGGTGCCAATCACTTTCGTTGACCGAAAATTAGGCGCCAGCAAAATGAGTAAAGGCATCATTAAGGAAGGAATTCTTGGAGTGCTCAAATTGAAATGGAGCAGTATGCAGAAAGGCTATCTGGCATTCATTCGAAATGCAAATTGAAACCAATTTGTGCCAATCACAAACTCAATCGACTTATTCCCATTTAAACACTTTTATTGCGACAACATAAGCCGCAACGCCCCACAGTAACAAAAATCCTACTTCTACGCGTACATCCCAAAGCGTTAGTCCTTCGAAAGCGATTTTACGCATGGCAGAATTGATGTGAGTCAGTGGCATCGCTCTTGAGATTGGCTGCAGCCAATTTGGAAAATTTTCGATAGAAAAGAAAGTACCGCCAAGTAAAAATTGAGGCAGTGTGATCAGATTGGCGAAAGGAGGAATGGTGCTGTCTGATTTGGCTACGCCACTAACGATAAAACCGAATCCCATAAATACCACAAGTCCGATAAAACTAAGCAGCATCATTTCAGAAAAAGTTCGGAATCCATGAATCAAGGTGAAGCCAAAAAGAAAATGTCCGACTACAATGATTACTACAGCTGTGATGAGTTGAAAGACAACCCGACTTAACCCCTCGCCCAAAATGATGTAACCTCTTTGAATGGGTGTGGCAAAAAAACGTTTGAGCACCAAGGTATTTCTGAGGTTGAAGAACATAAAAGCGACACCGAAAACCCCGGCACTGAGCAACGAAAAGCCAAGTTGTCCGGGCAGAATGAAGTCGATGGTTTTATATTCCCTAACCTGTTCTACATCTCGATCGGGGAGAAAATCCAATTCTGCAAAACGGGGCCTGTTGGGATATTGTTTATCACTCAGTGCATTTAATGAAGCGTTCAAGAGCTGCTGCAATTGGGGCCATTTATCGTTGTTGGATGAAGTGCTGTGCATTCGAAGCTGGTATGGAGTCGAAGCTGCATTCTGGTTTTTCTCAATTTCCAAGACCGCATGCAATTGTCCTTTCGATAATGCCTTGGTCCTTGATTCCTCATTTTCGTAATACTTGATTTTTATTGCAGGATTGGCTTTGAAACTCAAGTACAATGGATTGAGTGTGTCTGAGTTTCCGGTGAAGCAAACACTATAATGTTGCATGCCCGCTCTATCTCCAATAAATCCGAAAACCAAAATGAATATGAATGGGAAAACAAAACTAAAAATGACTGCAGAAGGATTTCTTGTAATGGCCCTAAAACTCGCTCTGCTAATGGACAACATGGCCCTGATCTGACTGTAAGGCATAATGATTATTTACCGGGTAAAGCTAACAAATCTTACAGAGAAATGAATATAAGCCTTTAAAACGGTCATGTAATTTCCATTCCTCATATGATACCTAAGCTCCGAATGACACCAGCATCGAGTGAGAACTCCTGAAATGAGCCATTACCAGCATGTAATTTTACGTGTTGAAACATCAAAAAACAAGAGAACAGTTTACTCATCCGAATTCTATTAATTTTACACCCAATATGAATCGCATCGTACTCCTTACCGGCAGCAACATTGGAGATTCTCAACTGAATCTAGAAAAAGCGAAAAATGGCATACAGCAAAAAATAGGTGATATCGCTGGCGAATCCTCTATATACATTACTGCGGCTTGGGGAAAAACAGATCAGCCCGATTTCCTGAATCAAGTGCTTTTGGTTCATTCCAATCATACGGCAACAGATGTTTTGCAATTGATATTGACCATAGAACAAAACATGGGCAGGATACGAACAGAAAAAAATGCCCCAAGAATCATAGACATTGACATTCTTTTTTTCAACAACGACATCATCCAAACAGAAAATCTGATTGTACCCCACCCGCTCATCGCACAAAGAAGATTTGTACTCGAACCGCTTAATGAATTGATGAGCAAAGAAATTCATCCCGTATCTCAGAAAAAAATCGCCCAGATGCTACAAGAATGCACGGATACGCTGATTGTAAGAAAAAAATAATTTCTCCGTTATATTTGAATTATTTTGCACCCGAAATGAGGTATAATTTCATCACCATAGAAGGCAATATCGGAGCCGGAAAAACAACATTGGCTGGCTTACTCAGTGAAAAACTCAATGCAAGATTGGTATTAGAGGAATTTGCAGAGAATCCTTTTCTTCCTAAGTTTTACCAACAACCCGAACAATACGCGTTTCCGGTGGAAATGTTTTTTCTAGCGGAACGATACAAGCAATTGAAAGAGCTATTGCCAACCAAAGATTTATTCAAAACAAAAACAATCTCTGATTATTTATTTACCAAATGTCTCCTCTTTGCAAAAGTGAATCTAAAGGAAGAAGAATTTAGAACGTATCAAAAGTTTTTTGATATCATTCAGCCACAAATCCCTCAGCCCGAATTACTGATTTATTTGCATGCTCCTGTATCGAAACTCAAAACACAAATAAAACAGCGAAACAGAAAAATTGAAGATGGTATTTCGGACGAATATCTATTCAAATTACAAGAAACGTACACCCATTACATTCGTCAGCATAACATAAAGACCCTTTTTATAGACACTACAAATGCCGACTTCTTGAACAATAATGCCCATCTAGACGCCGTTTTAGACGCACTGGACAAGGAATATGAGATCGGTCAGCATTACTTAACTTTGCCAGGATAAATCAATTTTGATAAAAATTAATCCAAATAGTCTTCCATTTGTAGCACTTCGAAACACGGAGTTCCGGAATTTTATTTCTGGCAGATTTTTATTCATCATGGGTCTCAGAATGACGGGAACCGTTATTGGCTGGTGGATTTATGTTCTTACAGATAGTGCATTGGCACTGGGCTTGGTTGGATTATCCGAAGTAGTTGCTGCATTGTCTCTCGCCCTCTATGCCGGACATTACATAGATAGAAATGAGAATCGTAGGATATTGTTGAAATGTATCATTTTATACATGTGTTGCATTGTCGGCTTCTTCTTTTTATCAGACACTTCTTTGGTTCATTACAAACCCTGGACGATTGCATGTATTATTTTTTTAATAATCGCAGCAACTGGAGCGATACGGGCATTTTCAGGGCCAACCTTCTCCGCATTGATTTCCAAAATCGTACCCAAAAAACTGCTTCCGAGTGCCACCACCATCAGCTCCGGAACCTGGCTTACCGGTTCCATAGTTGGACACGCATTGGGTGGGTTTTGTATTGCGATTTTCGGTATACACTACACTTTTCTGGTGATTCTTATGTTTGTCATTTCTGGTTACTTACTTCTCCGAAAGTTAGCACCCAAAGCCGTAAATGTTCACTACAACCAAAATACCTGGCAAAGCGTAAAAGAAGGCATTGTGTATGTTTTTAAAACCAAAGAAATACTCGGAGCCATTACCTTAGATTTATTTGCGGTCTTGTTTGGAGGTGCAGTAGCTATGGTTCCCATATTTGCCAAAGACATTTTACACATTGGTCCGCAGGGATTCGGCTGGCTTAATGCCGCAACAGACATTGGCGCAATCATAACCGTAACGTTTTTAACCTTGTTCCCGCTAGAAAGAAAACAAGGCAAATGGCTATTTTATTCCATTGCCGGTTTCGGAATTTGTATCATTGTTTTCGCCCTTTCAAAAACCTTCTGGTTGTCCTTCTTTGCACTCATGTTGAGTGGATCAATGGATGGTGTAAGTGTGGTGATAAGAAGTACCATTTTACAACTCAAAACACCCGAGGAGCTTAAAGGCAGAGTTATGTCTGTAAACAGCATGTTCATCAATTCATCAAATGAACTTGGACAATTTGAAAGCGGAATCGCAGCCAAATTGCTAGGTATTGTTCCTTCTGTTGTATTTGGTGGCTGCATGACGATAGCTGTCGTTGTTGCCACTTGGTTTAAGGCTCCAGGCCTAAGAAAAATGGAATATTGATTATTTTACAGCCCGGGTCATGATGTCCTCCAATACCAAATGAACAATCGGACAAAAACTGGCATTCTTTAGCGTGAGCGGCTTACGTTTCAAAATAACATCTTCATCTGTGTAGGGAAATCTGGCACAGTCAGATGGCCTTTCATCATAGATACTGCAAGCATTATCCGCTTGTAAAAAAGGACATGGCGAGGATTTTACCACATAATCACCATCTTCATCCAGCTTCAGATATTTTTCTATAAAAATCCCCTCTTTCATGTTCAGATGCTTCGAAATCCTTTTGATATCTGGGGTTTTGAATCTTGGCGAATAATTTTTACAACATGCCGCACATGCAAGACAATCCACTCGGGCAGTTGCCACCTCATGGGCTTCCGGCAATAACTTCAATACCTTATTTTTATCCGCCCGATCTAAAAACTGACGATATAGTTTTGAACGCTCCTCCGATTTTTTCTGCCAATTTGCAGGCAAATTTTGACTCATTTATCTTCTGCTTTTTTTTCGTTTAACATTTATCCACAAATGACGCAATCTATTCACCATCCTATCCAAAAATAAGGTCAGTTGCATTAATTTTGCGCCCGAAACAGCTACTATTTTCCTACATCCAATAATTAGATCATGAATATCGCCCAATTAGGTCAACAAGAGTTCATTCAACGTCATATTGGTCCAAATGAGACCGAATTAAAGGAAATGCTAAACACCATTGGTGAGGCATCGGTTGAATCACTGATAAGCAAAACAATCCCCGCTTCGATTCGCCTTGCTGCTCCACTACAAACCGGCTCAGGCATGAGTGAGCATCAGTATTTACGCTCTCTCAAAACCATTGCCAGTCTAAATAAAGTATACAAATCATATATTGGCAAAGGATATTACAACACCATCACACCAAGTGTGATCCTCAGAAACATACTCGAAAATCCAGGATGGTATACCCAATACACGCCCTATCAAGCAGAAATCGCCCAAGGCAGACTGGAGAGTTTACTGAATTATCAAACCATGGTAAGTGACTTAACCGGACTTCCGATTGCCAATGCCAGTTTGCTCGACGAAGGAACTGCCGCAGCTGAAGCCATGGCGATGGTTTTCAATCAGAAGAACAAAGACGGTGCACAAATTACCTCACCCAAGTTTTTTGTAGACAACAAAACATTCGAACAAACCAAACAAATTCTCATCACCAGATCGAAACCAATCGGTGTAGAACTTGTTTTCGGCGACTACAAAACCATCACATTTGACGAATCCTATTTTGGTGCACTCATACAATATCCGAACAACGAAGGATCAGTAGAAGACTATCAAAATTTTATCACAAAAGCACACGAATCCAATGCGTTGGTTATCATGGCCACCGATTTGCTTTCTCTTTGTCTTTTGACTACACCCGGTGAGTTAGGCGCTGATGTTGCCATTGGCAACGCACAACGTTTTGGTGTACCCTTCGGATTTGGCGGACCACATGCTGCATTTTTTGCCACCAAAGATGCCTTCAAAAGAGTGATTCCTGGAAGAATCATTGGAATAAGCGTAGACGCTCAAGGCAAACGCTGTCTCCGTATGGCACTGCAAACCAGAGAACAACACATCCGTAGAGAAAAAGCAACCAGCAATATATGTACAGCACAAGCGCTTCTGGCAAACATGTCTGCCATGTACGCTGTTTACCACGGTCCGGAAGGATTAAAAACCATTGCAAAAAGGGTGAGTCTTTTCGCTGGCATCCTCAACAATGAACTGAAAAAACTAGGTTATAAAACAATACATCAATCGTTTTTTGATACAGTTTGTATTGCTGCTGAAGATGCAAACCAACTCATTGCATTGGCTCAACAATCCGAAATAAATCTTGGATACGAAAACGGAATCATCAACATTTCGTTAGACGAAACCACTTCACTAGAAGACTTAAATGCAATCCTTTCTGTATTTGCAGCTCACGTTAAAGTTTCTGCAACAGCGATTTCTGAAATACCAGACCACACCTTACTAAATCATATTCCAACTGCACTAACCCGCACAAGTGATTTTTTAACGCACCCCGTTTTCAATCAACATCACAGTGAAACAAAAATGATGCGTTATATCAAATCGTTGGAAAACAAAGATTTGAGCTTAAACACATCCATGATTTCATTGGGATCTTGCACCATGAAGCTGAATGCAGCAACGGAATTGATTCCGGTTTCTTGGCCAGAATTCAACAGCATACATCCATTTGCGCCACAAGACCAATGGAAAGGATATCAACGCATCATTTCGGATCTGGAAAATTGGTTGAGCAACGTTACTGGATTTACAGCCACTTCTCTACAGCCCAACAGTGGTGCACAAGGAGAATATGCAGGACTGCTTACCATTCGTGCTTATCATCAACACCACAATCAATCACATAGAAATATTATTTTGATTCCGATTTCTGCGCATGGCACAAACCCTGCATCTGCTGTAATGGCGGGCTTCAAGGTAGTTGTAACCGCATGCGACGAACAAGGAAATATTGATATGAATGATCTTCGAAGCAAGGCAGAATTACACAAAGACAACCTTGCTGGATTGATGATCACGTATCCAAGTACACATGGCGTGTTTGAAGAAACAATCAAAGAAATATGCGGTTTGATTCATGAATTCGGTGGCTTGGTTTACATGGATGGTGCCAATATGAATGCACAAGTTGGATTGACGAGTCCGGGGGCAATCGGAGCTGATGTTTGCCACTTGAATCTTCATAAAACTTTTGCGATTCCACATGGCGGTGGTGGCCCTGGTATGGGACCCATTTGTGTGAATGACAAATTGGCTCCTTTCTTACCTGGTCACAACGTGCTCAACAACAGCGAAACCGCAATTTCTGCTGTGAGTGCAGCTCCTTACGGAAGTGCAAGTATCTTGCTGATCAGTTATGCTTACATCTGCATGCTGGGATCGGAAGGACTTAAAAAAAGTACAGAGGTCGCCATTTTGAATGCCAATTACATGAGGGCAAGACTCGAGAATGATTACAAAATTTTATATGCCGGAAAGAATGGTACTTGTGCCCATGAATTTATCGTAGACCTCAGACCATTTAAGAATACGGCGGGAATCGAAGCGGAGGACATCGCGAAAAGATTGATGGATTACAATTTCCATGCTCCTACCCTTAGTTTCCCAGTTGCTGGAACCATTATGATTGAGCCTACAGAAAGTGAAGACAAAGCCGAATTAGACAGATTCTGCGACGCTCTTTTACAGATCAGAAAAGAAATTGCAGCAATTGAAAATGGCGAATCAGACAAATTAAACAACCCATTAAAAAAAGCGCCACATACTCAGTCTGTTGTGATGGCCGAAGTTTGGGATTTGCCCTACAGCCGTCAAACAGCAGCCTTCCCGCTACCTTATGTGAGTGCCAATAAATTTTGGCCGTCCGTAAGCAGGGTAAACAACACATTTGGAGACAGAAACCTGATTTGCACTTGCGAACCCGTAAGCGCTTATATGGAAGAAGCATAATATACCCACTCAATTAAACGCCCATATTATATTAACTTCGATAAAAAAATACAATGAAGAAAATTTTAACTCTTGCACTTGTATCCTTCACCATTACGGGATACACGCAATATTTTCAACCCATTAAACTAAAAAAAGGTCAGGTTATTTCCGCTGTTTCAACGGTGAATTCTGATGCCGATATGGGAATGGGCACCATGAAAAACAACATGCAAATGAAGTATGGATTTATGGTAATTGACGAAACAGAAAAAACATATATCCTTTCATCAAACATGAAAAGCATTAAAATGGACATGGATGGTATGGGGCAACAAATGAGTTTTGATTCAGAAAAGCCCGAAGATAAATCATCTCCTATGGCGGAAGGTCTGGGTGATAAACTATCATCAATAGATACTTTCTCCGTAGATAAAAACACCGGTGACATTATCAGGATCAGCAAGAAAAAAGATGCTGCTGGAGGTGGAATGGGAATGATGAGTGGAGGAAGCGAAAATGAGCCCATTAATGATGGATTTTATGTTGTACCGATGTCAAAAAAAATAGGTGACACATGGCAAGACTCTAGCTCAACCGAAGGGCTTACTACCAAAAAAACATACACACTGGTTTCAAGAGAACAAAACATTGCTACCATCAAATACGTGGGAGTAAATTTTGGAACCATGAACTCAGAGGTTCAAGGAACACCAATGACTGCAGTTGTTGATTCTAAACTTTCTGGTGAAATTAAAGTGAATATGGAAAACGGAATCATCATAAGTACTACAGGTGATGTAGACAACAACACCGCAATGGAAGTGATGGGACAAAATATGAACATCAGCACTAAGGTAAAATCCAGCATTGTTTATACCGTTCAATAATTGAAATTAATACGAGTTACGATAATTAAAAATGCCCTGATTTACAGGGCATTTTCTTTATAATAAGATCTGTATAATCGGCGTGGATTATTTATAAAGTATCTCATAATATTCTCTCGCCATTCGATTGCTATCAAAGGTTACACGAACATCTTTCATTCCTTGTTGAACGATATTTCTCCATCCTGCTGGATTATCATAATACATGGGAATGATTTGTTTTTCGAGTATATCAAAAAGGTGATTCATGTCGTATTCATCCTGCTCCGTAGTAGACATATTTTCGTAGTCGGCGATGGGTACCACAAAACCATTCTTTCCATCCTCAATAAATTCCCTGATCCAACCGTCGTTTGTACTCACATTTACCGCACCACTCATCGCGGCCGTCATACCACTCGTTCCACTTGCTTCTCTTGGCACTCTTGGATTGTTCAACCAAACGTCTGAAACCTGCTTCAAACTCTTACTGATTGCCAATTCGTACCCTACACAAACCGCCATATTATCGTACTCTTTGCTCAGGTTTACGAGATAATTAAAATCACTGATTGCTGGATAATCCAGTGGATAAGGCTTTCCTGCCCAGATAAATTGAACGGGATATTTTTTATTGTGCATAAGCGCATCAAATCGCTCTTTATCCCTCGTTAATAATTCGGCTCTCTTATATCCAGCAAATCTTCTTGCCCAAACTATGGTGAGAACATCCGGTCTCAACAACTTACCAGTCTGGTCTGCTACAATTTCCATGGTCCTCTGCTTGAGATACATTTTTCGATCCAAAAACCCTTCCACATTGTCTTGCTCCATGAATCGATATAATTTTTTATCGGACCAATAAAGCCAGTTTTGTGCATTGGTGATAGACGTGATTTCACAGATGTCGTCATACTTCTTCCACATGTCTCTGCTTACTTCGCCATGGAGTTTACTTACCCCATTGGCAAGTTTCGCATATCTCAAAGCAGCAAGGGTATGATTAAACTTATCATCCGTAATGCCAACCATTTCCTTCACCTCCTCTAATTCGATGCCACAGAAATATCCCATTTTCTCACATAAATGCAAATCATGCTTTTCGTTTCCAGCTTCTTCTGGTGTATGGGTTGTAAATACGAGTCTTTTGGTTACTTCTTCTTTATTGCCATACTTCTTATGCAAATAAAACGCAGCACTCACGCCATGTGCTTCATTTAAATGGTACAAAGAAGGATTGAAATTGATTTCATCGATCAGCTTTGCTCCACCTACGCCCAACAAAATGAATTGAGCCACTTTGGTAGCCACATTCGCATCATATAAACGATGTGTAATGGTTTGAGAAATATAATCGTTCTCTGGCATGTCGGTACTCAACAAAAATAGCGGCGCCGTTTGAAAGGTTTCAGGATTCAGATACAAGGCTTTAACCCAAACCGGGTGCCCATGAATCTCAATTTGAAATTTGAGTCCGGTATCTTCCAGAAAACTATATATTTTTTCGTTCCATTGAATTTGCAACGTCTGGTCTTGGTTTCTGGATTGGTCATAATAACCGTATTTCCATAAAATGCCTATGCCAATAAGGTTTTGTTTGAGTTCGTATGCACTTCTCAAATGTGAGCCACTTAAGTAACCGAGTCCACCACTGTATATTTTGAGTGGTTGATGAACGGCGAATTCCATTGAAAAATAGGCTACTGATTTTTTATAGGACTCATTGACTGCGTAGGGTACTTGAAATTGACGAAAATTCATGGGTTTAAGTTTGTATGCAATATTAGTGGATTTTGATGAACCTTTTTTTGATTAAATCACAATAATTATAGTGATTTATTGCATAATTTTTATAAGTGAATATCAATATCACTCTATGAAAACGATTCATTTGTGTTAATTTACATCACAAAGTATTTTCATGATGGACAATCGATTTACAGATCACTCACTCAGCGATGTTCATTCAAGTATAGACACGACTCGGCATAAATCGGGTTGGAAAAAAATATTTTCGTTCATTGGACCCGCATATTTGGTAAGTGTTGGATATATGGATCCTGGAAATTGGGCTACCGACCTGGCAGCAGGAAGTAAATATGGATACACTTTAATTTGGGTGTTGCTGGCAAGCAATATCATGGCGGTTGTACTTCAAAGCTTGAGTGCCAGACTGGGTATCGTAAGAGGACGAGACCTTGCACAGGCAAATCGAGAATCCTTTCCCCCTACTGTAAATTTCATTCTTTGGATTTTGGCCGAAATTGCCATCGCAGCTACCGACCTGGCCGAGGTGTTAGGAATGGCCATTGGCATTCAATTGTTATTCGGATTCCCTCTAATCTTTGGCGTTAGTATCACCGTATTAGATACCTTTTTACTCCTCTATTTACAGAGACTCGGAATGAGAAAAATAGAAGCATTTATCATCGCTCTGATTGGCATAATTGGCGTTTGTTTTTTATTCAACATCATTTTGGCGCAACCGTCTCTGCATCTTGTAATTAAAGGTTTCATTCCCTCCCTACCTGATGCTGCAACACTTTACAAAAACGATGGAATTAAAGGAATCATTCCAAAAGAAACTGCCTTATATCTTGCAATTGGTATCATTGGAGCAACCGTAATGCCTCACAACTTATATCTGCATTCTGCCATCATACAAACCAGAAAAATAAATAAAACAAACGCGGGTATCAAGGAAGCATTGAAATGGAGTTTCATAGACAGCACCATCGCACTCAATCTCGCATTCTTTATAAATGCCGCCATTCTTATTCTGGCAGCAACCGTTTTTTATCAAACCGGAAAAACCGAAGTGGGCGAAATCAGTAAAGCACATGAATTGCTCTCTCCTTTACTGGGCTCATCCATAGCTTCTACTTTATTTGCCGTTGCATTAATTGCTGCTGGACAAAGCTCAACGATAACAGGAACCATGTCTGGACAAATCGTAATGGAAGGATATTTAAAACTGAGAATCAATCCACTGATGCGAAGATTGATTACCAGACTCGTTGCCATTGTTCCTGCCATCATTTTCATTTTGATTTCTGGAGAAGATGACATCGACTCCTTGTTGATATTGAGTCAGGTTGTTTTGAGTGTCCAATTGGGATTCGCGATAATTCCCTTGATTCACTTTGTGAGCGATAAAAAAACGATGAACAGCTTTGCCATCAAGTGGCCTTTACAAATTATATCCTGGGTAATTGCCGCAGTGCTTGTTGGGTTAAATGGAAAAATGATTGGAGAAGAGATGGTTTCATTTTTAAACGGCTCGAGTTCAATCTTATTTAAAGTGGGATTGGTACTTGTTTGTCTTTTCTTTGTTTTGCTTTTATTTTACGTTACGATACATCCCTGGATTCGAAAAAAGACCGAAGCTAATTCCATCCGCATTCATCCAGAATTCGAGGAACTACCAATCATGAAGCCACCAGTGTATAAGAAAATTGCGGTTGCCTTAGAATTCAGTCAAAGTGATGCCAAACTAATAGAAACCGCTTTGGGACTCGCTCAAAAAGACAGCATACTTGTTTTCATTCATATTGTAGAGACAGCCACTGCTAAATTGCACGGACATCTAACTGCAGATTATGAAACGGAGAAAGATCGTGAAAGAATGGAAGCCCTCATTTTACAAATGAGTAATCTAGGATATGATGTAGAAGGTAAAATTGGCTTTACAGAAACCACAAAAGAAATCATACGATTGGTTCAAGAAAACGAATGCGATTTATTGGTAATCGGCGCACATGGTCATTCCGGACTCAAAGATTTTATTTATGGAACAACCATTGACACCGTTAGACATCTCATTAAGATTCCAGTATTTATTGTTCAGCTGAAAGACTAAATCCTATTCTTCATTGAAGTTTAAGTCTTTTCCAAAAGTCTCTTCTACCTTCCAAACTGCAAAAAAAGCAATGAGCATAACGGCAATAGAAGTATAGATTCCTGCGTCCAAATAATCGTTATGGGCTCTGAAATATTTGAACATGGGAAGTATCATAACGGCAAGCATACCACGAATCATATTTGGAATTGAAGTAGTGGCTGTTGCTCTGATGTTTGTACCAAATTGTTCTGCAGCCATGGTAATCAAGATCGCCCAATACCCAGTTCCGAAACCGAGTCCGGCACAAACCCAATATAATGCATTGGGTGTACTGTCTTTTAGAATCGTAAAATACAGTGCAATGAAAATCGATGTGATACAGAAAAAGATATAGAGTGCTATTTTTCTGCTTTTGAAATATTGACTTACAAATCCGATCATGATATCGCCGATGGCAACGGCTACGTAAGCATACATGATCGCTTTTCCGGGATCAACCTCACCTTTAATATGCAATGCTTCTCCAAATTCTTTAGAGAAAGTCACTAAAATACCAATACAACCCCAGGTTGGGAGTCCGATCATGATGGTTAGGAAATAGCGTTTAAAACGTGCCCAGCTGTTAAATAACATGAAGAAATTGCCCCTCGAAGCGGATTTGCTTTTCATGTTCTGGTATAAAGAAGATTCGAAAACGGAGATTCTGAGCATAAGTAAGACAAAACCCATTCCACCGCCAATAAAGCAACAGGTGCGCCAGTGGAACGACTCCTTAAAAATAAAAGCCAACACGGCTCCACTAAGTCCAATTCCAGCAACTAAAGAAGTAGCAATTCCTCTTTTTTCTTTTGATGTAAGTTCCGATACAAGGGTTATTCCTGCACCCAATTCTCCTGCCAGCCCTATTCCAGCAATGAACCGAATCCATTTATATTGATCAACCGTTTGTACAAATCCGTTTGCTAAATTGGCTAAAGAATAAAGTAAGATTGACCCAAACAACACACTCAGCCGACCTTTTTTATCGCCCATAATGCCCCAAATTATTCCACCAATCAACAAACCCATCATTTGCCAAGAAAGAATATCTTCTCCATATGTTTTTAGCATATCCGGCCCCACTCCTAGGTCTTTCAAGCTGGGCACACGAATGATGCTAAAAAGCAGAAGATCGTAAATATCTACAAAATAGCCAAGCGCTGCTACAATAACTGCGGTAGAAAATAAACGTTCTTTTTTATGATTATTTTCCATGCTCCACCTTTTTTTTCTTACTGAATAAAATCTTCATTAAAACAGGTGCGGTCGTAACCAATACGATCCCGATCACGATTACTTCGAGATGTTTTTTCAAATCAAACCCAAACTCATTCAAAATTATTTTTTGAAGGTAATGTCCCCCAACAAGCATAGAATAAACCCAAAGTAAACTTCCAACGATGTTAAAGAAGAAGAATTTCTTTTTTTCCATCTGTACTATACCTGCAACAATGGGCGCAAAAGTTCTTACAATCGGTAAAAAACGAGCCATGATTATTGCACTTCCTCCATGTTTTTCATAAAATTCCTTGGCTTGATATAAATACTTTTTTCGAAATAGAAAACTGTCTTTTCTATCGAACAAAAAAGGTCCACTTTTTTTTCCGAACCAATATCCTACTTGATTTCCAACGATTCCCGCCAAAGCGATAATCGCTCCCAACAACAACAAATCGATGATTGGCAATCCAGTTGAAAAATGAAAAGCGCCATCAAAAAGATCAGAACTGTATATACCTGCAACAAATAAAAGAGAGTCTCCAGGCAGAAAAAAACCAGCGAATAAACCAGTCTCCGAAAAAATCACCAATACAATAAACCAAAGCCCTCCGTTTTCGATGTACCATTGAGGTTGAAGCAGCTGAAGCCAGTTGAAATCTAATAATAACATGATTATAATTTGCTTGATAAAATGTTTGAGTTTAACACAATCCAATTAACCTTCCAATGCACCTTCCCATTTACTAACTGCAGCGGTGGCAAGTGCATTCCCTAGTACATTGGTCATGCTTCTACCCATATCGCAGAACGTATCGATTGCAAGCACAAGTCCAATTCCTTCTGGCGGAATTCCAAACATGCCTCCGGTTGCCAGTACCACAACCAATGATGCACGGGGCACACCGGCAATTCCCTTGCTTGTAAGCATGAATACCAATAGCATGGCAATCTGTGTACCCACATCACCCGTAACAGATGTGATGTTGTATGCTTGGGCTATGAACATGCTTGCGAAAGTCATGTACATCATACTGCCATCCAAATTAAATGAGTAGCCAAGTGGCAAAGTGAATGATACAATTTTGTTGTTGCAACCAAAACGCTCCATTTCTTCTACCAACTTTGGAAATACAGCCTCACTACTTGCTGTGTTGAATGCAATCGCCATAGGACTAGCCAATCTCTTTAAAAGAACCTTTAATCGATGTTTAAGAATTAGGTATCCTACACCAAGCAATACCGCCCAAAGCACAACCAAACCCAGATAAAAGGACCCGATGTAATAGGCATACGTTTTCAAAATACCCAACCCTTTAATAGAAATAACCGCAGTCATGGCACCGAATACACCGAGTGGTGCAACATTCATAACATAGGAAACCATTTTCAAAATAACGTGGGTGAGCGAGTCTAAAGCTTCTGTCAATTTTTCCCCTTTTTTACCGATGGAAGTGAGTGCCACACCAAAAATTACAGAAAAAACAACAAGTTGCAGAATCTCGTTGGTCGCCATCGCTTCGATTAAACTTCGGGGCACCACATGCTCCACAAATTTTTCTATTGAAAATTCACTTGTTTTTCCGATCAGATCTTTGGCACCTTCTGCATCTGCACCCGCAATATTAACTCCTACACCAGGCTTGGTTATGGTTACCAAAATCAGACCTAAGGTAAGACTGATCAATGAGGCGCTGATGAACCAAATCATGGCTTTACCGCCCACTCTACCTACAGTTTTTAGATCGCCTAATTTTGCGATACCTACTACCAAGGTCGAAAAGACAAGCGGTGCAATTATCATTTGAACCATTCGAATAAAAATGGTAGCAAGTAATTTTATTTTGGGCGCAAACTGTTTAATAAATGCTGGAGATGCTTGGGTATTGATGAGATAACCCAACAAAATTCCAAGAATCATTGCTGCAATAATGTAAATCGTTAGCCTGCTTTTTTTGGCTGGTGCGTGAGAAAGATCGTGCATAATTTCCGGTTGAATTTGCAATATAATATATAAAAACTGTGAACGGCAAAAACCGATTAAAAAGGATTAAAGTGAATTGGATTCGAATTTTGCTTATTTTTCCAAACCATTCATATTCACTAAACAGAAACAACAATGAGTTTATTCTTAAAAAAACCGCTAAAAGAGATTCTTTCACAAGCCGCTGATTCAGAAAAAGGATTAAAGAGAACACTTGGTGCAGGTAATTTAATTGCCTTAGGCATCGGTGCAATCATCGGAGCAGGTTTATTTGTAAGAACTGCAGCAGCTGCTGGGCAAGCCGCCGGACCTGCTGTAACTATGTCTTTTATAATTGCCGCTATCGGTTGTGCGTTTGCGGGATTATGTTATGCAGAATTCGCATCTATGATTCCAATTGCAGGAAGTGCATACGCTTATAGCTATGTTACAATGGGCGAAATGATCGCATGGATCATCGGGTGGGCATTGATTATGGAGTATGCACTCGGAGCTGCAACAGTGAGTATTGCATGGAGCGAATACCTCAATAAACTGTTGGGAGGACAGATTCCTTACGAATGGTGCCACTCACCTTTTGAATCATTTACAGACGCAAACAATATTACACATCAAGGATATTTAAATGCCCCTGCACTTGTCATTTTACTCCTTATAACCATGCTGTTGATTAAGGGAACACAAGAAAGTGCTTGGGTGAATGCCATAATTGTATTCATCAAAGTAGCGATCGTTCTTTTATTTATCGCACTCGGATGGCAGTTTATCAATCCAGCCAATCACTCCCCATATATGATTCCAGAAGGAACGAAAGCTGTGGTTGATGGTGCAGGAAATGAAATCGCCAATTATACCGGATTCTTTAAACACGGATTTGGGGGCGTAATTGGTGGTGCTGCTATTGTATTTTTTGCTTTTATCGGTTTCGATGCGGTTAGTACTGCAGCACAAGAAGCGAAAAATCCCAAAAGAGACATGCCAATCGGAATTCTCGGATCTCTTGCCGTTTGCACCATCCTCTACATTTTATTCGGTCACGTATTAACTGGTGTTGCCAATTGGAAAGATTTTGTTGATCCTGAAAAAGGAAGAGAAGCTTCTGTTGCTTACGCAATTTCTAAATACATGATTGGATACAGTTGGTTGGCAACTGGGGTTACGGTTGCTATCCTTGCTGGATTCAGTTCTGTAATTTTAGTGATGTTGATGGGACAAAGCAGGGTTTTCTACACCATGAGTAATGATGGATTGATTCCTAAAGTGTTTGGGGAATTACATCCGAAGTACAAAACACCTTACAAGGCAAACTGGATCTTGTTTGTATTTGTAGGTTTATTCGCTGCTTTTGTTCCTGGCCACGTTGCTGGTGATCTTACCAGTTTTGGTACACTTCTTGCATTTGTGTTGGTTAGCATCGGTATATGGATTCTCAGAATCAAAAGTCCAGAAATCGAAAGACCTTTCAAAACCCCATTGGTGCCTTTGGTTCCTATCTTAGGTGCAATAATTTGTTTGGGTATGATTGTTGCGATTGATGCCTTCACATTAAAGGCCGCATTCCTTTGGATGGCTGTTGGCTTGATTGTATATTTTGCCTATAGCAAGAAGAACAGCAAACTCCGAAATCCATCAGAGATATTGCCACATGCCAGCGATTTTGAAAAGAAATAAATAATTATAACTGAGTTTTATTATAAAAGCTGTCTCCTAATAAGAGGCAGCTTTTTTTGTTTGTTGTTTGGTTCGCTACGCGGATTTAAAATTATTGATTTAAAATTATTGATTTAAAATTATTGATTTAAAATTATTGATTTAAAATTATTGATTTAAAATTATTGATTTAAAATTATTGATTTGGGATTAGTGATTTGAGATTAGT
>JBDLUO010000045.1:0-7460 GCA_039805285.1 Bacteroidota bacterium
CAAAGCTCTCCAAGGTGTACGGTATGTATACCTCGAATTTCCCTCTTGACCGTTGGTGAAAGTTTGAGAACTGGATTGATACGATTTTACCGGGTTCTCTAATACCGTACTGAGAAAAGTATTCCTGGTTTCGCTAAACACGAGCATGGCTGGAGAATGAAAAGCAAATCCGAGTCTGATGTGGTCTGCAGGTCTGTATATTACACCTAATTTGCCTTGAACTCCAGATCCAAAACTGGTGAACTCGTCTGTATAACTGAATGATCCGAATCGATTAGTGGTGTCTGTAGATGGATCTCTTTCATTGAATGTTGTTTTCTGGTTGTATTGAATAAAAGGCATACTCAATGTAAATCCATAGAGCCATTTTTCTTTGTGGTGGGATGAAAATGAAAATGCAATTTCATGCATACTTCCTCTTGTACTTTTATGCATGTCTTGTATGATGGATTTGCCCGAATCCAATAAGTATTCAGGAGCAGCTCGTACTTGTGTAATTCCGTTGATCGTTACCGTATCAATCAGGTAGGTATAAAGTGCTGGTGCTGAGGTGTAGGGGAGAGGAGAATTGGAGGTTAGCACTTGATCAATCGACAAATTGCTTTTTGCCAATTCTTCTGCAAATTGTTCGCTGAATGAGCTGTAGTTATTGTACGCGCTGTATTTCTGCTCATTTCTAAAATTGGCAGTCTGTTGAACGGCAAATCCAAGGCACATGCTTTTTTTGGAATCGCGCTCATTCGGTATTCCCAACAAATAACCTGTTGAGCCCAATCCGAAATGACCTTTTTTACTGTCTGTTGTAGAGTCTCTGTATTGATGCTTATTGTTTAAACGGCCATAAATCGGACTGATTACCACTTCTCTGTTGCGGTAGGTTCCCAATCCAGCAGGGTTTATAAAAATAGAAGTAATCTCGCCTCCTAAGGATGCCATCGCGCCACCTATTGCCATGTTTCTTGCGCTGCCCTGATTTAGATAATAACTATATCTCAAAGCATCTTCGGGCACTTGTGCGCGTATGGTTGTTGTTATTAAAAAAATAAAACACAACAAGTATATTTTTTTCATGTTTTTGGATGTGTTATTGACCTCTTGATGGTCTTGTAACAGGACTCGATTGATTGCTGTTTCCAGTAGAAGGGGAGGAAGAGGATCCTCCATTATTATAAGTTCTGGTATTGTTGTTTTCGTTGTTGCTCTGATTTGGATATATCGTGCTTCTTCTAGGTGTATTGCTGTTACTGTTGCTGTTATTGTAACTGCGATAGGTTCTTGTTCCAGCGTTTGCCGGATTCCCTTTAGGATTAACAGGAGCCTGTTGAAAAGAATAACTGCTGAGATTGGTCATTCTAGGTGTATTGTTCTTGGGAAGCGTTGCAACCGTTTGATAGGTGTAAACAGGGTATGAACAATAGTAAGGATTGTAATAATATCCGTAATGATAACCGTAACGATATGGGTCGTATTGATAGTCGAAATCGTCGTTGAAATTTCTCCATCTGTAATCATATCTAGACATTCTGCTTGTTCTGCTGCCGAAGTCGTAAGGCCTGTTTTCTCTATCATCTTCCAGAACTGATTCGGTAAATCCTCTCGCTGGAGAATAATATACATCATCTGGAGTGTGAGAAAGTTTGATGGTGCTTGAGCAACCCATCAGGATGATCGAAGCAATGGCAATGGAATATAGTTTTGCAATCATCTTCATCTCTTTTACTTAATGTAGGGTGAAGTTATTAATTTTGTAGCTCGAAAGGCTTAACCCGCCAACAAAACTAAAAGATTCGGACGCTGTAAAGGCAGCTGTTCTGTTAAAACTATTTTAATTTGGGGATGCCGGTAAATAAATCAATATGAGTAAAGTGCTTACTTCCAGAAGTGAAGATTATTCGCAATGGTACAACGATCTTGTAATTAAAGGAGAATTGGCAGATTATTCTGCTGTACGTGGTTGTATGGTCATCAAGCCTTATGGTTTTGCTTTGTGGGAGAACATGAGGGATCAGTTAGACAAGATGTTTAAAGCTACCGGACACGTAAATGCTTATTTCCCTTTGTTTGTGCCTAAAAGTTTGTTTGAAGCGGAAGAAAAGAATGCCGAGGGTTTTGCCAAAGAGTGTGCCATTGTAACCCACTATCGTTTAAAAGCGGATCCTAACAATAAGGGAAAATTGATGGTTGATCCCGAAGCTAAATTAGAAGAAGAATTGGTGGTTCGTCCAACCAGTGAAGCCATCATTTGGAATACATATAAAAGTTGGATTCAATCGTATCGTGATTTACCCATTTTGGTTAACCAATGGGCCAATGTGGTAAGATGGGAAATGCGTACCAGATTATTTCTTAGAACCGCAGAGTTTTTATGGCAGGAAGGTCATACTGCCCATGCCACCAAAGAAGAAGCCATTGAAGAAACTACGAAAATGCTTGATGTGTATGCCGATTTTGTAGAAAACTATATGGCTGTTCCGGTAGTTAAAGGGGTGAAAACCGAAAGTGAAAGATTCGCAGGAGCAGAGGATACGTATTGTATCGAAGCATTAATGCAAGATGGAAAAGCACTTCAAGCAGGTACTTCTCATTTCCTCGGTCAAAACTTTGCAAAAGCTTTTGAAGTTCAGTATCTCACCAAAGAAAACAAACACGAATATGTTTGGGCTACAAGTTGGGGTGTTTCTACCAGATTGATCGGCGCATTGATTATGGCACATAGCGACGACCAAGGGTTGATACTTCCTCCACGCATCGCACCAGTTCAGGTAGTTATCGTTCCGATTTACAAAGGCGAAGAAAGCAAGCCTGTAATTGACGGAAAAGTAAATGAAATCACACAGTCTTTAAGTGCGCTAGGCATCAGATTTAAATACGATAACTCCGATCAGGTTCGTCCGGGTTGGAAGTTTGCAGAACATGAATTAAAAGGAGTTCCCGTAAGAATCGCATTGGGTTTACGTGATCTGGAGAACAATGTAGTTGAAATCGCCAGAAGAGATACTGGAGAAAAAATTTCCGTTTCCATAGACGGCCTCGCTGCTTATGTAAACCAGTTGCTAGTGGAAATACAACAATCCATTTTTCAGAAAGCACTCAACTTCCGAAACAATAACATCCGTAAAGTAGATACTTGGGATGAGTTCGTACAAACCCTCGACGAAAAAGCTGGCTTTATCTCTGCTCATTGGGATGGTACTGCAGAAACGGAAGAGAAGATCAAGGAAAAAACGAAAGCGACCATTCGTTGTATTCCACTCGATAATGCCCAGGAAGAAGGTAAATGTATATTCAGTGGAAATCCAAGTAAACAAAGGGTTCTATTCGCAAGGGCTTATTAATCATTTAACGCTATTATCTTGGAAAAAGGCAGTTACCGTTCTAAATACATTGCAAAAACAGGGGATACAGGAACCCAATCTCAAGGAGCAAGAAGATATTCTAAGATTGATCCCGAGCTTCAGGCCGAATACGAAGAAGGGAAGGTGATTTTGATAGATAAACCTGTTCATTGGACTTCCTTTGATGCGGTAAAATGCATTCGCACGCATCTTCGAATAAAAAAAGTGGGGCATGCCGGAACCTTGGATCCATTGGCTACGGGTCTGCTTATCATTTGCACGGGTAAATACACCAAAAAAATAAACGAGTACATGTCTCAGGTGAAAGTGTACACAGGCACCATTACCTTAGGATCTGTTACGCCCACCTACGACCTCGAAAGTTTGCCCGAACAACACAAAGATTACTCAGCCATAACGCCAGAAAAAATAAGAGAGACAATACCCACTTTTGTGGGTCCACAAAAACAATTGCCTCCCATTTACTCCGCGCTCAAAATTGCTGGCACTCCGATGTACGAACTCGCCAGAAGGGGCAAAGGCGTCGAGTTGGAACCCAGAGACATCCACATTGATGCATTTGAAATTACTTCCTTTGATTTTCCTGTACTCGGATTTAAGTTGGTTTGTTCCACAGGTACCTATGTAAGAAGTTTGGCCCATGATTTTGGAGTAGCATTGGGTTGTGGAGCGCATCTCAGTCTACTGCGTCGTACGGCAATAGGAGATTTTTCTGTTGATGATGCACGAACTGTGGATGAGTGGCTCAACGAGATTCAATCTTCAGATAAAGGCAACAAAGAAGAGCTGGGCAACAATCAAAATGCGTAACCAATACCGAGAGAAAAATTGAAGTTTTCGTATCTCCATTTTTTATACTCATCGTTTTCTCCTCTCGTAAATAGTTTTTTTAGCACATCATTGAATCCTATTTCAGGCGCTTTCCATCCGTCATTTCTATAATACAACTCAGGTCTTTTGAATCGGAATCCAAGATCCAGTCGCAAGACAAAATAGTTGAAGTCCAATCGGAATCCAGTACCTGCGGAAACGCCGAGTTGTCGGTATACATTTTTCAATTGAAATTGGGAAGTATCTATACCCGGATTTGATCCAGCGTTTCTTACGTTCCAGATGTTACCTATGTCTGTAAAAACGGCTCCTCGAAGCGTGAGTGTGTTGGGGATGATTCTGGCAATATCAAATCGATATTCCGCATTCATCTCAATTTGCATATCACCAGTTCGATCGTTGAATATGGTATTCGTCGAAGAGTAAGGAATCAGGGGTCTTCCTCCCGGTCCAATACCGCGTACCGGCCATGCTCTCATGCTGTTACTCCCACCTCCGAAATACTGCTTGAAGAAAGGAAGTGCCCGATTTGTATCAGAACCCAATAACGGAACACCAACGCCAATAAATCCGCGAAGCGCCAAGGTTGTTTTATTGTACTTAGTTGTGTATTTAACCTCCACATCCGATTTGATGTATCGTCTCTTGTATTTGTTGAAAACAGGCAGCAAACCCCATGTTAGTCCCGATTCTTCCGCATTGAAATTGTAGGATAATTCTTTTGATAAACTATTCGGATGTCTAAGGTCTGTTCGTATTTTGGAAAATCGAATGCCCATTCCCGCAACAAGTGCAGTAGTGTACGAGAACTTTAAAAATGGATTGTCAAACACGATTTTTTTGAAACTGTCTGTTTGGTTAAACAAATTGCTGAACCCAATGTTTACAGGACTCCAAGACCATTTCCAGTTTTTTCTATTTACGCCAGCCCAACCAAAATTGGTCGTTACAGAATGTAGGTTAAACAAGTTCAATCTTGTGTTGTAAGCAAGTCCAACGTTTATAAATGTTTCACCGTTCTTTACTTGCACGTTTTTTGAGAACATGCGAGGAATCGCAGGAAAAATCAACTTCGGAAAAGTGGTTGTGTTTCCATAACTGATTTCATTGGAGTTAATCAACCTTCCTCTCGTACCGGTATTGTTGTTGAATTCTATACCCGCACGAATATTGTGTGTCATTCGAATTGCTCCTTTACCGAGATTTCTGTTCTGCAATGAAAGGTTTCCAGAAAGTCCGAATAGGTTTCCTGCCAAAACATTACTGGTGTTACTCGCAGCGGCATAGCTAACCTCCAATGTTGTTTCGTAACCATATTTTTTGGTCGGACTCAACTCTACAATCAAATTCAACAAATGAGCACTGTCTTTCAATTCAATGATTTGGATGTTGGTGGTTTGCCAAACCCCAATTTTCGAAAATTGATATATCGTTTGATAAAACTCGTTTTGATTGAACCATTGTCCGCGTTTGAAATTCAAGCTTCTCTCAAGCACCCCGATGTTAAAAAGCTTTTCATGGTATTTATGGATGAAATTGGGAAAGGTGTCGGTATGCAAACTACTGTCTGTAATTGCGTCTCCGAGTCTAAAATCACTGATCAAATAAATTTGATTGATTCTGTATTTTTCCAGTCTACTGCTATCGGTTGGCGGGTTAAGTTCGAGTGCAATTCGGATAAATGGACTGTCAAGGTATTTTCTTCTGGTTTCCTGCCGAATCTGTAAAAGCAAAGAATCTGTAGTTGTCTCGGATTCATTTTTAATAAAGTTGGTATCACCTCTTACTTTTAATTCTGCAGATGTGAATTTATAATACCCGTGATTTCTAAAACTGTCTACCAATCGGGCTGTTTCTGTAATTACATCTGCTTTTGTAATAGGATTCCCAGGTTGTAAATAACTTTTATCCTTTGAGCTTTCTGCAATATTTTGAAATTCCTTTTGATCGAGTTCGTAATCGACAGAGCGAATTCTAGTCGGATTTCCGGCATCTATATTATAAGTAACACTGATTTTTTTTTGATTGCTGTCCATTACGGGTACAACAGTTCCGTGATAATATCCCAAATGAAAAAGAGAAGCTCTCATATTATCACATGAATTGTAAATGGCTGCTGAGTCAAAAGCTTCGGGGGCATCCAGCGTTTTAAAAAATATCCATTTCCTATTTAAGGTTAATTTTGCTTTCTCATCTAATTGTCCATACATGCGTTGAACCAGTGACGTTTTTTCCGTTTTCGAGAATGAGCCAGATTGAATTTTAATGTCGGTTTTATATAAAAAATATTGACCTTTGGGCGCGTTTCGAATAATCGGTCTGCCACAAGACACAATCATTATGCAAAACAAAATTGCCAGCATAACGCGCGAGGTTGATATGTGAAAGGGGATGTTCCGAAACATAAAAAAAATAAACATGCTTACAAAAGCAACAATCAAAGATATTCAAAGTTTACAGCACAAAAAATTCAGAAATGAATTCAATGCTTTTTCAGCAGAGGGTACAAAGCTAGTAGAAGAGTTGCTTTCTTCAGGAGCTTATCGATGTCAGCGGTTAATCGCATTACAATCATGGTCTGGCTGGAATATGGCCAACCGTTTCATCTCGAATCAAACAGAAACGCATGTGGTAGAACCATTTGAAATGGAAAAAATTTCATCTCTATCCAGTCCCGGACAAGTTTTGGCTGTTTTTTCTATGCGAGAAGCGGTTGTAGATTTTGAAGTAAAAGGGAAAATAACGTTGGCGTTAGATGATATACAAGATCCGGGAAATATGGGAACGATAATCCGGACGGCAGATTGGTTCGGCATTCAAAATATAGTATGCTCTTTAAATTCGGTTGATTGCTACAATCCTAAAGTAGTTCAGAGTACCATGGCCAGTTTGGCTAGGGTAAATGTTGTGTATACAGATCTTTCTGCTTGGTTAGATAACAATCACAGCGTTCCCATCTTGGCTGCTTCGATGGAAGGTGAAATCATCAACAAGTCAAAATTTTCCGATGAAGGTATTTTAATCATTGGCAATGAAGGAAAGGGAATATCGAGTGAAATTTTAGAAAAGTCCGACCGCAAAATCACCATTCCAAGAATCGGTTCAGCAGAATCCTTAAATGCGGCAGTGGCTACTTCTATTTTGTTATATCAACTCAAAACAAAGTCTTAGTTGAATCTAATCGCCTTAATCGCCTTTATTTTGTGGATGAGTAAAGTTGGAAGAATAAGGGTTAGCAAGCTGCAAATAAAGGTGCCAACTGCAATGAGTAAA
>JBDLUO010000046.1:0-2786 GCA_039805285.1 Bacteroidota bacterium
AACCAATAAATAATGGGTTTTTGAGCTAGCCAATAACAAATAAAAGAAACCAAAAGCATGAGGGCAACAAGCCCATACAAGCCCTTCGCTAAATGGTCTTTGACGTATTCATCAGGTTGAGAGAGCTGATCAATAGCTCTGTCGTAGATGCGGTCAAAAAGAAAAAGAGAAAAATGCCAAAGAGAAAAGGAGGCCAGTAGAAGATAATTAATTGGCTCCTCGACCTTTAAGTTGTTGCCATAAAGCAATAAAAAGTACACCACAGATAAATGCAGGCGATACTTTACCAAACCAAAAAGCAAACTGCGCAAGTGTAAATACGATTTATTGAGCAGGGTCATGGAGCAGTTTTTTAGTCCAATTAAGGCGTGTTCGGATGGGGTAATCGCTAGGGATATTCCAACCTGCATTTTTTTCCCAGTCATCAGTTTCTATCTCAAAAGAGAGGCAATTTTGCATTTCTACAAATACCTCGTTTTTCTTTCCGAAATAAAAGCTCACAAAGTAGGTGCCTTCATTCAATAAATTGGGCGGAAGTTCGAGCTCGTACAAATAAACACCTGCATTCATTGCAGTAGGATGATAGGATAAATTGTAAATAGGACTGTCAATAAGCACTTTACCAAGTAGATTTGAGATGTAAACCGCAGGGTTCAAATCGATGTTGTCTTCTAATTGTTTGAGCTCAATGCGAAAGGAAATAGGTTCTGAGTGTTTGAACTTGTTTTTTTGGATGCTCACCTCTTGGATTTGTACACCGTTATGATGATATACCATTTCTGCGCTAATGTGCTTATGACTATATAATTTAAGTGCGTCTTCAACACTGCCCCAAAAAACAACTTTACCTTTATCCAAAATAAGGCATTTATTGCAGAAATGCTGAATTTCTTGAAGCTGATGGCTAGCCATAATAATAGCTGGAATGCGCTTAAAAGTATGCTGCATAAGCTCCGTAGCTTTGCGCTGAAAATGGATGTCTCCGGTAGAAAAGACCTCATCTAGCAACAGGACTTCTGGTTTAGCTACGCTAAAAATTGAAAAAGACAAGCGCAGCATCATGCCTGAGCTATAGGTTTTGACAGGCTGATACATGAAATCTGTCAGTTCTGAAAATGCCATAATTTGCTCAAGTGCACTCGGAATTTCTGCCTGATTGAAACCCAATAATTGCAATTGTAAGGTACAGTTTTCGATTGCATTCAGGTCGGGGTGCAGCAGAGAATCAAAACTAGAAAGCGAACTCACCTTTTGATGTAGAAAGGCCGTTCCCTTTGTTGGCTTAATCAAGCCTCCTAGGATTTTTAGTAATGTTGATTTGCCAGAACCATTCAAACCAATCAGACCAAGTCGGTCTCCTTCGTATAACGTAAAAGAGATGTTGTCAAGCGCTTTGAACAGGCGAGTAGCTGCATTGGTATTTGTTTGCAAAGCATATTCTTTGCAAATATTGATGCATTCTAGAACAACAGGCTTCGGAGTAGTTGGCTTCATCTGAAAAAACGCAATGAAAATCTGTTGTTGAAACAGTACTGATTTCTGTTGGACTCCGAAAATGCATCGTGGCGCTGCAGTTGGTATTGCGCTACTAATTTCTCGAAATCTGTGGGCTTTAACGCAGCGACATCGGCTTCTTTTTCTTTCACTTTTATTCCAGAATTAGCCACAACGGGAACAGTTCTAAAACCTGTGTAGTTGTAGAGATAGTTCTCGGGTTGCTGAAACACTTCTATAGGAGCACTGCTGTCTTTGCGGTAGCATGTTAGTATAGCAGCATCTTGATGCTGAATACCACTCATAACCGTTACTCTCGGTTTATGGGAAGTATTCTCGGCAGAATAATGCAGGATTCTGTTATCGAAAACAAGGATGTCGCCAGCTTTCATTTTGACGGGCAATAAATAGGGCATGATTTCTTGTGACAAGTGCGCAAATTGGCCGGCAAATGATGCACCGCGATACGGTGCGGCAAACAAATGCGATTTAGAAACCATAGACAGGCAGCCATTAGAGATGTCGGTGTCTTGTAGAGGAATCCAAACGTTGAGCGGTGTGTAGCTATTTTCGTCTAAAATTGTGGTATCTTGGTGGATATCAAAGGTGCTTTGGGGGCCCGGAAATTTGGTGATTACGTAATTGCCGATAGACTTGTAATCCTTAAAAATGGTATCGTAAATTGGTTGGAGTTCTTGTTGAAGAGCGCTGTGTAGATCTTTGCGATAGTGGACATCGTCCGAATAAAGTGAACTAAAAATACCGGATTGTTGCTTTAAAAAAAAATGTTTTTGTTTGTAGATAGCGATTAAACGTTTAAGTGTTTTTCTACCGATGTTGCCCGCTAGAATAAAACCCGTTTGTTGCAACGCCAACTCATACTGGGTGTTTAAAAAGATGTTATTTTTCTTGGGGTTGTTACCATCCATTTGCTTAATTTTAGATTGAAAACGCAACAAGCAACTGCAAATGTTATCTTCCTGCAAATATATCACAAATCCATGAGCATCTTAGATTTCATTAAGGGTAAATTCAGCGCCCAAAATCCACCGTTGGCAACCAACAAATACTATCAAATTCGGCAGGCTCCTTTCTTTTTAGATGAGCAAAGCCAAGCCCATTATTTAACCAATGGCTGGGCACTGGTCAATGACGTTGTAACGCCAAGCGAAATTGCATCCTTCATGGAAACCTTCGAGGAAATTTCCCAGCTCGAAGGCTTTGAACTCGACAAAAACTTACTCAATAGCGGCCGCTTGTTCAATCCGGAAATCAGAAAAAAAACACAAGAT
>JBDLUO010000047.1:0-4205 GCA_039805285.1 Bacteroidota bacterium
GATTGGGTATGGCAACTGTAGACTGTGTAAGTCCGTTGTAAAACAAATTGAGATAAGCCATGTCGGAGTTTCCTGTTTTACTGATGTTCCAATAGTAATTGGAAACAACATCGATAACACCAGGAGTAAGGCCACTCGAAGCGAAGGAATTGGGTGACACAAACTCAACGGACCAATTGGTAGCATCAGATGACGAAGGTGTGATTAACGCCTTTGCCCATTGGGTTTCGTTGTCTGAAACAGGAAATTCGTAAGGAACAAAAAGTTGATTGGTAGCTCTTTTCATTCTTCCAACAATATGACTCGCAGCGCTTCCGTTAATTACCGCAAAAGTTGATGGATTGGATACAAAAACTTCTTTATTGTAGATTTTTGAATTGATGCATCCTGATACAAAAATCAGTTTAGCGTTTATGCTTGACGGTAAGTTAACGTCTGATAAGGCAAGAATTACACCTCCAGATTTATTTACCTTAACATTTATGTCATTCGTGAGCGCAGCAGCAGCCAAATTTATGGTTGATGATGCTGATCCACCAAGTTCTAAAACCGATTCTGTATTGGCACCAGATTCCGTTAGTTCTCCTTGAATAGAAATATTTCCTTTGACAAATACAACACAAGACCAACTCCCAGATGCGGCACGATTGATATCAAGTGTATTTGATGATGCGATATTCAGATCCCCATTTATGGTTAGCGTGTAAGGATTAATGGTGGATGTACTGTAAACCCATTTGCCTGAGCCATCGTTGGTGATGGAAAAATTATTGAAACTGATGTTTTGATTGAATCCCGATGTTGAGTTGGTATTCAGCGGACTATTGAATTCGTAGTTGCCGTAACTTCCAACCGAAGCATTCATCAAAAACAAAGCCGGGCTTGTGGTTGCACCTGTATTTAGAATCAAGGATTGAGGATGATAGGTTCCAGTTGGAAAGGTTCCTCCGTTTTTGTATATCTCATAGGTGGAGCCCGCATCCATAAAAAACGTTGCCCTTGATCCGGTTCCATTACCACTTGAACCTCCGTATCGGATTTGTCCACCCGATTTTATGGTTGTGGTTCCACTGCCTATTCCGTTGTCGTAATTCATCTTTGAATTGACACCTGAGAAATCAAGCGTACCAAATATTTCAGCTGCAGAAAAGTACATCGCTAAGGTAATGGCAGCGCTTCCTTGAATTTGGAGTGTGGAACCCGATTCAATTTTGAATGCAGGAGCTACAGATCCTCCTCCGATGGTATACGTTCTGGCTGCCGATGCGGAGAATGCAACAGTAGCATTGTTTATAATATAGAGAGAGGACGGAGCGTAGTTTCCATCTAGGATGATGGTGGAGTTGGTACCGATAACGATATCGTCGATGTTGGTCGGAGTACCGAATGAACCAGAGCCGTTGGACTGGGTGTTCCAATTGGTTGAAACGCTATAATTACCCGTAGCGCCTCCAACCCAATATCGGGTAATACCGAAACCATTCGTAAAAATGAAAAGGAAAGCGAAAAATAAGCAGCTGTTTTTCAACATATATAATTGATTTAGACAACAAAGCAAATATAAAGCTATAGGCTAAATAAAATTATCACAAGGATTTTCGACATTCATTTAGATGATTACGTATTTGTTTCAAAATTTAGAGCTGTTTTTCATATTAAACTTTTCAAAACATTATCATTCTCGCTTTTTTTCATCAAGAATGCTAGGAACAGAAGGAGAACGAAGAAAAAAAGTCAGAGTCAAATGTCCGCTCTCGCTTTCATTCTCGCTCTGACTTTTAGTACGATTAGACCATAAAAAATATTTTAATGGTAATCAAGAATTGAAAATTCACTGGTTGTGTTATTCATGCCTGTATTTTGTATATTTTGAAAGCCCCAAAATACAGCGAATCAAAAATCAACTTGAAAGATTCTTAATCATCGCAAACAATATTCTAGACAATTCATCTGCTTGTAACAACAACTTCTTCAACTCTCCTTCTTCAATTATAAACTGTTCTGATAAAATATCAAGAATAGCCACACACTCAAAAACCGAACCCCTAGAAGTGACAAAGTAATTTCTCCTGTCTAGCTTGGAGAATTTCCCTGATCCTTCTGCGATATTTAATATAATGCTGAAGGAAGCTCTAGCAAACTGATCTTTTACATAACGATCTAGTTTGTTGGTCAGAATAATATTCTTGCATTCTAAATGAAATGTTTTAGCCTTTTTATAAACATCAAGCTTTTGAAAATCAAACATAAAAATTAGGTACGATGTTGAGCTAAAGTAAATAATAGCAGATTTTCCAGCAAAGGAAAAACACCGAGTGAAGTTGTTGAAAAAACAGTCGTATTAAAATGAGAGCGAGAAACAGAATGAAAGCGAAGAAATTTAAAACAGAGCGAGAAACATAATGAGAATGAAGAAATTTAAAACAGAGTGAGAAACAGAATGAGAATGAAGAAATTTAAAACAGAGAGAGAAACAAAATGAGAGCGAAGAAAAAAAGCCAGGACAAATCAGAGCGAGAAACAAAATGAGAGGGAAGAAAAAAAGCCAGAGGTTCAGATCGCTTTCGCTCTCTTTCTCACTCTGACTTTTTGTACTCGGGAACGGAATCGAACCGTCACTCGCATTGCTGCGAACAGGATTTTAAGTCCTGCGTGTCTACCAGTTCCACCACCCGAGTAGACGAAAATTAAAATACACTTAAAAAAAATCCCGACTATGTCGGGATTTGGAGCGGAAGACCGGGCTCGAACCGGCCACCCCGACCTTGGCAAGGTCGTGCTCTACCAAATGAGCTACTTCCGCTTGATTAATAAGAACTTTCCTGTTAAGGGAGTGCAAAGATAAAAATTGTTTGGAATAAAAAAAACAATCTTTCCCTTTTATTTAAAACTACTTGTACTTTGGATTGTACAATGTGTTTTCTGGCACATTTACCTCAGGTTTCCCTTTGTATCTGTGTGTGTATAAATTATAACAACCACCAAGAACAAACGCCAACACAACGAAAATCTGACAAAACCAAAGGAATCTTGATGTAGAAACCCAATTGTGCGTAAAGTCTTTGTGAGAGTTATCTATTACTTCTGTGTATTTATTGTCTTCCATAATTTCTTTTTACGTTCGCAAAAATAAGACCTTCATTTCAAAAAAACTACTTCAATTTTACAATTTCAGTAAAGGTTCTTTTCTTTCGAATAAAATAATCCCAGATTACACACCCATTGTAATATCCACTCAGATTTTTCCCCTTCCCCCCTTTTACTCCTTTATGTTTTTTTCCTAGGATCAACCATTTAAAAAAGTGCATGTGGGCCTTGGCTATTGCAATATAATATCCCCCATTCCCTTCAAAAACACCTTTCCATGCAGCTAATGCATCCAACCCAAACCTTATGGGAATTTTTATAATGGCTTGCGAAAAAGGAAGGTTTTTGGCCAACATGATCAAATTATTTCGAAAATTCAAGTACACTTTCATCGTATTTCCTCGTGGAAGCGTTCCGCCACCAACATGATAAACCACGGATTGAGGAACAGAAAAAACCATATATCCGGCACGCTGGATCCGCCAACATAAATCTATTTCTTCTTGATGTGCAAAAAAATACGGATCTAATCCACCAACCTTATGATATAATTCCGACCGAATCATCAAAGCTGCACCAGTAGCCCAAAAACAAGGAACAGCTTCTTCGTACTGGCCTAAGTCCTGCTCACAAACATCAAAAACCCTTCCTCTCGAAAAAGGATACCCTAGACTGTCTATCCATCCACCGCACGCTCCGGCATATTCAAAATTATCCCTTGCATCATACGCTCTCAATTTGGGCTGACACGCCCCTACCTCTTTGTTCCCTTCCATCAAAGCCACCATTGGCTCCAACCATCCAGAAACAACCTCAACATCACTGTTCAATAACACATAATAATCCGCTTCAACCTGACGCAATGCTATATTATATCCCTGAGCAAATCCTTCATTTTTAGCATTCTGTATGATCCTTACATCAGGATACAATCTACTCATAAAACTGAGCGAGTCGTCTGTTGATGCATTGTCCGCTAAAATCACCTCCATGTTCCCGTAACTGCTTTTCATCAGGAAAGGAAGAAATTGCTCCAAAAATTTTCGCCCGTTCCAATTCAATATAACCACAGCGACTTTAGGTAAATTCATATTTAATGATATCTAGATGAAGAAAGC
>JBDLUO010000048.1:0-2655 GCA_039805285.1 Bacteroidota bacterium
ATTTAATTCAGGAAAATTACTTGAATGAAAGTCGGTTTGCTTGTAGTTTTGCCCGTGGAAAACACCGCATTAAATTTTGGGGAAAAGTGCGCATCGTTAACGAATTGAAATTGAGAAACATTTCCACTTACAACATCAATTTAGCACTAAAAGAAATTACTACTGAAGAATACGAAGCAAATTTCAATGCTATAGCCGAACGAAATTGGCATTCCATCAAAGAATCTAACGGACTTAAAAAACGCAAAAAACAGTGTGATTTCTTATTGCGAAAAGGTTATGAAAGTAATTTGGTATATGAGAAAGTGAAGGAGTTAGAAGCGCAAATTAAATAGACAACAAAATACTCACGGCATTACCCCCAAAACCTACCGCATTGACCAGTACTTTTCGAATGGATTGTGTTGTATTTTGTTCTTTTGCAAAAGGAACACCCACAAATTGATTGTGTTGTAACATTAAAATAGCCAACTCCAAACTTAATATGCCTGAAGCGCCAAAGGTGTGTCCAATTTTCCATTTGTTAGTCGTCAATAAAGGAAGTTGGGAACCAAACACTTTTTCAATGGCTTTGTATTCGGTCAAATCGCCTTTGATAGTCCCTGGAGCATGCATGACAATAACGTCAACTTCGGATAAGTCGGTATTGGCTAACGCCATTTTCATCGATTTTTGGAAACAATCGGCCTCAGCAGAAATAGAAATATTGTGTTCTAAAATTTCGGTGGCATACCCAATGCCTTCAATGAAGGCCAAAGCGTTTTCTTTTTTACCGATTTCCAAACAACATACGCCAGCACCTTCGCCTAAAATCATGGTGTTTTGCTTTTTATCCAAATCCAAAGCGCGATTCGGATAGTCTTCTTCGCTTCGAGAATAAATTTTTAACGCACGCATTTGGGCAATCGTAAAATCGGTCAAAGGCGCTTCGCTGCCTCCAACCAAAAATTTATCTGCCATACCAGATCGCAACCAAGCCACACCATTCAAGACCGCATGTAAAGCGGTTGAACAAGTTATTGAATGCGAAATTTCAGGACCCTCAGTCTGTAAATCATGAGCTACCCAAGAGGAAATATTCCCTAAGGTAGTCGTTGGCGAAGCCAAGGTTTGTGCTTTCCCAGTAGTAAGGTATTCTTGAAAATGGTGTTCAAATAAGTCGGTCGCGCCACGAGACGAACCAATATTAATTCCGAATGAATCTTTATTAGTCCAACCTGCTTTGGCAATCGCTTGGCGCGAAGCGAGCATGGCATATAAAACGGAATTGTCTAAAAAATTGTATTTACTGTCCGATGCCCTTAAAGCCGCAACTTGCGTTTTTGAATTGTCATCCAATGTAGCTACCCATGTTTCTTTTTGATCTAAATAACGACTTTGAAAACAGGTATTGGAATTTTGGTAATTGTTCCAAATAATTTCAGAATCATTCCCTAAAGGGGAAACAGAAGCAATGGCTGTTATGGAGATCGTTTGTGACAAAGAATTAATTTTTTGGTAAAATTACACTATTTCAAGGGCACTTTCGACCACTTGATACACTTTTTCTAATTGCTCGTCTGTAATTACATAAGGTGGTAAGATGTACACAATATTGCCCACTGGGCGTAATATCACCCCGTTTTCAATGAAGAAATTATAGAGTTTGTTGCGCAAATTTCCGTAGTAACTTGCTGCGGATTCCGTCTTGATTTCTAAAGCAAAAATAACTCCTAGTACTCGAGTCGTTACCACTTTTGGGTGTGATTGCACTCGTTTTTCAAAAGTCAAATGCTTGGTATTTACGCGTTCAATATTAGCTTGCATTGCTGGGGTTTCCAACAATTTCAAACTCGCCAATGCTGCTGCGCAACCTGTTGGATTGGCTGTAAATGTATGCCCATGAAACAAGGCTTTATTGATGTCTTCATCATAAAATGCATCAAAAATTTCTTGTGTGAAAGTCGTTATCGCCATCGGAATGGTTCCGCCTGTTAAGGCTTTTGACAAACACATCATATCGGGTTGCTCTACCAAATAATCTGAAGCAAACGTTTTTCCCGTTTTTCCAAAACCCGTCATGACTTCATCTGCAATGGTGAGTACATTATTGGCATTACACATTCGGATTAAAGTATCCAAAGCAGCGGCTTCGTACATCACCATTCCAGCGGCACCTTGTACCAAGGGTTCAAAAATAAATCCGGCACAATTGTGGTTTTTTAAGGCTTTCGCTAAAGCGGAAAAACTAACGTCTTCTTGCCCAACAACGGGAACTGGAATCCGCACTACATCGATAAACATGCCTTGAAAAGCATCGGTAAAAAGAGAAATGCCACTGGCAGCCATGGCCGCAAAGGTGTCTCCATGAAAGGCGTTTTCAAAAGCAATAATCGTAGTTCGCTTTTCTCCTTTATTAAAAAAATACTGCAACGCAACCTTAATGGCAATTTCAACTGCCGTAGATCCATTGTCTGAAAAGAATAATTTTTGTTGGTTTTTGGGTAAAATGGCTAGTAGCTTTTCAGCCACTTCAACCGCAGGTTGATGCGTAAATCCACCAAAAAGAACATGCTCTAAAGTCGTCAGTTGTTTGTAAATAGCATCTGCAATAAACGTATTGGAATGCCCGTATGGATTCACCCACCACGATGCAATCGCATCAATATATTCTTT
>JBDLUO010000049.1:0-18834 GCA_039805285.1 Bacteroidota bacterium
TAACCGCAGCTGGATTACTTATCGCTCTCGGAATCATTTACGGAGATATCGGTACATCGCCGCTCTATGTTTTCAGTGCCATCATCAATGGACGTATGATTGATGAAACCCTAATTCTGGGCGGAATATCCTGCATCATCTGGACACTCACTTTACAAACTACAGTTAAATATGTGCTATTAACCCTCCAAGCAGACAATAAAGGAGAGGGAGGCATATTTTCTTTATACACACTGATTCGACGTCAAAAAAAATGGCTTGTTTTTCCCGCTATGCTTGGGGGCGCAGCCCTTTTGGCAGATGGAATGATTACCCCGCCCATTTCAATCACTTCAGCCATTGAGGGACTAAAAAACATTCATGCACTCGAACAAATTTCCGAAAACACAATCATCATGATTGTAATCGGAATCCTATGTGTTTTATTTTTTATGCAGCAGTTTGGAACAAACTCGATTGGTAAAATGTTCGGTCCGATCATGTCTGTTTGGTTTATCATGTTGGGTGTCATAGGCCTTGCAGGCCTTACTCATGACTTTACAGTATTGAAAGCTTTCAATCCTGTATATGCAATCAAACTACTAACCGAGTATCCTTCTGGTTTTTGGATTTTGGGTGCCGTATTCCTTTGTACTACCGGAGCCGAGGCACTTTATAGTGATTTAGGACATTGCGGCAGAGGCAATATCAGGGTTTCTTGGATCTTGGTTAAAACTTGTCTGATTTTAAATTACCTCGGACAGGGTGCTTGGTTGTTAACCCAAAAAGGAATGGTTTACGCAAGTGCAGACCATATGAAAGATCCTCACTTTATTTCCAAGTTCTCTAACATCACGGTTTCTGCGATGCAAAATCCTTTTTACACCATTATGCCAAAATGGTTTTTGCTTTCAGGGATCATCATTGCTACAGCCGCAGCCATCATTGCAAGTCAGGCATTAATCAGTGGATCATTCACACTTATCAGTGAGGCAATACGACTCAATCTTTGGCCCAAAATGAGAATCAATTACCCAACAGAAGCAAAAGGGCAATTGTATATTCCAGGGATTAACACACTTCTGTTTATTGGATGCGTTACGATTGTACTTTATTTCCGTCAATCAAGTTCAATGGAAGCAGCCTATGGGTTGGCCATTACGCTTTGCATGATGGCAACTACCGTTTTGTTTTCCAACTTCTTGATTTCTAAGAGAGTCAGACCCACATTAATTTGGATTTTTCTGTTCATCTATATTTCACTCGAAGCGTGCTTCCTCATTGCCAATTTGGATAAATTTCCTCATGGCGGTTTTGTTACCCTCATCATCGGAGGCGGTTTATTTGCTGTTATGTACATCTGGTACAGAGCAAGAAAAATCAAAGCGAGGTATGTCGAATTTGTAAGGGTGGAAGATTACATCCCTAAAATAGAAGAGCTTAGCAACGACTCTACCGTTCCAAAATATGCCACACATCTGGTATTCCTTACCAGTGCACATAATGTTAAAGAGATTGAACATAAAATCATTTACAGCATTCTCCGTGGCAAACCCAAGCGCGCCGACATCTACTGGTTCGTGCATGTGCATACTTTAGATGATCCATATACCAGCGAATATATCGTGGAACACATCATTCCAAACGACATCATTCGTGTAGAATTCAGATTGGGCTTTAGAATACAGCCTCGAATCAACCTTATGTTTAAAAAAGTGGTGGAAGATTTGGTGCAGAACAGAGAAGTAAATATCACCAGCCGTTACGAAAGTCAATTGAAAAACAACATGGTCGGCGATTTTGAATTCATTGTAATGGAGAAATTCTTGAGTCAAGACAATGAGTTGCCGTTTAGTGAATTGTTGGTTATGCGGTTGTATTTCTGGTTGAAAGAACTTAGTGTAAGTGAAGAGAGAAGTTTCGGCTTGGAGCAAAGCAATGTAACCGTAGAAAAATTTCCGTTGGTCGTAGCGCCGGTGAGTAAATTGAAACTCAACAGAATCTGGTATAACGAAGAAGACGAACCTTAATTTCTGCAAATAAACTAGCGTTGTTCCGTAAGCGAAACGCCACTAGCACTTACTTTGAAATCATATTCTATACCCAATTTGATGGCAAAATTTTGGGGCTGATGCCCAATTGGGAAGTCAAAACAAATCGGTATTTTTCTCTCTTTAAAAAATTCAAGGATGATGCCTTCGATTGTTTTTCCGAATGGTCTCTCAGTATCTTTTATGTCTGTAAATCCTCCAGAAACAACACCTACAACATCGATTAGTTTTCCGCTTCTTTCAAGCTGAACCAACATTCGATCAATGGCGTATAGGTTTTCTCCAATATCTTCTATCAGGAGAATCTTATTTTTTGTTTTGATTTCAGATTCTGTGCCAATGGTATGAGAAATCAAAGCGAGATTCCCACCAACTAAAATGCCTTTTGCTTTTCCGATTACGTTATAAGCAGACTGCTTGCAGGAATACTTCATTTTTTTACCTGTGAGACATGCCTGTATGGATTCCAGATATTCTTTGTCTCTCGTCCAGGTTTGAAATGCAGAAGCCATAGGCCCATGTATGCTGGCTATGGAAAATTGTGTTTGAACATGGGTATGGAAAGCAGTAATGTCACTGAATCCAATAATCCATTTTGGAGCTTTTTGGAATTTTTTAAAATTCAATCCATCAATGATTCTGGTACTGCCGTAGCCGCCTCTTCCGCAAAGAATTGCTTTTATTGAACCATCATCCAACATCGCTTGAAATTCATCTCGTCTCTCTTCATCGCTACCACTAAAATAATTCTCCGAATCGCCGCCAACTGTTTTTCCAATCATTACCTCAAATCCCCACGATTGAAGTATTTTAACACAATGGGTTGCTTTCTTCTTATCCAGAAATCCAGCAGGACAAGTTATTCCAATGATGTCACCTTTCTTTAGATATGGGGGTATAACGGTCATGGGTATTCGTATTTTAACTTACAGCACTTCCATTGGAAGAATCAGAAAATACAAAATTCAATTTTCCATCTCCATCCTCTGCCATAAGAATCATTCCATTGCTTTCAATGCCTCTCATTTTTCGAGGTGCAAGATTGGTTACAACGGTCACTTTTTGACCAATCAGATTTTCTGGTTGATGGTGCAATGCAATTCCACTAACTATGGTTCTCTTTTCGGATCCGAGATCCACTTCGAGTTTTAAAAGTTTATCGGCCTTCTCTACTTTTTCTGCAGATAAAATGGTGCCTGTCTTGAGTTCAATTTTTGCAAAATCTTCAAACTGTATGGCTGGCTTAGACTCAATCTCTTTCTGCTCAACCTTTTTTTCCGGCACAGGGTTCGTATCCATAATTTTCTGACTTTTCATTTTTAGTTTTTCTACTTGCAATGACACTTCTTCATCCTCCATTTTTCTGAACAACAATTCTGGCGCCCTCAGTGAATAGCCTACGCTTAGCAGTTTTTGTTTTCCCGCATTCTCCCAATCCAACATCTTGTCTACCACTTTCATTAAATGGCACATTTTTTTTGCGGTAAAGGGTAAAAATGGATGAATAAGAACCGCCAAATTCGCACACAATTGCAAACAATAATGCATGCAATTGTCTATGCTTTTTTGAGCTTCAGGAGTGGGCAATCCGTTTTCTCCAACTTGCTTGGCAACAATCCAAGGTTCATTTTCTTGCATAAAACGATTTCCCTTTCTTGCCAGATCAATCACTTCTGATAAACCATCTCTGAATCGGTATTTTTCCAAATGTTCCTCAATATTCGACTTTGATGCATTGATTTCATTCCAAAATGCTTCATCTTTCGCCATATCTCTGTCAGGATGTAAAGGGGGCACTTTACCATTGCACAATTTGTGCATCAATACAAAGGTTCTGTTGATGAAATTTCCGAAAACAGCTACCAGCTCACTGTTTAATGCATCTTGAAATCCCTTCCATGTAAATTCACTGTCTTTGGTTTCGGGCGCAATTGCAGTTAGATAATAACGCAAAGCATCAACCATCATATCTCCACCGTTTTCTTTTTTCACAAAATCCTGGATATACTCCTCCATTTCTATACTCCAGCCTCTCGACGTGCTCATCTTATCTCCTTCTAAATTCATGAACTCATTCGAAGGAACATTGTCTGGCAAAATATACCCGTATCGTTCTAACATGATCGGGAAAATGATGCAGTGGAAGACGATATTGTCCTTACCGATAAAATGGACAAGCTTTGTTTCTTTATCTTCCCAATAAGGTTTCCAATCTTTGTTTTGATTGATTGCCCATTGTTTTGTGGCACTAATGTATCCTATCGGTGCATCAAACCAAACATAAAGAACTTTGCCTTCGCTTCCAGAAATTTCTGCAGGAACTTTCACGCCCCAATCAAGATCTCTGGTAACGGCTCTTGGCTGCAGTCCGGCATCAATCCAGCTTTTACATTGTCCAACAACGGTAGGTTTCCAATCGGATTGATGTTCTTCGAGTATCCATTTACGTAGAAATTCTTCGTGTCGATTCAGGGGTAAGTACCAATGGGTTGTTTGTTTTTTAGATGGAGTTTGTCCGCTCAGTGTACTTTTAGGATCTATCAGTTGATCTGGACTAAGGGAAGTACCACATTTTTCACATTGGTCGCCATATGCTTTTTCGTATTTGCAAATGGGACAAGTTCCGCTGATGTATCGATCTGCCAAAAAGGATTTGGCAGTATCATCATAAAATTGTTCTGATTCTTTAATTTCCAGGTCGCCATTTTTTTCGAGCTTGCGAAAAAAGTCTTGCGCAGTCTCATGGTGTATGGGTTCTGATGTTCTGTGATAAATATCAAAAGAAATACCTAAATCTCTCATGTTGCTGTCTAGCAAGGCATGGTATTTGTCTACAATTTCTTTGGGTGTGGTTTTCTCTTTGTGTGCCTGCATGGTAATGGCTGCACCATGTTCGTCGCTACCGCAAACAAAAACGACATCGCGATGCCGAGATCGCAAGTAGCGCACATAAATATCAGCAGGCAAATAAGCCCCAGCCAGATGGCCAAGGTGCTTCGGTCCGTTTGCATATGGCAAAGCCGAAGTAATCAAATAACGTTTTGGAGTAGTCATTAACGCAAAAATACCGCCAATACTCAGCATTCCCAAACCAAATCGGCTGATAATGAAAAGCGCGGTCTTGGTTTTCATCCTTTTAAACTAAATTCGGCAACCATCTGCTTCAATCATGAAAAGAAAAAAGTTCATCAGTTCAGCACTAGCCCTTACCGGTTGGGGACTTTCAGACCTTCGAGCCATGGATGCAAATCCTGTGTTATTGGATGATGAAACAAAGATTGTTCCTCAGCCACTCAAAAAAGGCGATGTTATCGCCATACTTGCTCCTGCCGGAAACATAGAAGAAAACGAGATTTTGCCCATGATTGAGGCCTTGAAAAACTGGGGATATGAGGTTAGATTAGGCAAAACAATCGGCAGCCGTTTTTTCACATTCGGAGGTACCGACGAAGAGCGACTACAGGATCTGCAAGAAATGATGGACGACCCCCAAATCAAGGCAATTTGGGCGGCACGTGGAGGGTATGGATTGATTCGTATACTCGATAGAATCAAACTAGAAGGCATCAAAAAAAATCCCAAATGGATGATTGGTTTCAGTGATGTTACAGCCCTTCACCTTCACATTTTCAAAAAAATAAAGCTCCAAAGCATCCATGCCAAAATGAGCCATGGTTTTGCGAAAGATCCATCAACACTGGATGCAGATCAAATCGCTTCCCTACAAAGCATACAAAACATGCTTATGGGCGAAAAGAATCAATATAGAACAGTTGCAGATCCTGCCAATCGTTTGGGAATCGCCAGTGGCGTACTCATTGGCGGGAATCTTGCCGTTTTCCAATCTCTTATTGGCTCCGAATCGGACATCAACACAGACCATAAAATTCTTTTTTTAGAAGATACGGGGGAGTACCTATACCAGCTAGACCGATTGTTTTGGGCACTGAAAAGAGCAGGAAAATTGAATAAATTAAAGGGATTGATCATCGGTGGATTTTCATTGAAAAAAGACGATCCGGGAGAAGAATTCGCACTTTCCTTGAAAGATATCGTTTTGGAAAAAATAAAAGGTTCCCAATTTCCCGTGTGTTTTGGATTTCCAGTCGGTCACCAGAAACAGAATTATGCCCTAAAATGTGGTGCACATTATAGATTGGAAGTAAACGGAGATGGAGCCTCGCTTCAAGAAATGGATTTTCATCCTTGATTTCAGCCGTTCAATTCAAATACGCTTTTTCTTAAACTTGGATTCCCTACTTTTAATAAATAATACAACAATATGAAAAGAGTGTTTTTATTTCTAGGTATTACCATTTGTACATCTACTTTATTTGCCCAACAAAAAATGTTATCCATCGAGGATGCCATGTTGAAAGCAAGAACTACACTGGCTCCGGAAAACCTTCGTCAGCTACAATTCATAAAGGGCACCAATGATTTTGCTTATCTGAAAAAAGAAAATGGAACTGAGTTTTGGATGCGTGGCAATTTTAAAACGCCCGCTGTTCCATCTTTAACACTTGGCGACATCAATAATCAGCTTCGAAATGCTGGGATGGATACCATAAAAGCAATGCCTCAGGTTCAATTCGAAAAAGATGGATACGTATTGTTTATGAGTGACCGTAGAATAAAAATAAAAGACGGTCAAAAAGCAGAAGTTTTATTTTCAAAAGATTTGATGTCGAAAGAAAACGCTGATCTAAGTCCGGATGGTGCCGTTGCCTATCTCGAAAACCATAATTTCTATATAACCAACAAAGGAAAAACAACCCAGGTTACAACCGATGGTTCAGAAGATATCGTTTACGCTTCAACGGTTCACCAAAGCGAATTCGGAATCAACAAAGGCATTTTTTGGAGCACATCAGGCAATTCAGTCGCTTTTTATAGAATGGATCAATCCATGATTCCGGGATACCCCATTGTCGATTGGACAACCAAACCCGCGAAAAACAACAACCTTAAATATCCAATGGCAGGGGATCAAAGTCATCATGTAACAGTTGGCGTTTTTAATCAGTCCAATCAAAAAACGATTTGGTTAAAAACCGGTGAACCAGCGGAACAATACCTGACCAATATCTCATGGAGTCCGGATGATCGCTTTGTTTTTGTGGCCATTGTTAATCGCGAACAAAATCACATGTGGCTGAACCAATATGATGCATCAACAGGTGATTTCATAAAAACACTTTTTGAAGAAACAGACGATAAATATACCGAGCCACAAAATCCAATGCTTTTTGTAAAAAATAATAAAGATCAGTTTCTATGGCAAAGCAGAAGAGATGGATGGAATCATCTGTATTTGTATGATCTTCAGGGCAACCTTATCAAGCAAATTACCCAAGGAAAATGGGAGGTGACTGAAGCTAAAGGATTTGATGATAAGGGTGACAAAATCTACTTCATGTCTACGGAAGTATCTCCACTTTCCAAAAATCTTTACAGCGTTTCCCTAAAAACAGGGAAAAAAACAGAACTCACCAAAGGAGACAAAGTACACCAGGTTCAATATAGTTCAGATGGAGAATATGTGATCGATGTTTCGAGCGACATCAATTTACCAAGGAGCATTCAGATTCATGAAACCAAATCTGAGAAATCAAAAAATCTATTGCAGGCAATGGATCCATTAACGGGATATGCAAAAGGAGAGCTCAGTATTTTTTCTTTAAAAAGTGAAGATGGCTTTGATTTGTTTGCACGCATGTTTAAGCCCATAAATTTTGACAGCACGAAAAAATACCCTGTTGTTGTTTATTGGTATGGTGGACCGCATGCACAAATGATTACCAAGAGTTGGAATGGAGGGGCAGGAGATTATTGGTTTCAGTATATGGCACAAAGAGGTTATCTGGTTTTTACCATTGACACAAGAGGAAGCTCAAATAGAGGCCGCGATTTCGAACAATCCATTTTCCGTAGAGCAGGTGTAAAACAAATGGAAGATATGCTTAGAGGAGTGGAATATTTGAAAACATTGAAATATGCGGATATAAACAATATGGGATTATTTGGATGGAGCTATGGTGGATTTATGACCACCAATTTCATGTTGACCCATCCCGGTATTTTTAAAGCTGCGGTAGCAGGTGGTCCGGTAATCGACTGGAATTACTACGAAATCATGTACACCGAAAGATACATGGATCGACCATTAGAAAATCCAGAAGGATTTGCTGCTACAGACCTTACCAAAAAAGTTGGAAATCTGAAGGGAAAACTTTTGTTGATTCATGGGATGCAGGACAATGTGGTTGTTATGCAACATTCTGTAAAATTTGTGAAAGCCGCCGTAGATAAAGGTGTTCAGGTTGATTATATGATTTATCCTGGACACGAACACAATGTATTAGGAAAAGACAGGGCACATCTGTATCAGAAAGTGACAGATTATCTAACGCTTCATTTATCTAAATAATATGAAAATTTTACAACTGGATGAATTGACGAAAAACTATGGCAAAATCAAAGCCCTAGACAAGGTAAGTTTTGAAGTAAATTCGGGTACAGTATTTGGCATTTTAGGTCCTAACGGTAGCGGTAAAACGACATTGTTAAGCATTGTATTGGATGTGTTGAAATCGGATGGAGGAAGTTTTAAGATATTTGAAGAACAACCCAATGCAGGACATAGAAAACGAATCGGCTCTTTGCTGGAAACACCAAACTTCTACCATTATCTTTCTGCAAGACAAAATTTAGAAATTTCTGCAGCAATAAAAGGTTGTGGCACAGACGGGATAGATGCTGCATTGAGACAGGTAAACTTGTATGAAAGAAGAAACAGCGCTTTCAGTACATTCAGTCTGGGTATGAAACAGCGCCTTGCCATAGCATCTGCTTTGCTTGGAAATCCGGATGTTCTTTTGCTCGATGAACCAACAAACGGACTTGATCCAGTGGGGATTGCGGAAATAAGGACCCTAATCAACGAACTCGCATCAAAAGGGAAAACCATCATAATGGCTAGTCATCTTCTCGATGAAGTTGAAAAGGTTTGTACCCATGCTGTGATTCTGAAATTCGGAAAACAAATCACCTCGGGTCCGGTATCAGAAATTCTTTCCAACGACGATCTCGTTGAAATTTCTTCCAGTGATTTGAATCATGCTTCGAATATCCTGAAAGACTACCAAGGACTCAGAAAAATTACAAAAGAAGGAGAACTTCTGATTCTTGATTTTCCTGCCAATAAAGCGGATTTGGCATCGATCAATGCACATTGTTTTCAAAATGGAGTTGTATTGTCTCACCTGCAATTCAGAAGAAAAAGTCTAGAAACAAGATTCCTGGAATTAACCACTAATTAATTAAAATGATAACACTTCTTCGTACCGAATGGCTTAAAATAAAAAATTACAGAGCGTTTATTCTGATAGGTATTTTTTTCGTTCTTGGCATTTTCCTGACCAACTATATCGTAGAAAAAGTATTTCAAGAAGTAGTTGTCAATTCTGATGCTAAAGTGCTTGTTGGCAAATTCAATCCCTATGATTACGAACATGTATGGGAAACGGTTTCTTATGTATCTGGCTACCTTTTAATTCTGCCAGCTCTTCTTCTGCTTATCATTACAACCAACGAGTTTACATTTAAAACATCCAGACAAAACATAATAGACGGCTGGACAAGGAACGAGTTCATAGAAGTGAAACTTACGATGGCCCTTATTTTCGCATTGATTTCGTCTGTAATTGTTGTTTTGAGTGGATTTCTTTTTGCATCGATATCAGACACTCCTTTTTCAACTAAAGGGTTTATGCATGTTTTTTATTTTTTCAACAAAGCGCTTACTTATAATGTGATTGCACTTTTTATTTCTGTTTGGATCAGAAAAACTGGATTTGCGATAGGCATATATTTCATCTATACAGGTGCAGAAAACATCATAGCGCAGATGCTGGATGCATTGAGTGTGAAATGGCGTAACGGAGATAAATTTGATTTGGGAAGATTGGGAGAATACCTGCCCATGAATGCATCAGATGGACTTTTATCTTTTCCTGACAATCCACTTAAATCTATGGCAAAAAACAGTTTTCCTACTGATTTACAAAATATAGAAATTTCATTTTCCGTTTTTTATCTGCTCTTATTCATCGTTCTCACTCGATTTATGTTTGTTAAGCGCGACTTGTAATTTCGCGCAAGGCAGGCATTAGTGTTGGATAGATGAAGGTAAATCCTGAAGCGCTGATTTTTTTGGCATCAACGGTTGTGCTCTTAAGCACTTCGATGCTGCTTTCTCCCATGATTATTTTTAACATGAATGCAGGCACATGAATGGGAATAAAGAAAGTTTTTCTGATGCAAGACGCGAGAGATATCGTCAGGTTTTTATTGGAAACGGGGGTAGGCGCTACACCATTAAAGACTCCATTCAAGTTCTCTTTTTCCATCAGGTGTATGTATAAGTTACAGAGGTCTCGGATGTGAATCCAGCTTATGATTTGCTTTCCGTTTCCAAGGATAGCAGCCACTCCCATTTTGATTGGTTTTAGAAACTCCTTTAATGCCCCACCGTTTTTGCTCAAGACTATTCCTGTTCGAACAATACAAAGTCTTATACCCATATTTTTACATGGATACACGCTTTCTTCCCATGCCTTACATGTTTTTCCTAAAAAATCTTCATTTGCTGGCGCATCCTCAGAAAAAGGTTTCCCGACAATACTGTCTGGCCCATACCATCCAATAGCAGAAGTACTGATAAATGTTTTTACATTATGCTCATGAGTAGATAAAGCGTTCATCAAAATGGCACTGCTTTCCGTTCTGCTCATCTCAATTTCTTTTTTGTAGCTATCACTCCATCTTTTTTCAACCACACCCGCTCCAGCAAGGTGAATAATGGCATCAACATCATGCAAAGCATTTGGATCGATATACCTATTTTCGATGTTCCAATGCGCGTATTTTATCCTCGGGTTATTGGATTGTATTGTTTTGCTTCGGGTCAGAATCACCACATCATACCCACGTTCCAAAAGCACAGCAGTTAGTTCTTTTCCAACCAATCCTGTTCCGCCAGAAATTAAAATATTTTTCATCATGATAATTAAACAATAATTGTGAGAGATTGTTGAATGTGCCTAGATTTGTTTTACAAGATTAAAGCATATATGAATAAAATGAATCGACTTGTTGTTACCATCATCTGCTTTTTTATGGTTATTTCTGTTGTGTCGGAAGCACAGAAAATAACGTACTCCGAGATACAGCCTAAAGATAAGAGCAGTATGTCTTTCAACATCATCGGGAAAGTGAGAGACAATTATCTCATCTATAAAAATCCTTCTGGTAAGCATATCATATCTGTATATGCCACAAATATGAAGTTGATTGATCAAATAGAATTAACCGATATTCCTGAACGAGTAATTAACATGGACTGCATTCGTTACGCTAACGGTGCATTCCTGATTTTTCAACATCAAAAAGGTTCTGTTGTTTATTGTAAAGCCCTAAAAATAGATGCTTTTGGGAACAAGATAAATGACATCATGCTTTTAGACACGGCTCAGATTGGTTATTTTACGGAAAACACCATTTACTCTGCAGTTCATAGCGAAGATCGATCTAAAATCTGTGTTTATCGAAGGAAGTGGAAAAACGATGTGTTTAAACTTCAAGCCAAAATCACGGATACTTCATTAAAAGTAGTAGACAGTTTTTCATTCAGCAAATTAGAGAACGAACGCAAATCCAATTTTTCTGAATTATCCATAGACAATAAAGGCAATACCATTTTTGTTGGAGAACAAAGAGAACATCAAGGAGACAATGTAAGTGAACTTCGACTCTTTCATCGGGTTCCGCAATCAAGACAAATGAACATGTTGGATCTCGATCTTCAAGGGAATTTTTTATTGGGCGCTGTACTTAAAATAGACAATCGAAACAACAATTACCTCATCAATTCATTTTACCTCGACAAAAGAGAAGATATCGCAAAAGGCCTGTTCTCATCTGCTGTAAACGCAGAAAATATTGAGCTTGTTCGTTCTGCTTTCCTGCCTTTCTCAGAGGAATTAATAAACAGTTTGCAATCATCCGACGACAACCAAGCTGAGTATGAAAATTTTTCCGCCGATCAAATTTTGCTCAAAAAAGATGGAAGTTTTATTCTGATTTCAGAGGACGCATACACCATGACGGGAAGTTCTAACAATGGCTGGAATAGAACGAGTTTATGGGATAGACAGCAGTTTCTTAACAGCACCGATAACTTTCTTTACAATCCGTTCTATTATGGATATCGACCCTTGTCAAACTTTGCAGGTAGGTCATCAACCAAGTTTATCTACAAAGACATTGTAGTGATAGGCGTAGACAGCAGCCTCAATTTAGAATGGAATGCAGGCATCAAAAAAAATCAATACGATGTAGACAATGATAATTTTCTTTCTTTTTCTTTTTTCAATGCGGGAGGAGAGATACACTTTTTTTACATTGATAAAGACAGTCAAAAAGACATTGTAAGTCATCAGGCCTTATCTTCTGATGGAGTGAATAAAAGATATCCAACACTAAGAGGCAATGAGTTGGGCTACGAATTTATGCCAAGATTCGCCAAACAGGTTGGAGCCAGAACCATGCTCATTCCGTATCTATACATGAGCAAAATTGGATTTGCTCGCATCGAATTGAACGACTGATTCATTCCCGATTTATACCAAATTCTCTTTACTTTTGAAGATAAGTTTCAAAAGTGATAGGCATTTTCAAAAACAACCATCCTTCTAATAATTTCATATTATTTATTTACGGGCTAGCCCTAAGATGGGCGAGCTTTATAAACCCACAGGCCCCTGAAATTCAGAAAGATGACCCATACTTGTTTCGTTTAGTGGCAGAAGCGATGATTGGTATTTTTTCTTTTAATCCATATGTTTATTCTTTTTTTCTCTTTTTTCTGATCTTCATCTTGGCTGTTTTTGTCAATAGATTGATCAACGCCCAAAAACTATTTCACAGGCCCAATGATTTTGCCGGCATGTGTTTGATGCTATTTACCGCCGTAATGCCAGGTTGGGATGCATTCAATTCGGGATTTTTGCTCTCTTGCCTTCTTGCTGGTATTGTATTGATTTTACTTTCTATGTCCTCCAACAATGATGCAAGAGCTAAAAGCTTCAACATCGGATTTTTATTGGGTATTGCAATGCTCATCTATACTCCTGCATTCCTCTTTTTGTTTTTATTGTTGATAGGTTTGATCATTCTCAGACCATTTAGGGCTCAAGAATGGGCGCTGATTTTTCTGGGTATTTCGACTCCCGTTTATTTCATGCTCTCTTTTTTATTCTTGTCTGATGTGCCGTTTTCCGTGCTGAATCCGATTTTTACTGTAGGGTTAGCAAAAATGTCATTTCCGCTATATAACACACTAGGGGCATCGTTGATTTTTATTTTGATGTTGATTGGATTTGGATTTTCTCAATCAAATCAACGTAAGTTGCTTGTACAATCCAGAAATTGTTGGTCTACGCTTTTTGTATACACAGTAATATCCCTGATTCTACCTTTTTTCAATACCCATTCATTTAGTACAACCTTAATGCCCGTGCTTATTTCGGGGAGTATTTTTGGTGCAGCAGCATTCTATTATCCAGAAAGAAAATGGCTTTCCGTTTTATCTCATCTTCTTTTATGGGTTTCAGCCATAACAAATGGCTATTTTTCACTCTTCCATTGATACTCTTGTTGTACTTTTGCGGTGTAATTGATGCGATTATCGGCATCAATTTATAAATTCATCAAAACAAAATGGTATGAAATTTGGCGTTGTTGTTTTTCCAGGCTCAAACTGTGATCGAGACATGATTGAATCCCTTCGTTCAGATTTAGGACAAGAAGTAGTTGAATTGTGGCATAAAGACAGCGATATTTCTATGCTTAACACCTCAGATTGTATCGTTTTACCTGGCGGTTTCAGCTATGGCGATTATCTAAGGTGCGGCGCAATTGCCCGTTTTAGTCCAATGATGCAAAAAACCATTGAGTTTGCAAATAAAGGGGGCAAGGTTCTCGGTGTTTGCAATGGCTTTCAGATTTTATGTGAAAGTGGATTGTTACCAGGTGTTTTACTCAGAAACGCAAACCAGCAGTTTATATGTAAGAATGTTTTCTTAAAGTCGTCTGGAACATCTACTGATGCCCTTAAAATTCCGATTGCGCATGGTGAGGGTAGATATTACGCACCAGATGAATTACTAAATGAAATTGAAAACAACAACCAGGTTATCTATCGCTACTGCAATGAACATGGGGAAGTGAATCAAGAAGCAAATCCAAATGGAGCATTAAACAATATTGCAGGCATTTCTAACAAACAAAAAAATGTATTCGGCATGATGCCACATCCCGAAAGAGCAAGTTCTGCCGCGCTGGGAAATCTTGATGGGAAGCTTATATTTAAAGAGCTTTTTGGCATTGGTTAATGGAATTTAACAGTTAATTCTGCGAACCTTAAGCTCCACGCTTTAATTTTATCTAAATATTTTTACGGATGAAAAAACAGTTTTTCTTTTTAATCTGCGCTATTCTCTTCTCTTCTGTCTTATTTGCCCAAATCGAGAATCCGGTTACATGGAGTTTCTCAGCAAAAAAAATCGCACCAAAGCAATATGAGCTTCACATGACAGCCAATATTGATGGGAATTGGCACTTATATTCCCAGAATGCAGGAGAAGGTCCAGAACCTACTTCTTTTCAGTTTTCAAAAAATCCGTTGGTGAAATGGGTGGGCAAACCGGCTGAAATAGGCAAAATTGAAAGCATGTACGACCCAAACTTTAAATCGACATTGCGTTTTTACAACAAGCAGGTAGACTTTGTTCAAAAAGTTACCCTAAAATCAGCAGCTTCGACCAGCATCAAAGGCGTTGTAACCTTTATGGTTTGTAACGATCGCCGATGCCTTCCTCCCAAAGACCAGTCTTTCACCATCAAACTGGATGGAAAATAAATTAACTTCGTAAATCCCGATACTCTCGGGATTTTTTTATTCAAACACAGCATTCATATCATGCGTAAATTATTTTTTCTCAGCATTTTCGTCTTTCTACTTTCAGCCATTTCAAATGCTCAGGATTCTTCCATTTTACATTGGACCTATTCGGTAGAAAAAAATACCAAAGGTTATGTCATTCACTATCGAGCATCAATTCCCAATGGTTGGTGTGTATACGATAAAGCAGAATCCTTAGACCTTGCAGGTCCTAAAGTAATTCTGGCTGATTCTTCCCTAAATCCAGCTTCAACCTCCATACTTTCAAAAAACACAGAAAGAATAGATCCGATTTTTGACCAACAAAAACTCATGGTCTATAAAGACAGTATTCACCTTTCTGTTGCACTCGCACTCGCAGCAGGTAAGGAGAAGATGGTTGCCACATCGTTGTATTACGAATTAGCTGAAGGAATGAATTTTCAAACTGAAGAAGTGAAATTAAAAGTTTCATTAGAAGAGAATGCCTCACAAGCTAAAGTTCATAGGGTAAAAATTCAGTCTATAGACATCAATAAACCCCTGAATGATTGCGGAGTCGTTTCCGGACAAAACACATCGCCTCAAAATCAATCGCTTTGGAATTTGTTTTTAATTGGATTTTTAGGCGGATTGATCGCCTTACTTACACCTTGTGTTTTTCCAATGATACCTTTAACGGTTTCTTTTTTCACAAAAAAAGCCAGTTCAAGAAAATCAGGCATCAGGAATGCATTTTTATATGGCTTCTTCATCTTCGCCATCTACTTACTTTTGAGTCTGCCTTTTCATTTCCTGGATCAAATTAATCCTGAAATACTGAATAACATTTCTACGAATGCGTATTTAAATCTCTTCTTTTTTGTCATCTTTTTATTCTTTGCATTTTCCTTCTTTGGATTTTACGAATTAACCCTACCTGCATCTCTTTCTAGTGGTGCAGACAGCAAAGCAGGAGCTGGAAAAATAATTGGAATTTTCTTTATGGCGCTTACCCTTGCGTTAGTGTCATTTTCATGCACAGGTCCTATTTTAGGATCACTTCTTGCAGGATCATTGGCATCAGACGGAGGTGCCATGCAACTTACGGCAGGAATGGGTGGATTTGGATTTGCACTTGCTTTGCCTTTCGCACTCTTTGCATTATTCCCCAATTGGTTACAGTCTCTTCCAAAGTCCGGCGGTTGGCTCAATACAGTTAAAGTGGTGCTCGGCTTTTTAGAGATCGCACTTGCCTTAAAGTTTTTATCCAATGCAGACTTGGTAAAACACTGGGGATTGTTGAAAAGAGAGGTGTTCATAGGAATATGGGTTTTGGTAGGCTCGGGCCTCACAGCTTATCTTTTTGGTTGGATTCATTTTCCGCACGACAACAAGAATCAGAAAATCAGTTCGATTAGAAAAATCACAGCCTTGTTGGTCGCCATATTTACCCTTTATCTGATTCCCGGATTGACAAATACAACTTATGCCAATTTGAAATTGATCAGTGGGTTTCCGCCACCGTTATACTACAGTGTTTATCAGCAGGATTCAGACTGTGTCCTCGGACTAACCTGCACAAGAGATTATGAAGAAGGAATTGCCCTTGGAAAAAAATTAAACAAACCTGTATTGCTCGATTTTACAGGATATGCTTGCGTTAATTGCAGAAGAATGGAAGAGAACGTGTGGAGTGATCCTGAAGTATACAAAATGATGAAAAACGAATTTGTGGTTGTCTCTTTGTATGTTGATGATAAGAAAGCGATGCCAGTTTCGGAACAATTTACATTCACATCTGATGAAGGCTTAAAAAAAGAAATTACCACCTATGGCGATTTGTGGGCTACATTCGAAACAGAAAACTTCTCTAATAATGCACAACCGCTTTATGCTATTTTAAACCACGAAGAAAAATTATTGAATCATCCAGTTGGCTATACGCCAGATAAAAAAACATATTTGGAATGGCTTTCCTGCGGATTAAAAACGTTTAAAGATAACAAGTAACAGAAAGATATTTTAAACGAATAGCTAGAAAGCAAAGGAATTCATAAAGACCTGTACCATTTGCAATAGGTCACAAAAACAAAACCCTTCGAAATCGAAGGGTTTTGTTTTACAACAGTTAACTAACTATAAAAACACAATTAAAGCGCGATTTGTTTTTCGGTCATCATTTTACGAAGATTGATTAATCCATAACGCATTCTTCCTAATGCAGTGTTGATGCTGCAGTTTGTAATTTCAGCGATTTCCTTGAAGCTCTTATCTGCATAGTTTCTAAGGATGATCACTTCACGTTGATCTTCTGGCAAAAGATCTACCATTCTTCTTATTTTGTCATGACTCTGATTTGCCATGATTTTTTGATCAGCTCCAGCTTCAGAGAAGTTCAAAACTTCAAAGATGTCATGATCATCACTGGTTTTGATGCTCGGACTACGTTTTACTTTACGGAAATGATCTACACACATGTTGTGAGCAATACGCAAAGCCCAAGGAAGAAATTTTCCTTCGTCTGTGTATCTGCCGTTTCTTAATGTGTCGATGATTTTGATGAATACTTCTTGAAAAATATCTTCAGCAAGATATTTGTCTTTTACCAGTAAATAAATTGAAGTGAAAATCTTGTCCTTGTAACGCTCTACTAAAGATGAAAGCGCATTTGCATTACCATTGATGTAAGCACGAACTAATTCTTGGTCTGTGAGATTGATTTGGTTTTTCATGTGACTTCTTGTTTTTATTGGTTTTGGATTTTGGATTTTACATTTTCAATGTCAGGTTTAAAGTCCGCAGAAGAAGTAATTTATTCTCTTTGGTTTTTTACTAGCGTTGAATAATGTGATGTAAAACTAGAGTTAAATTTCTCCTTGCAAAATAAATTTGGGACAATTTTTACGCTAAACTAAAAATAGAGTATTAGTGCTCGGAATGGGTGCGTAGATCTACGTAGTAAGTTTTTCATTACGGGTGTTTTTTCCCGTAAAATCGACATTCTTAGCCTATTTTCGCAATATGTCAGCGATTAAAAAAAACAAGAAATCAGAATCAGATATAAAATCAGAATCAAATGATATACTTATTTCGGGAGCGAGAGTTCATAATTTAAAGAATGTAACGGTTACGATACCACGAAATAAATTTACAGTTGTTACTGGTGTTTCAGGATCCGGAAAATCTTCACTAACCATCGACACGCTTTTTGCAGAAGGGCAAAGAAGATATGCAGAGAGTCTTAGCTCTTATGCTCGACAATTCATGCAAAGAATGGATAAGCCAGATGTCGATTACATATATGGGCTATGTCCGGCTATTGCTATCGAACAAAAAGTGATCACCAGAACACCGAGAAGTACGGTTGGTAGTATGACTGAAATCTATGATTACCTCAGGATCCTTTTTGCACGAATTGGTAAAACCATTTCACCAATTAGCGGCGACTGTGTAAAAAAAGATGATGTTCAAGATGTAATTGAAAAAATCAATCAACAACATAACGGAACAAAAATCTTGTTTATTGTTCCCATGAGGAAATACAGCATGAATAACATGAAAGAAGAGTTAGGCGTGCTGTTGCAAAAAGGTTTTTCTCGTTTATATGTTCAAAAAGAAATCATAAGAATTGAAGACATATTGGAAAATGAAAAACTACTTGCTGATTTGTTTTCAGAAAAAGAACAAAAGGAAATTTTCATTTTGGTTGACAGATTGATTTGTAAAGCATTTGAAGAGGAAGACATTCATAGGATGTCGGACTCTATTCAAACTGCGTTCTTCGAAGGGGACGGTAAAATGATCATGGAAATCGATTCC
>JBDLUO010000050.1:0-3311 GCA_039805285.1 Bacteroidota bacterium
GCCGGTTTTATTTTTGCCATTACAGGAACCACAACAGCTTTGAGTTTTATGAGCTGGGTTTTTACCAAAGACTGGCCTTTGAACATTGGTGGTAAGCCACATTTTGCATTACCAGCCTGGATTCCTATCACTTTTGAATTGACTGTATTGTTTTCGGCTGTGGGAATGGTATTGACATTCTGTTATCTGTGTCAGCTTTCACCTTTTGTAAAGAAGCATCATTTCCATGCGAGAGCAACCGATGATCTTTTTGTTATGGCTATTGAGTGTACCGACAAAACAGATGACGCAGAAGTACAGCAGTTTTTAGAGAAAAATGGTGCGAAAGAAATTAATGTACAACATGCTGAAACGGGATGGTGGATTGGAAGATACGACCGTGAACAAAAGTTGTATCGCGAAGAAAAAGGGTATTGATAATAACTAAAGTCATTATAAGTATTATAGGGTTGATGATTCTTCAAAAACCCTGAGAAAAGAAAGAACATGGTATTTCACTTCACAGTTCCGATTTTGAAAAGAAGAGAATGTAACATGTGACTAAACCTTAAGAACTTTAATAACACATGAAAAAATGTATTACAATTTCTGCAGTTGCTTTCACGATGATCGTGGGAATAATTGGCTGCGGAAGTGACAAAACCAAACCAGGATCGGTTTATATGCCAGACATGGCGTATAGCCGCGGTTATGAAACGTATGCCGAGCGTGATTCCTCTGTGTTCACCAGCGATCCATTGAACAAAGGCGCGAAAATTTATTATGATAATAATCCAGTAGCTGGAACCATCAAGCGCGGAGAACTTTTTCCGTATACTTTAAGCAACGACAGTTCGGGTTATAAATTGAGTGCGAACGTAAAAAATCCATTTGATAGTTTATCTGCCAGTGAATTAAAAGAAGCTGGAAGATTGTTCAATATCAATTGCGCAATATGCCATGGCGAAAAAGGAGCAGGTAATGGTCCGATCGCAACATCTGGAAAAATTGGAGGTATTGCAAACCTAACCTTGGATATGTATGTGAAAATGGCTGATGGCACAATGTTCCATTCACTCACTTACGGAAAAAATCTGATGGGTAGTTATGCTTCACAATTAGACAGAAAACAACGTTGGATGTTGGTGAAATACATTCGCACGCTTCAACCTAAAGCAGCAGCAGCGACAACAACGGCACCGGCCACTGATACTACAAAAACGAAATAGTTAAAAAGAAATAAATAACAAGAACCAAGCAAAAGCAAACTCTTGTTAGAACAAATAAAGTTTATCTAATGAATCATCAATTCGAATTAACAGCCAGCTACAAGAAATGGACATGGGGTCTGATTGCTGTAGGTGTGATTGCAGTTTTATACGGTTTTATTATGTATCACCCATTCGCTCCGATTGCACACGGAGCTGGTCATGATGCACATCAAGGCGCAAACGACAGTACTCGTTTCTGGGCGGTTTTATTGCAAAACAGTGTGTATTGGTTGTTGGTCGTAAATGCATCTATGTTTTTCCTTTGCGTTACCACAATGGCTATGGGCGGTTGGCAAATTGCCCTAAGAAGAGTACCAGAAGCCATTTCTAGCGTGGTTCCAACATTAGGTATCATCACTTTTCTTGTTTTAATGGGAATCATTTGGGGCGGAAGAACAGATGTGTACCATTGGTTAGACAATGAAGCAGTAAAAAATGACGCTATTTTAAATGGTAAAAGCGGATTTTTGAATCCAACATTCTTCACCATTTGGTCTGGTGTATCTATTCTAATGTGGTGGTTACTTGGAAAGAAAATGAGAACGCTAAGTTTGGAGTCAGATAAAAATGGCCAAATGGATTATGAAACAGGGAAAAAATGGATTTTCAAGAATACCGTTTGGGCTTCTTTATACTGTGTATTCTTTGGATTGTCTGTAGCTTCTACCATTCCTTGGTTTTGGTTGATGAGTATAGATGCACATTGGTACAGTACAATGTATAGCTGGTACACTTTTGCAAGTTCTTTCGTATCTGGTATGTCTTTGGTTGCCATATTCATCGTTTACCTTAAAAACAAAGGAAAACTAGAGTATGTAACAGAAGAACATCTACATGATGTAGGTAAATTCATGTTTGCGTTTTCTGTTTTCTGGACTTACCTATGGTTTTCTCAGTATATGCTTATTTGGTATAGCAATCAACCAGAAGAAACAAAATATTTCGTAGAAAGAATTGGTACTGCTGATAAGTCTGGTCCATACCACGTAATTTTCTTTGTAAACTTAATTTTGAACTTCCTTTGTCCGCTTTTGATTTTGATGAAGCGCGGAGCAAAAAGAAGTTGGAGCCTATTGGTTTTCATGGGCGTATTAATCATTGTTGGACACTGGATCGATTTCTATCAAATGGTTATGCCAGGTACAGTTAAAGGACATCCTAAAATGTATTTCTTCGAATTGGGTGTTCCCGCATTATTTATAGGAATCATCATGTTGGGCGTTGGAAAATACCTTTCTTCAAATTCGCTGGTTATGAAAAACCATCCGTTCATGAAAGAAAGTATGATTCACCATACATAAAAGCAATCAACAGAAAGAGCGACATTAACATTAGAAAGTAAGGAAAGATAAAAAAATAACCAATGAAGGATTTATATCTTGTAGCCATTACCGCGATGATTTTCATCGTGATATTTCAAATCGCAAAGGCCAGCGAATACGTGAGTGTGCTGAAGGGTGAAGAAAAATCCCGCAAGCAAAACAATAAGATCAATGCATTTTTGATGATTGCGTTTCTTATCCTCGGATTCATTGGTGCATGGTATTGCAATGAACTTTATTTCGGGAAAACCCTTTTCCCTCAAGGATCCGCATCAGTTGAAGGAGAAAAAATTGATGAAATGCTTTACATAACCATCGCGGTTACAGGTGTCGTTTTCTTGATTACACAAACATTGTTGTTCTGGTTCGCATTTAAATACCAAGAACAAGAAGGGAAAAAAGCATTTTATTTCCCACACAATACCAAACTGGAACTTATCTGGACTACCGTTCCTGCGATTTTCCTTACTGTTTTGGTTGTTTTCGGTTTGAAATTTTGGTTTAAAATTACAGGTGATGCTCCAAAAGAAGCGGTAGTTGTTGAAATCACCGGGCATCAGTTTGCTTGGGATATGCGTTACCCAGGTGCTGACAATAAGTTGGGAAAGAAAAACTATAAATTATACAATCAACCTTCTGGAAACACATTGGCGGTTGATTTCAATGATCCAGAAAGTCATGATGATTTGCATACCACAGAGATGCACCTTCCTGTCGGAAAGCCAGTGAAACTTGTGAT
>JBDLUO010000051.1:0-3014 GCA_039805285.1 Bacteroidota bacterium
CGATTTTATACTCACAGAAAAAATGACAGGCGTAAAAGCGGTTTGCATTAAAGACATCATAGAAGAAGATACACATTTGTATTATTTACGCGATGGAAAAAAGACAAGAATAAAACGAATATTCAATCGATTTGTACCCGATGAGTGGACACCCTCGATCGCTTTTGACTTTAATAAAGAAAGAGATGTGGAATGGATCAATCATCCTCATTCCTATTTTAGAATCAGCAAGTTTCTACTGCCTTTCTTGAGACACGAATGTATTCCGGAAACCTATTTTCTATCCGATTTCAATCAACAGTTTTCATTAACGGATTCGGTTGTGAAACCTTTATTTTCATTTGCAGGAAATGGAGTGATGATGGATGTGAACGAGGGAAACCTCCGTGAAATTCAAAACACAATAGATTGGATCATACAAAAGAAAATCAATTATGCCCCTGTGATTGAAACACCGAATGAACCCGCAAAAACAGAGATTAGAATTTTCTATTTCCGAGAAACGCCAACAAGCAGACCGATTCCGGTGCACAACCTGGCCAGAATAAGCAAAGGTACAATGATAGGCACCCAATTCAATAAAAACAAAGATTGGGTTGGAGGCAGCATCGCTTATTTTGACCAGGCATAGACCGTTATGATGTGACTGACATCAAAATGCATTGAAAAAATTATATTCAAAACGAATCAACCCTCCACCTGGAGCCGTTCTGGTCAGCTGATTCGATATCGGCATCCGATAACCCAAATCCAAACGCATCCTGCTCTTTATGATACACTGAATAACAGGAGCTACGTCAATAAAAGTTCGCCCAGACTGCACATTGGTTTGTCCGAGTATTTCTATCATCCCGTTAAGATTCAGCTGATTGTAACTGATATAGGATTTAGGCAAAAACAATTTACCGGCAGACAGCGTAAATCCGATGGCCCTTCGATTCAGCATTTTTTCTTTTGTATAAAACTTCTCCCCTACATTTTCTGTTCCATTTATGTAAGATGTACTGGCAGATAAAGCCACTTTATGTAAGAGCTGTGTTGCTATCAACCCGAATTCAATGCCAGAATTGTGTCCGTTAAGATCTACCGCTTCTTGGTGTATGTTGCTGTTATTGAAAGAAAAACGACCAATGGCCGCCATTCTAAAGTGAGTATGAACATTGTCTACACTGTAGAACCGGCGTTTAACATAAACAGAGCCACCTTCTGTTTCCCATTCCCCTGCACGGTTCGAAATGAAAGCGTCTATGTGACACATCCATCTTTTAGTGAAGCCGATCATGATTTCGGGATTAAAATGGGTGTTCACTACGGCAGAAGGACGTTCGGGCATGAACGTGCTGGTCATTCGGAGAGCGAAGGTTCTTGCTGCCATATTGCTGGCTGGTTCAGTATAAGTAAACAACTCCTGGGCTTCCGTCAAAACAAACATAAACAAGAACCCCAAAAACAAAATTAATTTCTTCATGTTTTTATAAGGTTACGTGATATAATGGCATACCCAAATTATGTTTACCCTCGCAGCAAACATCTGATTTCCCGGTCTTAAAGCAGTTCAGTTTGGTTAACGTAGCATTCTTTTTAAACTCTTTTGCCGTAACATATCCTTTATCTAAAAAGCGAATTTTTGTTTCTCCGTTTAATGTTTGTGGTTTGACATTTAAAAAATGGAATTGTGATCCTTGAATTTCTAGGTGCGTATCTTGAGCGATGCTTGCCTCTTGAAAAACAAATTGAGCCTCCATACGCGCAACAAAAAATCCCGCATCTTCCACTTTCTTTTTGATCAAAGCAAAATCGACTTTGGCGTTGGGTTTAATGGATAGTTCAAACTCAGACTCTTTTATGTTTGATTTGATTTGACTTACAAATGCCAAAGTTGTCAATGTTTTATTTATAGCGTTGCTACACATGCTGCAGGTTAATCCACTGGCCTGAATGGTAACTTTATTGACTTGCGCCAAAGTGGATGTGGTAATGATCAATGTGACCATTAACAATGAAATGATTTTTCTCATTTTGAAATTATTTGAGATGATTATGAAAAATCTTGCTTCTACCTATTGATGACAGAAATACAAGAATAACCTTTGATGCTAAATCAAAAGTTGTGTAAAGTCCTAGGGATTAGGACAGAAATTTCATCATTTCTAAATTAAGAAAACGTTGTTGCGAAGGTAGATCGGGGGACCTTCTGGCTCTGGATCGAGTAGTGGAAACTTAGATTCAAGTTGAATGTTGGTGGCTAAGACTTTCCCAAAATTGAAGTTGGATTGAGCAATCCATTCAACATCAGAAAAAACGATACTGGAACTCTCTTTTGATTTATATGAATCATCATATTTATAAAACTGCTTTTCATTGCTGCAACAACCTCCTTTCCGCTCCATCATTCCGCATTTGTTGCAGTTCTTGTTTTCATTTTCATGAAATTCGACAGAAGCGATTTCTCCCATACAATAATGCACATTGATTCCCACACCGGTTGCTACCAGCAGATAAATCATTGTGATTATGGAATAAAGAAATTTTCTCATCAACACAAAGCTAGTTTTTTATCCTTAAAATGACAGATTTCGCTAAAAAATCAATTCACGTACCACCACTGAATGCCAAATCGAACCATAAATCCCTGGGTTGGATACATTGGCGCAGCAAAATTATTTCTGGTAAACGAGATGCCATCAGATAGATTTAAGGTATTCAAATTTTCTGCTCTCAGGTAGCCAGAAAATCCACGAATCCTAAAATGAAAGAAAGCCGCCACATCGGGCCTGTTGCTGATTGTTATGGTATCTTGTACGGTAAATTGTCCCAATAACGGCGAATACCCATAAGCACGATAAGGTGAGGCGTATCTTACTTCTAACCCAGTAGAAAGAATCAGATTTCTGAAAAATCTGCCTTCAAATGCAAATCGATTTCTGCTATAAAAAAGGGGAACCCGAATCGGCGATGCCCCATCTGTCTGCTGCAGACATACTTCACTGTATAATTTCCAGTTCTTCTTGATG
>JBDLUO010000052.1:0-4085 GCA_039805285.1 Bacteroidota bacterium
CCGACCAAATATCATTGGCGGAAATCTTTTCGATGCGATCTCCATTGTCGCGCAGAAAATCTGGGCGGGTGTCTTTGCTACTTTTTCGTTTGGCCATGATGAATCCCAACGAAAATAACACTGCGAGTCACAATGCTCGCGCCCGCACGCGGGAGAGTTTTGCACGAAGTTAGGGAGTGTGTACTGAATCGTTCAGTGCGGCGCAGGGAAAAGAAATCCTAACCGCCAACGGAGAAGGTTTGTCCTTCTACCGCTTCAAATGTATCCGCAAAAATGGTGCGCGCCTCAGCCAATAAGGGTTCCGCATCGTTGTATCTGGCGCTGAAATGTCCGATCAAGAGTTGCTTTACCTGGGCTGCTTTGGCAATCTCCGCCGCCTGTAGTGACGTGGAGTGATGGGTTTCTTGGGCCCTGGCTGCTCGATCATGTAAAAAGGTGGCTTCATGATATAACAAATCTGCCCCTTGCACAATTGGCACTACATAATCTGGATCAAAAATGGTATCGGTGATATACGCGTAGGTTCGATTGCTGTGACCTTTGGTAGTTAATCGATGATTGGGAATCACCTTTCCCGCACTGGACGTATAATCCTCACCCCATTTCAACGATTCGTAAAATTCCATGGGGATTTGATGTTTCACGCAGGCATCCACATCCAAGCGACGTTCTGGACCTTTCTCTTTCACCAAAAAACCGGTGCACGGAACCCGATGTTTCAAAGGAACGGATATCACTTCAAAATTATCTCCAATGGCCACAGTTTCTATGGTATCAAATTGCGTTTTTACAAACTCTAAATCATAAGGCAACGTGGAATCACTTTCTGTGATAAGTACTTTGATGATACTCTCTAAGGCGGGAGGACCTACCACAACCAATGGCTCAGTTCTACCAAACAGGGCCATAGAGGTAATCAACCCTGGCAATCCAAAATAGTGATCGCCATGCAAATGGGTAATGAACACATGCGAAATTCTTTGGGTTCGGAGACCATATCTCGACAGCTGCCTCTGCGCCCCTTCCCCACAATCCAATAATAAGTAACTGCCCTCCAAACGCACATAATGTGCACTCGGATGTCGGTACTTCGTAGGCGTAGCCGACGATGTTCCTAGGACTGTTACTTCAAAGGCTTTTTTCAAGTAAAAAATTATACTCCCTTGAGTTCACGAGACTCCACAACGATATTTTCCATCACCAGCATATCCATATTGGTTCTCAAAAAACAATTGATGGCTTCAATGGGCTCATTTACAATGGGTTCATTTTCGTTGAAAGAGGTATTCAACAAAATGGGGACACCTGTTTCTTTGAAGAAAGCAGAAATCAATTCATGGTAACGTTTGGAATATGCCTTATCCACCGTTTGCAACCTACCAGATCCATCGGCATGGGTAACTGCTGGGATTTCGGCGCGTTTCTCGGCACGAATTGGGAACACTTTTTCCATAAAAGGAACGGGCTCGTCCAATTCAAACCAATTTAGGACTTCTTCTTTTAAAATACTTGGTGCAAAGGGCCTAAAACTCTCTCTTCGCTTGATTTTTAAATTCAAGATTTCCTTGGCATCGTTGCGACGTGGATCTGCAATGATGGAACGCCCACCCAGTGCCCTGGGCCCAAATTCTGCCGGCCCGTTGAACCAACCCACTACGCCTCCATTGGTTAAACAACTTACCACAACCGGGTATAACTCTTCATCCTTCAGCTCGCGGTAGTTGAGGTTTAATCTATCACATTCTGCTTTGATGTATTCATTGGTGTAATGACATCCAGTATTTGCATTGAATACGGCTTCACTCCTTGATTGTTTTGCCACCATATGATGCACCCAATATGCACTGCCCATACTAATTCCTGCATCATGGCCGGCACTTGGAATATATACTTCTGTAAAAGGTGTATTACGTGTAATTTTACCATTAGCAACACTGTTCTGTGCAACACCACCGGCTATACACACTTTAGTTAATCCAGTCTTCTTATGCAGATAATTCAATATGTGAAAAATAATCTCTTCAGTATATCGCTGTACCGAGGCCGCCAAATCTTTATGGTACTGGGTCAATTCTTCTTCTTTCTTTCTCACTTTGCCGAATCTTGCCTCCATTTTCTCGTTGAATAAAGAATGAACCAAGGGCATAAAATCATCAGAATAGTATACGTAGCCTTTGTGGGGTGACTGGAAGTAACTCAAATTCAATCGAAATAATCCTCCAGGGATTAATTCCACCACATCACGCAACAAATCAACATATTTTGGTTCTCCATAGGGCGCAAGTCCCATGACTTTGTATTCATCCCCATAATAGGGGAAACCCAGCAATTGTGTCATTGCCGTATAAAAAACACCTACAGAATGTGGGAAATCAATATCCTCCAATACCTCAATGTGCGTTCCTTTGCCAAATGCCAACATCGTGGTTGTAAAATCACCTGCCCCATCAATGGATAAGATTGCTGCCTCTTCATATGGAGAAGGATAAAATGCGGATGCCAAGTGACTGCGATGGTGTTCTACATTCTGAATTTTAGCTTCCAAATCAGCAATGGAAACAGAGGCATCCACCTTCTGTAATTCACCCGCAATGCTACTGATCTTCTTTGCATTGGAGAAACGATTCGCCGCATATTTCAATACGTGCATCGGTGACTGCAGCATAAAAACTAATTTTTTCTTGAACTTCGCCTTAGGATCACGTCCAATACAGATATAATCAACATCCTTAAGGGAAACCCCGGCTTCTTTTAAACAAAAAATTATCGCTTGAACCGGAAATCCAGCCCAGTGCTTTGTGCGTGTAAAACGCTCTTCTTCGGTCGCTGCAATGAGCTTGCCGTTGACAAGTATGGCAGCCGACGCATCGGCATGATAAGCGTTAATTCCAAGTATTATCATAATTACTTTATCAAATTATTACTATTATTAAATCACAACTCACTTTTCACTGTGTTTTGTAACACGAATCTATACTTTGTCAAAGTCACCAAAAAACCATACAACAAAATACCTTTAAACAAATGATTTAAAACAGTTTGTAATTCGCAATCAGGCCGACATGAATAAATCAATAGTGGTATAATTAATAAGATGTATGCAGGATCTATTCGTGACCATCTGCCGACTATCCAAAAAGTGAATGAAAATAACAGGCCGAAAAAGAAACAAAAAACAATGACACCTACTTTACCATAAGCAACGTACCCATCCGCAAAAATACCTAACCCCATCGAAGTAGTTTTATTAATTGTGTGTCCTGAAAATTCATTAAAAATTTCATTACTTCCAGATCTCAACTTATTTGGCGCTAAAAACCGCGGCAACAAAGCCGATTTAAAATACAATTCCATAATAGTCATTCCTTGAAAATTATTGTATCGATTCAAGTTATTAACCGTACTTGCAAATATCCACCCTTGATTAATTCGATTTAGCGAGCTCACTAGATTGACCGTCGAAAACAGCGAATCAGTACCAAGATTAGATTGGCCTATTTCAGCAGATGAAACAACTGCCTGACTGTATCCAATACCAGAATTCCATATAACTTCCCGTGATACTAATTTAACTTTCTGAACCAACAATACCATTAAAACAATCAATGAAAATAATAGTATTTTTTTTATTTGCGACAGCTTTAATACATAAAAAGAAAATAGAACAGAGAAAACAATCCATATAACTAAATCGTGATACATACCAGATCGTAAGGATGAAATGAGATTCCATAAAAGTATTCCTACTAGCCAGTACCGATTTTTTCTGGGATTTCCTGCAAATAATGCAAAGGCAGCAACGTATGTCAACAAACTCAATAAATAGACAATAAAACGTAGGCTATCACCCATTAAATCAACACTTAAACCAAGTAGAAAACAAAAAATGTAAATGTATTTAAAAAAATTCTCATTTAATTTTGCTTTATAACTCAATAAAACACTGTCTGTATGAAAAATCTTGGTCGGTATCAAGTACATTCCAATGCACATCATCAGAAAACCTGGAAAAACTAAACTGAAATATTCATTGGAATCTATTTTCATATTAAAAAAACCAACAGTATCATCAAACTGATATATTA
>JBDLUO010000053.1:0-8009 GCA_039805285.1 Bacteroidota bacterium
ACCAAGTGCCGCTTGGTGACTAACATAATCAATGTTGTCGCAAGCCTTTCTGCAATCTTCTATGTTTCTGATGTCTCCTTTGATAAATTCAAATGCTGGGTAGGCTCTTAGAATATCTAAATTGGATTCAAATCCATTTACCATATTATCCAACACCCTTACTGTTTTAGCCCCATGCTTTAAAAGATATTCTGCAATATGACTGCCAATAAATCCCGCGCCGCCGGTCACTAAAAACCGCTTATCAGCGATATTCTCAAAATGAAAAATCGGTTTACTCATGGTTGGTTGGATATAGTTTGATTAAAGACTCCAGTAATTTCTGTCTTGTATTTTACCACGATAGATGCCTTTTAAATCAGCAATGATCGCACCTGGTTTAGTAATGCCAACAAAATAATCGTTTCCTATTGCTTTGTATGGTTCATGAGGTACGGTAACGATTACAGCATCATATTTATCTCCAATTTCAGATTGAAGACCAAAGCCATATTCATGCATCAATTCTTCGGAGCTTGCGTATGGGTCTACCACATCTACTTGAAGTGCAAAAGAGGTAAGTTCTTTAACCACATCGGCTACCTTGCTATTTCTGATGTCGCTTACATTTTCTTTAAACGTAGCGCCCATCACCAAAACCTTACTCTCTTTTACATTGCCATTGTTCTGAATGATGTGCTGCAATACTTTTTTAGCAACATATCCTGCCATGCCATCATTGATTACACGCCCAGCCAAAATAACCTGACTGTCGTAACCCAATTCTTTTGATTTGTAGGTAAGATAATAAGGATCCACTCCAATGCAATGCCCGCCTACCAACCCTGGTTGGAAACGAAGGAAATTCCATTTTGTACCAGCAGCTTCAAGTACTTCATACGTGTTGATGTTCATTTTATCGAAAATGATAGACAACTCATTCATCAATGCGATATTAAGATCGCGCTGTGTATTTTCAATAATTTTGGCGGCCTCTGCTACTTTGATGGATGAAGCGCGATGTACACCTGCTTTTACCACCAACTCATATACTTTGGCAATTACATCCAAACTCTCAGCACAACAACCACTTACTACTTTTATTATACTGGTGATGGTATGCTCTTTGTCTCCCGGATTTATTCGCTCTGGTGAATATCCAATTTTGAAATCCTGATTCATTTTCAATCCAGATAATTTCTCTATGATAGGCACACAATCTTCTTCTGTACATCCAGGGTATACCGTACTTTCATACACCACATAATCTCCTTTTTTCAACACTTTACCAATGGTTTCGCTCGCACGCTGAACCGGAATTAAATCTGGCACATTGTGTTCATCCACTGGGGTAGGAACCGCCACAATAAAAAAGTTGGCTTTTCTAAGCACATCCAAATCGTTGGTAAATTCTATATCACAACCATCAAAAGCTTCTTTTTCAAGCTCCTGACTCGGGTCAATGGCATTTTTCATCATTTCTACGCGTTGCGCATTGATGTCGAATCCAATAACTTTTATTTTTTTTGCAAATTCAAGGGCAATCGGCAACCCTACATATCCGAGGCCAATTACTGCCAATGTTTTTTTCTTGTCTAAAATATCTTGATACATTATCTATGATTTCTTTTTAACAGATGAATGATTAAAATCGAGGGGTTGTTTTTCTAACTCTTCCTTAGATAATCCCTTAAAATACGCATACGTTTTTGCTAACCCTTCTGCTCGTTCAACTTTTGGCTCCCAATTGAGTATCGCCTTGGCTTTGCTGATGTCCGGACGACGTTGTTTAGGATCATCCACTGGCAATGGCTTAAATACAATTTTTTGGTCAGCACCCGTTAACTGTAAAATCTCATTCGCAAAATCGAGAAGTGAAATTTCATCCGGATTTCCAATGTTCAAGGGCTGCACATAATCGCTCATCAACAAAAGATAAATTCCTTCTACCAAATCATCCACATAACAGAAACTTCGGGTTTGCGACCCATCGCCAAATACGGTAAGATCTTCACCTCTAAGTGCTTGTCCGATAAAAGCAGGCAATGCCCTTCCATCATTTAATCGCATCCTAGGTCCGTATGTGTTGAAAATTCGAACAATCCTTGTTTCTACTTGATGAAATGTATGATAAGCCATAGTCATGGCTTCCTGAAATCTTTTAGCTTCATCATACACACCCCTTGGCCCAACAGGATTTACATTGCCCCAATATTCTTCTGATTGAGGATGAACCAGAGGATCGCCATATACTTCACTAGTGCTGGCAACTAAAATTCTCGCTTTTTTTTCCAAGGCCAATCCCAAACAATTGTGCGTACCCAATGATCCCACTTTGAGTGTTTGAATGGGTATTTTCAAATAGTCTATCGGACTGGCAGGTGATGCGAAATGAAGGATATAATCTAAATGCCCAGGAACATGAATGAATTTAGAAACATCGTGATGATAAAATTCGAAACAATCCAATTTAAACAGATGTTCTATATTTTTTAAATCTCCTGTAATCAGATTGTCCATTCCAATTACATGAAATCCTTTTTGGACAAATGTATCACATAAGTGAGAGCCGAGAAATCCGGCCGCACCTGTAATTAACACCCGTTTTTTTGTTGTTGATGACATGTGACTTAAGCGTTTGAAGTGATTTTTTTTCTACCCACGCTTTCATAGTGAAAACCCAGTTTCTCCATAGACTGAAGGTCAAATAAATTCCTTCCGTCAAAAATGGTTTTTTGTGAAAGTAAAGAGCCAATTCTTTCAAAGTCTGGCGTTCTAAATTCGTTCCATTCTGTTGCTATGATTAGTGCATCCGCTCCTTCAAGCGCATGGTATTGGTTTTCGGCGAATGACACCTTACTACCCAATACCAATTTTGAATTTTCCATTGCTTCAGGATCAAATGCAGATACGGTAGCACCCGCTTCGATTAGCGCATCTATCATGTAGAAAGCTGGCGCCTCCCTAATATCATCTGTATTCGGCTTGAATGAAAGCCCCCAAATAGCGAAGTGCTTTCCTTTCAAATCCTGATTGAAATGTTTGGTGATTTTAGGCAGCAAATGAAGCTTCTGAATATCGTTCACTTCCATCACTGCATTCAATATCTTAAAATCGTAATTGGAATCAATGGAAGACTTTGCAAGCGCTTTCACATCTTTGGGAAAACAACTACCACCATATCCTATACCTGGAAATAAAAATCTTTTGCCAATGCGTTCATCGCTGCCAATTCCCTTTCTCACCAAATCAACATCTGCACCCAATTTCTCACACAAGTGAGCAATTTCATTCATGAAACTGATCTTAACCGCCAAAAAAGAATTGGCTGCATATTTTGTCAATTCCGCAGAATGTTCATCCATAAAAATGATGGGATTCCCCTGTCTAACAAAAGGAGCATACAGTTCGTTCATCATCTTGATGGCTCGGTCTGATTGAGTACCTACCACCACTCGATCGGGCTTCATAAAATCATCAACCGCAACGCCTTCCCTTAAAAATTCGGGATTGCTTACCACATCGAAGCTGGATGAGATATCCTCATTCGAAGCTTTCAAAATCGCGGCACGAACCAAATCGGATGTTCCAACAGGAACCGTACTCTTATCCACCACTACTCGATATTCTCCTACCTTAAAAAGTTTTCCAAGGTCTCCTGCGACGTTGATAATGTATCTCAAATCTGCACTTCCATCTTCTCCTGGAGGTGTAGGTAGTGCCAGAAAAATAATTTGAGCTTGCTCAATGGCTTCAGAAAGCGAAGTGGTGAAATGAAGACGCCCTTCTTTTTGATTTCTAAGGAACAATTTTTCAAGTCCTGGCTCAAAAATGGTGATTTGACCGTTCTTTAGTTTATTTACTTTTTGTTCGTCTATGTCCACACATATCACATGGTTGCCCGTTTCGGCAAAACAAGTTCCAGTAACCAATCCAACATATCCGGTTCCGATGACAGCTAATTTCATAGTTGAAAGTATTGGGTTGTGCGCATTGCGCTTTTTTTATTGCGGTTTCTGATTAAAAAAAGACAAAACCGTTTCAATGATTTTTGATTGTTGTTCTTCATCGAGCTCCGTATGTATCGGCAGAGAAATTACCCGCTCCGTTAACCAATCCGTCACCGGTAATACAAACTGATCGCCACCGAATGCAGCAAACATTTGTTGACGGTGCGCCGGTACAGGATAATAAATCATGTTCGGAATACCGTTCTCGGTTAGAAAGGTACTCAAGTCATCCCGATTGGCTTCATGAATGATTAGGGTATACTGATGAAAAACAGGATGATTGTTAGAAGACCTAAATGGTATGGTGATGTTTGAATGCCCCTTAAATGCCTGATCATAAAAGTCTGCCGCTTTCCTTCTGGCGTCGTTGTATGAATCAAGATGACGCAATTTGATACGCAGGATTGCTGCTTGTACCGCGTCGAGCCTAGAATTACATCCCACTACATCGTGGTAATACCTCCTGCTTTGTCCATGAGAGGCAATCATATTTAGTTTCTTTGACAGCTCATCGTCGTTTGTAAAAATGGCTCCTCCATCTCCGAAAGCACCCAAATTTTTAGAGGGATAAAATGAAGTACATCCGATATGGCCAATACTTCCTGTTTTCTTTTTTGTACCATCCGAAAAAACATAATCATTGCCAATGGCCTGTGCATTGTCTTCAATAACAAAAAGTCCATGATTTTGGGCAATGGCCATTATTTTTTCCATTTCAGCGGAATGTCCGTAAAGATGTACGGGCACAATCGCCTTGGTTTTTGGCGTTATCGCTTTTTCTATGGCAACTGGATCTATACAAAAAGTGTCTGCGCATACATCAACAAAAATCGGCTTGATTCCCAGCAATGCGGCAACCTCTACCGTAGCTATGTATGTGAAAGAAGGCGTAATTACTTCGTCGCCCGGCTTTAAATCCAAAGCCATCATGGCTATTTGAAGCGCATCCGTACCATTGGCACAGGTTATTACATGTTTTGCATGATTGTAAATCGCCAACTCTTCTCCAAATTCCTTTACCTGTGGACCACCAATAAATTGGGAACTTTCCAGTACTCCAATTACGGCTTCATCCACTTCTTTTTTGATCCGGAGGTATTGACTTCGAGTGTCTACCATCTGTAAAGGCCTCATATCGTGTAGTTTTAGCCACGCAAAGATACAGTTTCAGCCCCAAAAACAGCCGAAACACAAGGATTTGATAATACAAGAACAAGACCTACTTTTGAAAAAAAAACATTGAACCTAATCGCTTATACTTTTTTTCTTTTTTTATACCGCTTGGGAATCGTTATAACCTCAGTTTGGAGTGTTAAATCGAAGCTTTGGCTTGCTGGCAGAAAAAACTTCCCAAACATCGACTCTACCGAAAAAAAAATATGGGTTCATTGTGCGAGTCTGGGCGAATTTGAACAAGCCAGACCCATAATTGAATCGCTGAAAAAACAATATCCTCAAGTGCCCTTGATTCTCAGTTTTTTTTCACCAAGCGGCTTCGAAATACGAAAGGAATATGGGTATGCAGACCAAGTGATTTATCTCCCGATGGATGGAAAAAGAAATGCAGCAAGACTGATTCAAAAAATCAATCCCATGCTTGTGGTATGGGTGAAATATGAATACTGGTATCATTATTTAAAAACACTGCACCAAAAACAAATCCCTACAATATTGGTTTCCAGTATTTTCAGAGAGAACCAGCCATTTTTCAAATGGTATGGAGGACTTTGGCGCGAACAGCTTCGTTTTTTTTCTGTCTTATTTGTTCAGGATTCAGCATCTAAGGATTTATTGCAATCTATCGGAGTGGATGATCATGTTTTTGTTAATGGCGACACTCGTTTCGACCGTGTAAATCAATTGACATATGGCTCTGCAAATGCTATTTCTCCATTTGAATTTATGGATCAAAATCAAAAAATAATCGTAGCTGGAAGCACATGGAAAGAAGATGAAAATATGTTACATCAGTTTCATCAAACACACCCCGAATACAAGATGATTATCGTACCACACGAGATTGGAGACAAACACATTGATGAGATTTTAACCCGATTCAGAGATTCGAAGCGATACAGCGATTTTACTAAAAATAAAATCAGCAATCCCGAGGAAGTTAATGTATGGATTGTAGATCAAATGGGCTTACTATCAACACTCTACTCTATTTCTACCATAACCTATGTTGGCGGTGGATTCAACCGATCTGGCATTCACAACATTTTAGAAGCTGCAGTGTGGTCTAAGCCAGTGTTTTTCGGACCCAATCATCAAAAATTCAGAGAGGCAAGAGAACTTATTCGGCAAGGAGGAGGATTCTCGGTTGCCAACGAAGAATCGTGGAGCAGGGTACTGGAAGATTGGAAAAAGCATCCAGATAAAATGATTGAAGCGGGAAGAAAATCGGGTGAATATGTGAAAGAAAATACGGGTGCTACGGAGCGAATCATAGATTACATCTATAAAAATCGTCTTTTGACCAACGCATCAAACTGACGAACCACATCGTCTTGGTCGTTCCATCCCAATTTGGTTTTTAATTCTCTACGAATCCAGTATTCCGCCTCTGGAAAAATAGAAAACCCATTGATGGTTTTAATGCTTCTTTCGTACATGCTCTCATCGCCTTTAAAAAGATCGTTGATAAACAAAAATCGATCGTTGATTCCTATTCCTTTTTTTAGATCTTTTATAGGAGTATCCTTCAACACATCACTAACTTCTTTCTTTACCGATTTTAGGGAATCGTTGATTTCTGCAACTACAGGATTCGCTTTAGGTTCTACGTTTACTGTGGAATTTACTTGCTCGACAACCGATTCTTTTTCCTCAATTGGCAACGCGTCAACTTCTTTCCTTGTATCAGAAATTTCGTTTGTTTCTGTTGATTGGGTTTGATGAGAAAGTGTAGGTGTGTCTTCAACAGGGTCAAAGTAAAAGGGCCTTCTGTTTTTAAAACTTAAAATGTTTTTTGACTCTGCAATTTTCTTAATCGCTTCTAGCTCTGCATGAAGTTCATCTTCATCTATATCAAGGGTTACCGTCGTTTTAGACTCAGCGCTATTGTGCATTTCCTCTACTTGAGCAGGAATGTGTATTGCATAGCCAGCAGAAAGGAGATTTGATTCGTCCTGGTTTCTGAGATGCTGCAATTCGGATTGTAGCATTTGAACAGTAATCAACAATTCATCTATTGTGACATTGTTTTTTATCTGCTCTTGGAGTCTTTCGCTTAGGGTAACCACCCTTTCCATAGGCAAAGTTTTTTCTTTGGAAATTTCGAAAACTCAATCCCTTTTTAGTTGATTTTTATTTTACGATAGTTAAAGTTACAAACTCTGAGTTAAATTTGTTAAATCATGTTTATAGAACCTAATTTAACCGGAGATCGCCGGGGATGGATTGAAGTCATATGCGGAAGCATGTTCTCCGGGAAAACCGAAGAGCTGATCCGTAGAATTAAACGCGTGAAAATTGCCAACATACCCGTTGCCATTTTCAAGCCAAAGCTTGATACCCGTTACGATAAAGAGAAGATTGTCAGTCACGACACCAACGCAATTGAATCTACACCCGTATCTTCTTCCAAAGAAATACTCAATCTGATTGGAACCGCGGATGTCGTAGGCATTGATGAAGCCCAGTTTTTTGACCCTGATATTGTAACTGTTTGCGAGGAACTCGCCGGCCGAGGCATACGCGTAATTGTTGCAGGGTTAGACATGGATTACCTTGGCAAACCTTTCGGACAAATGCCAAATCTGCTGGCGAAAGCCGATTATGTGACCAAGCTACACGCCATTTGCATGCAATGTGGCAACATAGCCCATGTGAGTTTCCGAATTGTAGAGGAAGACGGACAGGTTTTATTGGGAGAAAAGGAAAGTTACGAACCTCGCTGCCGGGTTTGTGCAAAAAAATAGGGATTGAAGATTTATTGTTTGTTGTTTAATGTTTATTGTTTGTTGTTTGTTGTTTATTGTTTGTTGTTTATTGTTTGTTGTTTATTGTTTGTTGTTT
>JBDLUO010000054.1:0-9374 GCA_039805285.1 Bacteroidota bacterium
TTGGTGTCCACTGCCCATGTCTTTCCTAATTTCCTTCAACACTCTTTTTTGAGCCTCGGTTAATGAAAAAGGCAACGCATGCTGATAAAAATCATTAAACAATGAACCAACACGCTCAAAGCTTCGTCCTCTGCTAAAGCGATGACGACCAGCTCGCAATGACTGTACCGTATATTGCGCATAAAACAACTCCTCAAATTTTATTCTTCTAACCGCTTGTTTAAACAAGGCCTCTGATCCTGGAAAATGAATCTGATACATTGCCTGAAACCTAGGCATCAACCTATATTTATTCAACAATGACTCTGGAAGATTTTCTGGCAAATCAGCCGGACTTACTTTTCGAAAAATGTCTTCTGTTATTTTTCCAATCGCTTTCGCTGTTAAGCCTCTTGCTTTGAGTTTTTCGGTAGTCGGATAAACGGGCTCTAGGTGAGATTTACCTGCAATCAAATCCGGATGAAAAACTTCGATTTCTGGATGTGCCATTTGCGGCTTACCCATGAAAAAAGCAAGTCTGCCAAATACAAGATACATCTGGCCAACCTGAATCTGTTTCTCCACCCATGAAATACCTTGAAACCAAACCAACTCTATAGTAGCCGATTTATCTTTGAGTTGTACAACCAATCTCTTGGTTCTTTTCTCCCCCACCATTTGTATGTTCGTGATTCTTCCCGCAACCTGAGCATATTCCTGGTTGGGATTGAGTTGTATAATTTCGTCTACCTTGGTTTTATCAAGGTGTCTAAACGGATAATGTTCGAGCAAATCTTCGATGCGAAAAATAGAAAGTTCTTTTCGGAACAAATCCCCCCGAATCGCACTTACGCCATTTAGATATTCTATGGGTTGTTGTAATATGTTTGACGAACTGGAAATCTTTTTTTCTTGCAAAGATATTCGATCCTTTACATTGAAAAACCCGAAAATTAGATGAGAATCAACGTGAATTTTTTCTTCCGTAATGGCCATTGGAAGGTCTTTGCGGCCTCGCTGATTTTACGAATTGCTTTGGATTATATTCTGGTACTGGCCCTAGATTTTCTGGAACCATCCCGACAGGAACAGATTTTTCCAATAATTTTTCGATGGCCTGAAACTTTTTTTGCTCTTGTTCATTTACCAATGTGTAGGCAGAACCTTTGGTTTGCGCCCTTGCGGTTCTTCCGATTCGATGTACATAATCTTCGCCATCATGTGGAACATCAAAATTGATTACCAATTCGATATTGTCAATATCAATGCCTCGGCTTAAAATATCGGTAGCAATGAGTATAGGAAGTCTACCGCTTCTAAACATTCCGAGTACTTCTTCTCTTTTATCTTGGTCGAGGTCACTGTGAATTTCATCAGAACGCCAACCCATTCTTCGCAAATCCCTGTTCAGTTGCTTTACGCTGTTTTTGCTGCTGCAAAAAATAAGCACGAAAGAAGGAGGCGTAACCTTTAGCAAATGATTTACCAAGGGTATTTTTTGAGGCTCGTAAACGAAAAACACTTGTTGTTGAATTGCATCTGGGGGTTTACTTATTGCGATATTGATTTCAACTGGATTGTGTAGGATTGTTTTTGCCATAGTCCTGATTTTAGGAGGCATAGTGGCGGAGAACAAAAGGGTTTGTCTTTTTGGAGGCAGATGTTTGATTACAAAAAGAATATCATCATAAAAACCCATATCAAGCATCCTATCGGCTTCATCCAAAATCAAATATTGTAATGCCTGCAATTTCACATAGCCCATTTTGATGTGCGACATCATTTTTCCCGGCGTGCATACAACAATATCTGCACCCATACTCAAAGCTTTCTTTTCCTGAACAAATGCATTTCCGTCACCTCCACCATAAACGGCAATGGAACTGATTCCTGTAAAATATCCGAGTCCTTCTAAATGCTGTGCAATCTGTATGGCGAGTTCTCTTGTTGGAACAATCACCATGGAAGTGATTGAAGTAGATTGTTGAGGTTGAGTTAGTATATTTTGTATAAGTGGAAGTAAAAATGCCGCGGTTTTCCCGGTGCCTGTTTGTGCAGCCGCTATAATATCTTTTCCGGCTAATATTTCGGGAATCACTTGCTCCTGAACGGGAGTAGCATTTTCATAGCCCGCAGCTTCGATGCCCTGAAGCAATCTCTCATCAAATCCAAAATCAGTAAATTTCAAGGGAATAATTTTAACCGAAGGTAACGCATTTAACGCACCCATATTTTTTGGCTTACCTTGCAAACAAAAAAGAAATGATACAGGTAGGAAGAATAAACACATTAAAGGTGTTGAGAGAAGTGGATTTTGGTGTTTACATGGATGATGACAAAGAAGGCATTTTACTTCCAAAAAGATATGTGCCAGCAGGTGCTAAGGTTGGAGATATGATTGATGTTTTAATCTACCACGACAGCGATGACAGACTCATTGCTACTACACAAAAACCATTGGGATTACTAGACGATATTATTTTTGCTAAGGCAGTAACGGTTACCCCTCAAGGTGCTTTTTTAGATTGGGGATTGATGAAAGATATTTTTGTTCCGCTTTCTCAACAAAAACAAAAAATGATACCAAATGGATATTATTTGGTTAAGATTGTTTTGGATGAACAAACCGGAAGATTGGCAGCTACTGAAAAGATAGACTCTTTTTTAAGCAACGAGACGCTAACCGTGAGTCAAAATGATCCTGTCAAGCTAACTGTATATCGAAGAACAGATATCGGCTATGTGGTAATCATTAATAATATTCATACTGGCGTATTGCACTTTAGCGACATATTCAGAAACATATCAACTGGAGATCAATTCGAAGGATTTGTTAAAAGAGTTTATGAAGACTCAAATCAAATAGATGTTGCGGCAGGAAAAAAAGGGTATCAAAGAGTTGAGGATAGTTCTTCAATGATTCTGAGATTGTTAGAAGAGAATGAAGGATTTTTACCCTACCACGATAAATCTGACCCAGATGACATTTATGATTTTTTCGGCATGAGTAAAAAGACATTCAAGATGACAATTGGAAATTTATATAAAGCAAAAAAGATAGAGATGAAAAAGGATGGAATCTCTTTGCTTAAATAAACTACAGCTTATTCATGGTATTCAACTAATGCGATGTGGTTAAATTCCTTTAACATTCCATCATCAACAAATTCGATTGACCCTCCGCTCAACAATACTTTTTCGATGATGTCGTCTACGGCATCCTTGATGTAAAAAGGCGTTGGATTTTCTTTGTCTATTCCTCTGATGTTTGCTATGGAATCGGAATGTTCCGCCTCAAACCTATACCCTTTTTCTACCACCAACATCCTGCCAAGCTTTTGAGAAGCGGCTTTCCATACCTGCTCCACCCCGAATACCAACTTTTTCTTGCTCATGGCATCTTCCAATGTTTTGATTATGGACTTTTGTCTGACTTGTTTCCAATTTTGCAAGTAAGGCTTCATAACAACTTGCAATTCGTGGTCTGTTCGTTCTTCAAAATTTCCAGGTATATAATCAACGATCCTAGATGTATTTCTGGTGAGCAATTTAAAATGTCCGATTGTTTTTACCGTACCCATTACAAAAACAGGACCTTGATACATTTGAAGCAATTGACTTAAGCCATTGTCTGTTTGTCTTAAAAACTTTTCAAGTAAGATTTCTTTTCTCTTTTGCTCATCAGAAAAATTAGCCACCTTTTCAGAAATATCATTTTTTATGGATTCTATATTGTCAGAAAAATGGACGGTAACCCGATTCATGTCTCCATTATGTCCTAGATATACTTTAGTCCATTTTCCACTAAGGACAACAAGTAAATATTGTTGTGTTTCTTTTTTGTTCAAAATAAGATCACGTATTTCAAAGGATTCATCAATGAGCATTTTTTCTTCTACCGGCATATCTAAATAAATAACTTTCTCGAAAATGGGGGAAACAAAAATGGCAATGCTTTTTTTATGGGTATTGTAATTCAATCCATCAATCAATGATGTTAATTTATGAATGACTGATGTTGCCTTATCCTCTGGATATTGTTCAAATACTTGCCGACTTATCTGATTTGCAGCTAATTTCAACTTGTGGTTCACTTCCTTCTTAATCCCCATCTTAGGATCAAAAGGCATAATCAGCGAAATACATGGCAAGTAATGGGTTGATTGTAATACCTCTTCGAGAATTACGTCTTTAACATTATTCATGATGATTGTTTTTAATCGAAAGTTTTCAAATCAATGATTTGCCTCGTTGTTGTACGGCAACAAAGACCACCGCTAATCCGGCAATGAAATAGATGATATCTAACAAAAGAAAATGTCCTACCAAGAGATACTGTGCAATAATCCAGCAAATGGTAACGAGCCCGGCAACCAAAGCCCAGATAAAACGAAGAGGATGCTCCATCATCTGATAGAAAACAGCAATGATATTTGTAACTCCAACAGTAAGAAACAATAAAAAACCAGGAATCTGAAAGTCATTAAAAGGGGTATCTCTTAACAATTTAAAATCTAAACTTAAAAGATTTCCATCCGGGCTACTCATCATCGCCAATCCAGAAATCATTGCGGTAAGTCCAATCAAGAATAGCACAAGTGTAAGTGTATATTTCATAATAAATATTTTTTTAACGACTGTATTTTCCATTCAATTCACCATACGCCACTACATGGTTTTCAATGGCCTTTTCAAACTCATGTATGCGAATTCTACCAGTTAAATTCAACTTGGTATTTAAAGCATACACTTTAAATCGATATTTATGTTGACCATTCATTGGACAAGGGCCACAATAAAAACTTTTGGCAAAATCATTGAAGCCAGCAGTTCCCATTTTACAGTGCTCAGGAATATGGTGAATCGGAGGTAGATTCCATACCAACCAATGTATCCAAGTATTTATAGGAGCATCCGGATCGTCTACCACAATAGCGAGGGTAACCGTAGAATTTGGAAGGAAAGAAATATCAAGAGAAGGACTTACATTAGCTCCATCACAAGTATGTTTTTTAGGAATCAGTTCATTCTGATTGAATGATTTGCTTCTTACATCTAATTTCATCAAGTCGGTTTTTACCGAAAGCAATGGCATCATTTTAATTTGATTTTAATTTGATTGTTATTTAATTCTGGCCCTGATATATGTTCCTTGTTTTCTGTTGATTCAGATTCAAAAATGACATCCGAAACGTCATTTTCTGTTTGATCTTCCGACGAATCCACTACAACTAAATCTTTATTGAAATAAGGATCAGATTCAATGCTTACAAAAGGAATCTTTGACTTTATTTTCTTTTTCTTTTTCATGAGTTCGAATAATTCAAAATAAAAGGATTGTGTATTGATTGACAATGACTTCAATTGGAAAAATGCTTGATCAATGTCATTTAAAGCAGGTTGATCCAAAATGTAGATTCGCTGAAAAAAATAACTATGCATCAAACAAACACATTACACCAGCTGCTTGATGAGGAGATCAGCAGATTCATTGGAGCAGAAGAACTCCTACAGCGAACATTGCCTATATGGATTCAACAGGCGAGATCTGCTAAACTTAAAACCATATTGATTGACTATCACGAGCAAGTTAAAAAACACATTGTAAGACTGAATACATTTCTAAAAGAAGAAGCCATCAGTGGATATCCTTTGATGCATCTTATAATGGATGCATTTGTAAAGGATACGGAAGAGAAAATGGAAAACTGTAAAGACTTTAACGTTCGAGATGCAAGTCTTTTAGCCAGTGTTCAAAATATAAACCATTATAAAATTGGGACATATGGAACATCTGCTTCTTTTGCACATACGTTAGGGAAAGAAAGAATTGCAGTTTTGTTTTACGAATGTGAAGCCAATGAAAAACAAATTGATAGAGAATTAACAATACTTGCTGAAAAAGAAATAAATAATCTTGCGCTTTCGCATCTTAGTCATGCATAAATTCAAATCAATCATTTACTAAAATGTTTTGAGTCATTACGGATCAAAATGATTAATTGTTCCTTTGATTTTCTTTACTTAAATATTAAATACAAAAAACATGAAAACAGACATTGAAATTCAAAAAGACGTGATCGACCAGCTCAAGTGGGAGCCTTATTTGAATGCTGCCCAAATTGGCGTATCCGTAAAAAATGGGGTTGTTACTTTATCCGGACAAGTTGATACTTATTCTAAAAAAGTAATGGCTGAAAAAGCTGCAAAAAAAGTTGCTGGTGTAAAGGCGATTGCGGAGGATATTGTCGTTGGAATATCACCTGCTTATCGAAAAACAGACAGTGAAATTGCAGAAGCCAGTATAAATGCACTTAAATGGCATACCATGATTCCTGACGAAAGAATTAAAGTGAGTGTAGAAGATGGAAATGTAAAATTAGAAGGGGAAGTAGAATGGGAATATCAAAGAAATCAGGCAAAAACTGCCGTGGAAAATTTGATTGGTGTAAAATTTGTAACCAATTTGGTTTCGGTAAAACCAAAAATTACTCCATTTGAATTGCAACAAAAAATCACAACCAGCTTTCAGCGTTCAGCCAATATAGATGCATCGAGAGTAACAGTTGAAGTTTTAGGAAGTAAAGTTATTTTAAGGGGTAAAGTAAGATCGTTTGCAGAAAAAGAAGATGCAGAAAATGCGGTATGGTCGGCTCCAGGAGTTGTATCGGTTGAAAATAAAGTGAATATTGAGGAGCCAGCTTACGCTTTTGAAGATTAAAATAATGATTGATTTTTTCCATCCCGTTACTCAACAACGGGATTTTTTTATGTCATAAAACCTCCTAACTAAAATCATGAATTATGGAAATCAAAAATGAGAAATTGGTTGAAAATAATAGAAATGAAAACACAAGATATTTATCCAGGCATGTTCGTCCCACAAAAAGAAAGCTTACCCGAAAATGATATAGAAATATCCAATAAATGGAGTTGTGTAAAACCAGCAATTAACATAAGAGAAACTCCAGAACTCATCAAAATCGACATGTTGATACCCGGCGTAAGCAGAGAGTCTTTTCAAATTGGACTGAAAGAACAAATGCTTGAAATAGCCGTGTTATGCGATAAAGTAAAATTAAATAAAAATGATTTTCAGGTGCTTGAATTTGATGTTATAACCTATAGGAGAAAAATCAAATTGCCTAAAAACGCAGACAGCGCTTTCATACAAGCGAATTATAAAGATGGTGTACTTAGCATCATCGTACCAAAATCAAGCAATCCTTTAGAATATTGTCAAGAACAAATATTTGTATACTGATATCAGATCAAAATGAAACAATGATTACATGCTCACAAATGGCTATTGGGAAAACAATGCAGTAAAACTGATTCACAGTGGAAAAACTTATTTTGATTTATTAAAATACAACATAAGGATTTCCAAGCTGGAAATAATGATTCATGCATATATCTTCAAGGATGATCAAACAGGTATGGAAATCATTGAAGAACTGATAGAAGCTTCAAAAAGACAATGTAAAATATTTTTGCTTTTAGATGGTATAGCATCTTCCATATCTCATGAAAATTTAAAAAGATTAAGACAAGCTGGAGTTTACATTCATTTTTTCGAGCCTTTCTTTAGTGGTAAATCATATTATTTTGGAAGAAGATTGCACCAAAAAATTTGCGTTTTCGATAATCACACTGCACTTGTTGGCGGCATAAATATTGCAGACAGATACAATGATATCTTAACTCAGAAAGCATGGCTTGATTACGCAATTGAAATAAAAGGAAATGCTGTTAGTGACATTTCAAAATATTGTAAAAGCTGGTGGCAGAATAAAGAGAAAATTGAATTTGGAATTGAACATGTTGAACCAGATAAAAACAAATATGGAAATTCAAAAGTAAGAGTTAGGAGAAACGACTGGACAAAACATTTAAATGAAATTTCACTCAGTTATTTGGAAATGTTTAGAAATGCAGAAAATGAAATTGTAATATTATGCAGTTATTTTTTACCCGGAAAAACCATCAGGAGGGCGATTATTAGAGCCGCAGAAAGAGGAGTAAACATTAAAGTCATACTGGCAGGACGATCAGACATAACCATTTCAAAACATGCAGAAAGATGGCTTTATGATTGGCTATTCAGACATAAGATTGAAATATATGAATATCAAAAAAACATTCTTCATGGAAAGTTGGCTATATGCGATCAAAAATGGATGACAATCGGGTCTTATAACATGAACAACCTCAGTACTTATGTAAGCATTGAATGTAATGTAGATATTTTCGATAAAGAATTTTGCAGATCGGTACGATCGGAAATGAAATCCATAATTGAAAACGATTGCACCAAAATCAAAGTCAGTAAAAATAGAATTAAACACAATCCTCTGGTACAATTTTACAGATGGTTGTGTTATTTTTTTCTGGTTTGGGTGCTCCGATTTACGACTTTTTATTTTAAACGTTCTAAAGGAAAGTCAAAGACAATTTTATAATAATCCAACCATTCTCGGCTGTTCCAGCCAGACATTCTTCCCCGCTGTATTAGCAATTCATTGTTCTCGCTATGCTTTAGGTTAAAATTAAAAACAAAAGGGTTTGAAGGATATTTCCATCCTAGGATCTGTCCAAATCTCAGGTCGCTAAAAACTACATTTTGATTGTCTTGATTCAATATGTAGAACCCTTGAGAAAAACGTATCAGACGTTGCAATGATTCGTGATTATCTATTTCTTTAACGAACCTCACATTTTGTGAATAATATTTCAATGAAATTGTATCATTTGAATTCCAAACTGAATGATAGCCAACTAAAAAACCACTGTCTTTTTTTATGACGACATACCATAACCAATGTTGAAAAGGCGCCGGTGTTATATAGACAATCTTATCTCTATTGGCTTCAATCGAAGCAGCGCTGTTTATCTGTTTAATCACTTGAAACTTATTAAATACAGAATATCCTAAATAAAAAAGAGGAATGATTAATCCCAACCGCCAAATTAAACCTCTTTTTAAGTGGTGCGCATTAGAAATAAATAAGAAAATAGCTGACAAAAGGGGAATGATAGAAAAAAAAGGGTCTGCAACATAAAGGGTATTAAAAGAAATTCTTTGATTACTGAATGGTTCGAACCAACCTACACCGTATGAATTGAATGCGTCAATGAAAATATGAATGAAAATAGCTGTCGCGAAAAACAATACCCATTTCTGAAAACGAATGTTGTGAGGTCTATGTAAGCGCTCCGCAACAATAGAAAATAACGGTATAATTAAAACAGCAAAAAAAATAGAATGGGTAAACCCTCTGTGTGCAAGCATGGCAGAAGGTATATCCATCCATATGGATGCAATGAAATCTATGTCCGGAATGCTTTGCGCCATGATTCCCCACCACATGGCTTTTTTACCAAAACCTTTTTCA
>JBDLUO010000055.1:0-5157 GCA_039805285.1 Bacteroidota bacterium
GTTCCTGATAAACTAAAGTCCAATCACCCCGGCCGCCTGTGAAGCCCTTATGATTGGAATTATGCTTTCTTATTCGTTCGGTTATCTCGTCGGCAGTATGTCCAACGTAATACTTGTTGAGTGTAGTAGAGAAAAGGATGTATAAGTTACTCATAGGTAAAATAAAAAACCTTACTTTTTGAGTGAATCTTTTTAGGAGCACATTCGTTACGGGCTCGAACCGCTGACACTCCCGACTTCGTCGGGATGCTCTGAATAATACAATAAAAAAACCTCACCGTTTGAGTGAGGTTTTCTTTGTGGGAGCACACGGGCTCGAACCGCGGACCCTCCCGATGAAGTCGGGATGCTCTGATAAGCTATGTTTTTTCGATTAACTTTTCTATTGCCTTTCTGCTTTTCCAAGATTTCACTTGTCTTTCCCTGGAGTATGCTTCACTTTTTGTTTGAAAAACTTCATGGTACATCAAATTCCAATCTCCACTTCCACCGGTGACTCCCTCATGATTGGAGTTGTGTTTTCTGATTCTTTCGTCGAGAGAATCTGAGGTGTGCCCGATATAGTATTTATTAACAGAAGCGGAGAAGATGATGTAGAAATAATTCATGTATAAAATAAAGAAACCTCACTTTTTGAGTGAGTTTTTTTTGTGGGAGCACGACCTGTGCCGATGTATCGTTACGGGCTCGAACCACGGACACTCCCGACTTCGTCGGGATGCTCTGAATAATATAATAAAAAAACCTCACCGTTTTAGTGAGGTTTTTTTTGTGGGAGCACACGGGCTCGAACCGCGGACCCTCTGCTTGTAAGGCAGATGCTCTGAACCAACTGAGCTATGCTCCCTTTCCGTTTTATTGGATGGCAAAGATAGGGATTTTATCATTCCATCAAAATCTTTCAGAAAAAAAAGTAAATAATTATTTCAGGGTTTCATTTTTATTCATGTATCATTTCGGCTAATTTTGTTTTTTGTATAGAAATCTATACCGTGTATCAATTCAAAAAATTGCTTTTATCATGAATATCAAACCAAAATACCAAGAGCAAGAAGATATAGATGTGTTAACGGAAACCGTTGCGCCGCATAGTCTGTTGGTTTGGAATGACGATGTAAATACGTTTGAATGGGTTATCGAAACACTCATAGAAATCTGTGGGCACGATAAAGAGCAAGCCGAACAATGCGCCATGCTCATTCATTTCAAAGGGAAGTATGCCGTAAAAAAAGATTCATTCGAAAAATTGAAACCTCAATGTGATGCCATTAATGATCGCAATATCAACGCAACTATTGAATTGGTATCATAAAATCTATTCTTGTTTTGGTTGGCTAAGCATCAAAGAATAATAGGGGTAAGATTCTAGTATGGCAGAAGATGAAATTCTTCAATTACTCATTCTTACTTCAATTCTCATAAACCTAAAAATAGTTGATATCCCAAGGCCTAAACTCGCTCTTCTGGAATAAACACTTCGCGTTCTATTAAACACAAAAGAAAATAAAGATTATGAAACTAACTACTGGAGAAATGGTATTGTCGAATGGAGTTCTTCAATTTGAATTATATGATGATGATGCCCCAGGAACTGCAGCTAATTTTAAAAAGCTTGCATTGTCTGGGTACTACGATGGACTTTCTTTTCACAGGGTGATTCCGGGATTTGTAACCCAAGGGGGTTGTCCGGATGGCAGTGGATCAGGCGGACCTGGGTATTCTATTCCATGCGAAACTTCTGGCACAAAGCAGATTCATGATAAAGGCGTTTTGTCGATGGCGCATCGTGGTTTTAATACCGGAGGTTCTCAGTTTTTCATTTGTCATAGCCGGGCGCAAACGGCTCATTTAGACCGTGTTCATACTTGCTTTGGTAGAATCGTAGAAGGGTTAGATTTGATTGAGCAAATCAAACAAGGAGATAGAATAACTAAGGTGATTATACATCAATAGTAGATATAAAGTTGAGATAAATACCACAATCTATTAATAATCAATTAATTGTGATTTATTTATAAATTTGTCAAAACTTTTCTTCAAAAAATGTGGAAATTACGGTCTAGCTGTGTATTTTAGTCCCCCGATTACATCATTTAAATGAACTAAAATGCTAACCCGAATCCCTCTCCGTACCCCCTTGTCCATTCTTTTCTTTGTTGCATTCTCTTCTGTCCAGCTGTTTGCTCAAACCAGTTTGAGAATCAAAATCAAAGGCGTAAACACCTATGCTGGAATTGAAGTTGGATCCAAAGGTGTCAAGATGAGTGTTATTGAAGTAACCGGTAGCGGTTTAAAAAACGGTAACTTCAAAATCCTAAAAGACACATCTGTAAATACAGATTTCATCACTTTTTCGAAAGAGAGTTTTCGCAATACCTTACTAGGATTAACAGGATTGTATGAAACCGCAAATAAGCAGTATCAAATTCCTGAAAATAGAATTTTTGTTGTTTTTAGTAGCGGGGTAAAGGCTGTTGCAGACCGTGAAAATAAGGTGTCAATGATTGGAAACATGGCAGACTCTTTCCGATTGGCCATCAATGAGCCCAACAGAAAGGTTGAGCCAATAGATGTAATCGATGAAGCTCGCTTATCTCATTTGGGTATTGTGCCTTCCTCTAAACGCTACACCACTTTTCTTATAGACATCGGGAGCGGTAATACAAAAGGGGGATACTTTCCATCGGGGAATACAAAAGATTTCAGTCTATTTCAGCTAACATGGGGTACAAAAAGCATTTCCAATGCAACCGAAAAGCGTTTGGATGATGATAAAACCTTGGTGAATTTCTCTCGTCAGATGCAACGTGTTTTGGCTGGTCCGGCAGAAGAGGAAATAACCTATGCTGTAAATGTCAGCAACGCTTACAACATGAGTGATAACATCGCTTTTAGTGGGGGTATTGCTTGGGCCGCATCAACTTTAATTTATCCTGAGCTTGCGGAAAATCCGGTTGTGCCTGTTATCTATGATGATGTGGTAAAGCTTAGTGAAAAGATTTACAAAAACTATTTGTCTGTCTCTGATTCAGCGATTGTAAAAGGATTGTCTGATCCTAGTCTGGATAAGAAAATGATCGGAAACGAAATCCGAAAAGTAAACAAGGTCTTCGATCAACGTGCACTGATGTCGGGTATTGGTCTTCTATTGAAAATCATGAGACAATTTGAAGGCGTTCACGAAAAAAAGCAGTTCTATTTTGTTAAAAACGGACAAGTGGGTTGGATTAGTGCTTATGTTAGTCAGGCCATTGCAGAACAAAAATAAGGCGTCCGTTTAAAATCATTTACCTAAGAATAATATAATAAAGGCTATGAGAGATTCTAAATCCATTTTGTTGTTGATTGTTTCAATGTTACTTATTGTTGTGTCCCTTTTTTTACTTTGGACCTGGGGCTACAATAAAGGAAAACAAAACACCAAGCCTGGTACTGCTGTAATTTCAGATTCAACCACAGCAAAGCTTTTGAGTGTAGATTCTTTAAATGATTTATACAATGATGCGCTCAATAACCTGAATTCTCTTGATTTGGTTATTTCTCGTGCAGATTCTGTAAAGCTCGACATTACATTTAAGCTGGAGGAGATGAATCGTTTGCGCGACGACATTACCGCTCTTTTGGCAAATCCTCAAAATCCGGATGGATTAAGAATTGCACAACAAAAAATTCAGGAATTACAGCGGAGAGTGGATGAGCTTAAAAAGCAAAACATCGCGATACAGAGAGAAAACAAAAGATTGGCAGAATTGCTTCGACAGTTAGCCGCCATCTCGTACCCATCCGATCCAGTTGTTGTGAATCCGGATGCATATTCTGATTCGTCAAATACAGCAACCATTCCTTTGCCTCAAATTGATCCTAACAGCAAGCCAGAAGGAATGATGACTTTCTCTTCGCCTTCATTAACGGCTTTTTCAGAAGAAACAGGATCAACAGAAACTTCAATCTCTACAGAAGCTATGAGAATGGCCGGTTCTTTTGAAATTCAGAATAACCTCTCTAAAGATGCAAGCGGAGAAATAATGGTAGTCATTTTACAGCCCGACGGTAAAGTATTAAAATCAGCATCTTCTTGGGATACGGGAACTTTTGAAACAGAAGAAGGCAGAAAAATTTATTCTTATAAAGTAAAGTTCAATTGCTACAGAGGTGAATCTAGGGTATTGAATTTTGAAGTACCTGCAGATTTGCTTACAGCCGGAAATTACACCATGAATCTGTATCAAAATGGAAAAAAGATTGCTTCTGCTTCAAAATCGCTCCAATAATAGCTTCGCGCATGTACATATGTTGAAATAAGATGTAAATTGGATTTTTAATTTACTTCCATTTCAATGAAATCGGCATCCTCCAAGGATATTAAGTCTGCACTACTGGATCTCGAAGCACCTGAGCTTACGGCTTTGTGCCTAAGATTGGCACGCTTTAAGCTGGAAAATAAAGAGTTGCTTACTTACCTTCTTTTTGAAGCGCAAGACGAAGATCAATTTATCTCCTACATCAAAGAAGAAATTGTCGAAAATTTCAGCAACATCAACGATTCCAATGTGTATCTGCTCAAAAAGTCGGTAAGAAAAATCATTAGACGCACAGAAAAATATATACGATACAGTGGTAAAGAAACCACTGCTGCAGAGTTATATATTGAGTTGTTGAAAAATCTCGCTCGTTTTCAATCTCAACTCAGCAAAAGCACCGTGTTGAAAAACATGTATTATGCATTGTTGAAAAAATTAAAAAAATGCATTCAAGAAATGCATGAAGATTTGCAATATGATTTCAACAAATCTTTCGATGACATTCAGATAGACATTTAATAAGGGATGAAGCAGAGTTTGTATTATTTTTACTTTCAAATTCACATCCATTCATGCTGCCAACCATCACATCCTTAGATCAGGTAAAACGCGTTTTTTTTATCGGTGTTGCCGGTACGGGCATGAGCGCTTTGGCTCAATACCTTTCTGGTATGGGTAAAGAGGTAAGTGGCAGCGACCGCTATTTTCAAACAGATTCATCAAATGAAATAAGAGAAAAGTTGGAACTGGAAGGCGTTCGTTGTTTTCCTCAAGATGGCTCAGGAATTGGGTCTCACTTGGATTTGGTCGTTGTATCTACCGCAATAGAAAATACCGTGCCTGAAGTGCAGCAAAC
>JBDLUO010000056.1:0-26693 GCA_039805285.1 Bacteroidota bacterium
TAAATCAGCTGCCCCATCAGAAAAAAGTGAGGATGTAAGAAAAAGAGTGGTAAAAGCGAGGGAAATTCAAACGAAAAGATATACCAATCATGAAGGCGTATTTTCTAACGCACAAATGAGCAGCAGTATGTTGCGAAAAATATGTGTCATTGATGATACAGCTCAATTGCTACTCAAAAAAGCAATGGAAAAATTGAATCTCTCTGCCAGAGCATACGACAGGATATTAAAAGTTAGTAGAACCATTGCAGACCTTTCAGACAGCGAGTCAATAAAAACAGAGCATTTAGCCGAGGCCATTCAATATCGTAGCTTAGATCGAGAACATTGGGGTGAGTAATCTAGCGCAGATCAAATTTAGTGGACCAATCGAATAAAATAACCGAAATTTGACATGCAAATAAAGAAACAACCCCCAAATGAAAATACTGCTGCATTATCTTAAGCCACACAAATGGCTTGTCGCTTTTACTTTACTCATGGCTGGCATCAATATCGGATTCTCACTCGTAGATCCGATTCTACTTGGTAAGCTTGTGAATCTTGCAGGCGATTATAAATCCAATCCTGGAGCATTTACTCAAAATCATTTTTTTTGGGGTTACCAAACCACTTTGAGAAACAATAAAACTTATTTAGAGTTAGGCGTTTTTTATATTTTGATTTTTTCGATCTCCGTTGCCATGGTTAGCCGAATTGCAAAAGCATTTCAAGACTATTTTTTAAACCTGGTGATTCAAAAATTTGGAGCTACTGTATTTACCGACGGATTAAAACATGCGATGAAACTCCCTTACCAAGATTTCGAAGATCAAAGAAGCGGAGAAACATTATCCATATTAACCAAAGTAAGAACGGACGTTGAAAAATTCATGATCAATTTTATCAACATACTTTTTGGGATTCTAATCGGCATCATTTTCGTATTTGTATATGCTGCGGTTTTTATCAATTGGAGAATTCCTGTTGCGTATTTGATTGGGATAATTCTATTGTCATGGATAACCAATAGACTCTCCAAAAAAATTAAAGCCATTCAGAAAAAAATAGTTGGAGAAACCACCGCCCTTGCGGGATCTACAACAGAATCTTTGCGGAACATTGAGTTGGTTAAAAGTCTGGGACTCACGAATCAAGAGGTTGAACGATTAAATAAAAACACGTTCAAGATTTTAGGCTTGGAGTTGAAAAAAGTAAAGAAAATAAGAAGCATCAGTTTTGTTCAAGGTACCCTGGTAAACACACTTCGCCAGGTAATCTTGTTTATTCTGATGTGGTTGATTTTTGGTGGGGAGATGGATGCCGGACAATTGGTAACCATGCAAATTTTTTCGTTCTTCGTATTTGGACCTTTACAAGAAATAGGCAATATCCTTTTGTCTTACAGAGAAGCAGAAGCCTCATTACAAAACTTCGACACTTTAATGAAAAAAAGTCCGGAAGCTCAGCCATCTAAACCCGTAACCCTCGACAAAATCAACAACCTCAGCTTCGACCAAGTTGAGTTTCAACATCGAACAGCTTCACATAAGGCCATAGAGAATATCAGCTTCGAAGTACACTCAGGAGAAACCATCGCCTTTGTTGGCCCCAGCGGCAGCGGAAAATCTACGCTCATGAAATTGCTTGTAGGTTTATACAGACCTCAAGCCGGAAAAATCAAATACAATGGACTGGATGAAAATGAGATTCAGTTCGATGACCTCAGAAAACAAATTGGATTTGTAACACAAGAAACGAATTTGTTCAGTGGCAGCATCAGAGAGAACCTCATGTTTGTTAATCCCGAAGCGACTGAAAAAGACCTTTTAGAAGTCTTGCAGAAAGCAGCTTGCACAGGTTTGTTATCCAGAGCCGAGAAAGGTTTAGACACTGTGATTGGAGAAGGTGGACTGAAGCTAAGCGGAGGAGAGAGACAAAGAATTTCCATCGCTCGTGCGCTGTTGAGAAAACCCAGAATTTTGATATTTGATGAAGCTACCTCTGCCCTAGATTCCATAACAGAAGAAGAAATTACCAATACCATTGTTGAAGTATCAGGCGCTCATGAACAAATTACGATTCTGATTGCACACCGACTCAGCACCATCATGCATGCCAACAGAATCTACGTGTTGGAACAAGGCAAGATCGCAGAAACCGGAAATCATCAACAATTGTTAGATGATAAAGGTTTGTATTATGCTATGTGGAGGCAGCAAATTGGAGAGCGAAAAAGAGACATAGCATAAGCCTATGTAACCAAAGTTACATGCAGTTCCCTTAAGGTTGGTATCTTTGTAATATGGAAACCAAGAATAAAAAGCCCAATTATTTCCTCAGTATTTTCGGTATGCGCTGCCCTCGTTGCAGAAGAGGAAAAATGTTCAAAGATTCCAATGCTTATCGAAAACTATCCCTAAAACATATTTTTGATATGCATGAGAATTGCTCCGTTTGTCACCAAAAATATGAGATGGAACAAGGGTTTTGGTACGGCACCGGATATGTTAGCTATGCGCTGGCTGTTGCGATTTCTACCAGCACTTTCGTGGCTTGGTGGGTTTTAATCGGCATTTCCTCCGAAGACAATCGGGTTCTTTGGTGGTTGGGCATCAATGCTGTTGTACTCATCTTACTTCAACCCTGGATGATGCGTTTGAGCCGGGTGATATACATGCGCTTTTTTGTTTCTTACGACGAAGACTACGCTTCTCACAAACCCAAGGAATTCGAATAACGCTTAAACCCCTTCATTACAATCCATCCATCTGAACCAATCTACTCAAACCAGATTGTTCCTAACTTTTGATTGTCGTTTTACATTTAAGCACGAATTATAATCAAGTTGCCCCTCGATTATAAGAATCTGTCTTATTTTCGCAGTGAAATGTATACCATCATCCGTTCTATCTTCTTTAGATTTGATCCAGAGAAAGCACACTACTTCTCGATGAATTTTATTCGTTTTTTATGCCGATTTAAGGCATTGAGAACCTGCATGAAATTTATTTATCAACGCAAATATCCCGTTACCGCTCTAGGTATTCCGTTTATTAATCCAGTAGGACTGGGTGCCGGATTTGATAAAAATGCGGTTTACTTAACCGAGCTCGAATGCCTGGGATTTGGATTTGTAGAAATTGGAACCGTTACCCCAATTGGCCAAGAAGGAAATGAAAAACCAAGATTGTTTCGATTGCCAGAAGATAAGGCACTGATCAATAGAATGGGATTCAACAACGATGGCGTAGACCTGATTGCCAATCGATTGAAAAACTGGAGAGCTCAGCATTCAAATTCCGATTTGATCATCGGAGGAAACATCGGTAAAAACAAGATTACACCCAACGAGGATGCCTGGAAAGATTATGAAACCTGCTTTTTAAAGCTATTCGATTACGTCGATTATTTTGTAGTGAATGTGTCGAGTCCGAATACCCCGGGCCTCAGAGCCTTGCAAGACAAAGACAGCTTGAAAATCATTTTCACTAAACTCAATCAACACAACGCTCAAAAAGATAAGCCCAAGCCCATCCTGTTAAAAATTGCACCAGACTTAGAAGAAGAACAAGTCAACGACATCGTCGATCTTTTTGAGGAAGTTAAAATCGACGGCTTAATCATATCCAATACCACAATAGACCGTTCGGGATTGCATACTTCTGATGCTAGAATCAACGAAATAGGCGCCGGAGGATTGTCTGGTAAACCCGTAATGAACAAAAGCACAACACTTATTAGAAAGGTAAAGAAATTGTCTCCTCATATTTTTATCATCGGAAGTGGTGGCATCTTCAATGGTGATGATGCCAAGGAGAAAATGAAAGCCGGATCAACACTAATTCAAGTTTGGACGGGCTTTATCTACGTCGGACCCGGGATCGTTAAAAAAATCATACATACCCTGAAACACAAATAAAATGAGTCATTTACTTACCTCAGAGAGCTTAATCAGTTTGATTATTTTAATCGTTCTGGAAATCGTTTTAGGCATAGACAACGTGATTTTTGTATCCATCATCATGAACCGCCTTAAAACGGAGGAAGAAGAAAATAAAGCAAGAAAATTTTGGATGATTACCGGGATGATGAGTCGAATCTTACTCCTATTTGGATTAAGTTGGCTTCTCAAACAAAAAGGAAATCATTTAATAACGGTTTGGGGTAAAGGATTCGATTTAGCAAGTATGGTTATGTTGGCTGGTGGTATATTTTTGATTTATAAATCGGTAATGGAAATTCATGAAAAACTAGAGGGTGAAGACCCGAATGTAGATACAAAGAAAAAAACAACGATAAGTTTAGCCAATGCCATTGGACAAATTTTACTCATCGATGCTGTATTTTCTTTCGACAGCATCATCACCGCAGGAGGTACTGCAAAGCATGTCGAAATCATGGTTATCGCAGTTGTCATTGCCATGATCATCATGTTTATTTATAGCCCCAAAATTTCCGGATTCATTCATCAACATCCCACATTAAAAATGCTAGCCCTTTCCTTTTTAGTGATGATTGGATTGAGCTTAATCATAGAAGGTTGGGATCCTCATCAAGCTGAAAGTTTGCATCTAAAAAACTACATCTATTTTGGAATGGCATTCTCTTTTACCGTAGAAGTTTTGAATATGGTGATGAGAAACAGAATGGCAAAGAAAAGAGTGGTGGTATTAAATGAACCTGTTTTGCCAGAAGAAGAAGAAACCAAATCAGATACAAAATAAGGCTGCGGCTGCTACACCAGCGGTTTCTGTTCTAAGTCTTGTTGCGCCCAATGAAACCGGTATGAAATTTTGGTTGATGGCCAATTCTATTTCTTCTGGGGTAAAATCCCCTTCCGGCCCCACCAAGATTATCACCTCATCATTTGTACAAATGGAACGAAATGGATTTTTTTCTTTTCCTTCTTCGCAATGGGCAATGCATTTTATTTTTTGATTCGCGCTTGTAAAAACTTGAGCGAAAACAGTTGGTTCGAACAACTGCGGAAGATATGCTTGTTTAGATTGAAGCATCGCACTCGTTAAAATGGATTGCATCCTGTCTTTTCTGAAATGTTGTTTCTCGGTTCTTTTGCAAATAAGCGGAATGATGGCGTAAACCCCCATCTCCGTAGCTTTCTCCAAAAACCACTCAAATCTACTCGTATTCTTAACAGGCGAAATGGCTATTGTGATTCGTCGATTCGAAGTTGACTTATACTCAAGACTTATTTTTTTTACCGTACAACTTTTTTTGTGTCCCTCTTCTATCTCAGCTACCATCATGCTGCCCTTACCATCCGTTAGTTGAATCCGTTCTCCTTTCTGCATCCTCAATACCTGAACAACATGCCTTGATGCATCCTCATCCAAATCAAAAACGGGAGATTGCAAGTCTAGATTGTGCTGATAAAATAAAGGTAAATTCATGGTGTTGGAAATCTAGAAAGGATTATTGTCGTCAAATTCATCTTCATTCATCCTACTTCCTTTTTGGATGTACATCTTCGCCTGATCGTTACCGTTACCCGAGCTGTTTTGTTTGAATGATTTCCAATTTCCCTCTGGCGGCAAATCCCCAAAACTGAAGTCCTGGTTTTCTTCTTCTATGAATTTCTGGATGTGAAGTAAAGCTTTGAGTTTGATGGTTTCCAAACTACCATTTCTGTGCTTGGCGATTTTTACATGGGTTTCCCCTTTATTGCTCTCCCCATTCTCATTTTGATTGATATCGTGGTATTCGGGTCTGTACAGGAACATTACCATATCGGCATCCTGCTCAATGGCACCTGATTCTCTCAAATCACTCAACTGCGGCATTTTATTGCCCTCTTTTCTTCTTTCCACTTCACGACTCAATTGAGATAAGGCAATGATGGGAATGTTAAGCTCCTTGGCCAGACTTTTTAAATCTCTGGAAATCTTGCTGATTTCTTGCTCTCTGTTCGAATTTCGGTCTGCACTTCCACTCATCAATTGTAAATAATCTATGATGACCAATCCGATGTTGTACTTGTTTTTCAATCTCCTGCATTTGGCTCTGAGTTCGAATATGTTCAGTGCTGCGGAGTCATCTATGTAAATAGGTGCTTTGTTTAATCGTTCGATTCCTTTTTTGTAAAGCTGCTTCATTTCGTACTCCTCTAGTTTTCCTCTGGAAATTTTCTCCAACATGATCTCACTCTCGGCACTGAGTATACGCTGTACAAGTTGGGTACTGCTCATCTCCAAACTGAAGAATCCAACCCCTGTTGGCTTTACGGGATCGAGGGCGGCACTGCGGGCGAGATTAAGCGCGAAAGCTGTTTTACCCACGGATGGTCTCGCAGCTAGGATGACCAAATCACTGTTCTGCCAACCATAGGTAACCCTGTCCAATGAAGGAAATCCTGTTGGCACTCCCGTAATATCATCTTCCTGGTTTCTTAAGTCTTCGATTCGCTTTATGGTGTTTACCAATACCGCATCAATTTTATCAAAATTTCTTCTAAGGTGATTGTTTGTGATTTCGAATAATTTTCCTTCGGCAGAATCCAACATATCAAATACATCGGTGCTGTCTTCGTAGGCTTCTCCAATGATCTCTCCGCTGATTCGGATCAGTTCTCTTTGAATGAATTTCTGTACCACAATTCTGGCATGCGATTCGATGTTGGCGGAAGAAACTACGGAGTTGGTAAGCTTGGTAACAAAATAGGGCCCTCCTACAAACTCTAGATCTTCCCGAAATCTAAGTTCTTCTACTACGGTAAGCAAATCGATGGGCATTCCCTTATTGTCTAAGCCTTGCATCGCCTTAAAAATTCGTTGATGGGCTTCCAAATAAAAGCAGTCTGGCTTCAAAATTTCGGCTGCGATTCCGAATGCAGACTTTTCTAACATTATCGCACCCAAAATGGCCTCTTCCAATTCTCTCGACTGCGGAGGTACTTTTCCAAAAACCAAACCACCCAAATCCGGCGATGGTTTCTTTCTTAATCTATTTCTGTCCTTATTGAAATTGGTCAAATCCATTGGTAAAATGATAAAATGATGAATGAAAAGCGGACGTCTAAGGTAAATTCAAAAACCCAATGAATGAAAACCGATAACGCGTAAATGAGATTCACAATAATTAATCCACACTCAATTAACGCCTATTCACAAATAGAAGAGGTTTTCCACAGGGTTTTGCACAGATTTACCAACAAAGTCGACTATAAAACTACTTATTTTCGTTGGTTTTACCTTGCCATGATTTTTTTTACACGTTTTTAATATAAAATTTGTTTTTGCGCTGTCAAAATTTTCTTTTAATCAACGTGATTGAGTATTTGATTTTTACACCTGATTGGATGGTAAAAAACTATCTTTGCAAACAATTTACACTGATACATGACGATATCTTACCAATGGCTATTAGATTATTTGCCAACACAGATCGAACCTGAAAAATTGTCTCACATTCTTACTTCCATTGGATTGGAAGTGGAGCAAATGGAAAAAAAGGAAAGCATCAAAGGCGGTCTTCAAGGTGTTTTCGTGGGCGAAGTGCTCACCTGTGAGAAACATCCCGAAGCCGATAAATTGAAACTTACTACCGTTGATGTTGGTAAAGATAAACCCTTGAATATCGTTTGCGGCGCATCGAATGTTGCTGCCGGACAAAAAGTAGTTGTTGCACTTGCTGGCACGACAATCTATCCTTCAACAGGCAAACCCATCACGTTGAAAAAAGCGAAAATCCGAGGTGCCGAGAGTGAAGGAATGATTTGCGCCGAAGATGAACTTGGTTTGAGCAACGACCATGGTGGCATTATCGTTTTAGACCCTTCGTATACTGCAGGTACACCCGCCTCCGTAGTGTTCAAACTCGACACCGACTACATCTACGAAATCGGATTGACCCCCAACAGAATGGACGCCATGAGTCATCGTGGGGTAGCCCGAGATGTATGCGCTTATTTGAGCTACCACAACAATCAAAACTTATCCGCTCACAAACCCGATGCCACATACACCACAAAAGCCGGACTGCCTTCGCCAAACGTTGAAATAATAAACACAGAAGCCTGTCCAAGATATTGTGGAATATACCTCTCAGAAATTACCATCAAAGAAAGTCCAGATTGGCTTAAAACCAGATTGAACAGCATTGGCGTAAAGAGCATCAACAACATTGTAGACATCACCAATTTCATCTTACACGAAACCGGACAACCCCTACATGCGTTTGATGCGGATAAAATAAAAGGGAATAAAATAATCGTAAAAACAGCGGATGCTCAAACGCCTTTCACCTCTTTGGACGGAAAACAAAGAAACTTGAACGGACATGAATTGATGATTTGCGACGAAAAAGATCCCATGTGTATTGCCGGGGTTTATGGGGGTATTGAAAGTGGCGTAACATCAGAAACAAAAAATATTTTTCTTGAAACTGCCTGCTTCGATCCAAAAACAATCAGAAGAGCCGCACTTCACCACGATTTAAGAACAGACGCTTCAACCCGATTTGAAAAAGGAGTAGACATCGAACAATCACTTGCTGTTCTAGAAAGAGCCATAAGTCTGATTCTCGAAATTGCGGGTGGACAAATCTCCAGTACGATATTTGACCACTATCCTACTCCGGTTCAAAAAACAAAAATCACGTTTCATTGGGCCTATCTCAACAAGTTGAGCGGTAAAAAATATGATGCTGTTGCCGTAAAATCCATTTTACATGCACTCGGATTTACCATCGAAACAGAAAATGAAGAAAGCATAACATTGGTTGTTCCCACATCAAAAAGAGACATCCAATTTCAGGCAGACATAGTGGAAGAGATTATTCGTATAGATGGATTGGATCAAATTCCGGTGAATGATTCGTTTTCTTTCATTCCAACTTCACAATCAAATCAAATCGCAAGTAACCTTAAAGAAAAACTGGCCGGTCAACTTTGCGGAATCGGTTTTCAAGAGATATTTACGAACAGCATCACCAATGCGAAATATTACACTCCAGATGTATTGGATCGTTCAGTAATTATGATGAACAGTTTGAGTGCAGACCTGAATATGCTGAGACCAGAGATGGTTCAGAGTGGATTAGAAGTAATCACTCATAACTTAAACCACAAAAACAACGACTTGCGTTTCTTTGAATTCGGCAAAACCTATCAAAAGGCATCATCCGGACATATTTTTGAGGAAAACCATCTTGCCATTTATCTTACCGGGAATGTCGCGGAGCCATTCTGGGGCAACAAAGGCAAAAAAGCTGATTTTTATTATCTTAAAGGATTGGCAGTGAACCTATTGAGAAATTGCGGTGTCGTAAAATTCAGTGCAACAACAGAAAAAGAATTGCCTTTTTCTCAATGCATTTTCCTAAAACAGGGACAAAAAACCATTGCTCGTTTAGGAGAAATTGATGCCACTTTGTTGAAAAAATTTGACATCAAACAACCGGTATTCTATGTAGATATTTTGGCAGATGAATTGTTTGCTTCAAAAGTTAAACCCATATCATTCAAAGAATGGTCGAAATATCCTGCAGTAACCCGAGATCTGGCGCTGGTGGTGGAAAAAAAGGTTTCCTATTCTGAACTTGAAAAGATAGCTTTAACACAGAAAATTGATTCATTAAACGCTGTCTCATTGTTTGATGTGTTTGAAAGTGATAAATTGGGTGTAGATAAAAAATCTATGGCCATGAGCTTTACCTTTAGGGATGAACACAAAACCCTTACCGACAAAGAGATTGACGGGTTTATGGATAAAATAATTCTCAGTTACGAAAAAACAATAGGCGCCGAAATTCGCAAATAATAGAATTTGAAATTGCTGGAAAACCATATCGTAAACATCAATCGCAAACTGCAATTACTGCTGCGCAATTTTTCTGCGCTGCAAACGAAATGCACACAGCAAGAGGAAACCATACGCAATCTTAAATCTGAACTCGAAAAAAATCACATAAAAGTGAAAATGCTCGAGGAGCAGCAATTGCTGCTCAAATCAGGTGCGGGAGATATGAATGAAACAGATCGAAAGGCATTGGAACAAGTAATTGGTAAGTATATTAAAGAAGTTGATAAATGCATAGCTCTGCTAAGCGAATAGATAAGTCATGCAAGAAGAAATGATTCCCGTAAATATCACCATTGCCGACAGGACTTACCGAATTAAAACGGGTAGGGAGGATGAAGAGACTGTGCGCAAGACGGTAAAACTAATCAACGACAAAATCATTGAATTCAAGACCCAGTTTTCAGGAAAAGACATGCAAGACTATATAGCGATGGTTATTATATGGTATGCAACACAAAACGCCAATCTAGAAAATTCTACTGCAACAATAGAAGAGCTCTCCAAACAATTGGCTAAAATGGAGGACCAAATATCAAAAGCACTCTAATATTGGATGAAGCTTGATTTAGGTTTTGTATAAACAAGCCGCCCAAACAGCCCCCAAAAGTTTAAAAAAAAATGAATACCTTTGACCGTCTCCTTTTTACTCAAAAAAGGATCGTACACTTAATATATTGAGAATCAGTTAAAAACAAAAAATTAACATGGAACCTATTTCCATCATTATAGGCGCAGGTGCGCTCATTGCTGGAGTTGTTGCAGGAAAATTCATTTTTGCAAAAAACAACAATAAAATTGTTGAAGACGCTAAATCGGAAGCACAACGTATCCTTTCAGAAGGCCAATTTCAAGCAGAAACCCTCAAAAAAGAGAAAATGCTTGAGGCCAAAGAGAAATTTGTTCAAATGAAAGCCGACCACGACAGGGACGTAATGCAAAGAACACAAAAATTAAGTGAATCCGAAAATAGACTTAAGCAAAAAGAACAAAGCATCAACCAGAAGGAATCCAATCTGGACAAACAAGTAAAAGAGAATGAGGGAATTAAGGAAAATCTGAATCGTCAGACCGAGATTGTCAACCAAAAAAGGACAGAACTCGAAAAACATCAGGAAGAACATATCCGTCGTTTAGAAAAAGTAGCTGGACTTTCCGCTGAAGATGCAAAATCTCAATTGATCGAGAGTTTGAAACATGAAGCTGAAACAAGAGCATTGGTTTTACAGCAAGAAATCATTGAAGATGCCAAACAAAAGGCAAATAAAGAAGCCCGTAAGATTGTCATTCAAACCATTCAACGTACAGCTGCAGAACAAGCGATAGAAAATTCTATAACTGTTTTCAACTTGGAAAGCGATGAAATAAAAGGTTCTATCATTGGAAGAGAAGGAAGAAACATCAGAGCCATCGAAGCAGCTACAGGAGTAGATTTAATTGTTGATGATACGCCAGAAGCGATTGTGTTATCTTCTTTTGATCCATTGCGTCGTGAAATTGCCCGTCTATCGCTACAAAGATTGGTTTCTGATGGACGTATACATCCAGCCAGAATTGAAGAAGTGGTAGAAAAAACCAAGCGCCAACTCGAAGACCAGGTTATGGAAATCGGAGAAAGAACAGCAATGGAACTTGGTATACACGGACTACACAAAGAATTGATCCGCATGGTCGGCAGAATGCGTTTCCGTTCATCATATGGACAGAATTTGTTGATGCACAGTCGTGAAACAGCGAACCTTTGTGCCATCATGGCTTCAGAATTGGGAATGAATCCTAAGCTTGCAAAAAGAGCCGGTTTGCTTCATGATATTGGTAAAGTTCCAGATGAAGAAACAGAATTGAGCCATGCTTTACTCGGTGCAAAACTTGCCGAGAAGTTTGGTGAAAATCCAGCTGTAGTGAATGCAATTGGAGCTCACCACGACGAAATGGAAATGAAATTTGTAATCTCTCCTATCATTCAGGCTTGTGATGCCATAAGCGGTGCTCGTCCGGGTGCAAGAAGAGAGATTATGCAACAGTATATTCAACGCATCAAGGATCTTGAAAACTTGGCTTTGGCATATGGAGGAGTAGAGAAAGCATACGCCATACAGGCCGGTAGAGAATTGAGGGTAATTGTTGAAGCCGATAAAGTTTCTGATGCAGACAGCGAAAAACTCAGTTTCGAAATTGCTCAAAAAATTCAAACCGAAATGACTTTCCCTGGGCAAATTAAAGTGACTGTAATACGCGAGAAAAGAGCGGTTAACATCGCCAGATAAGTAGATTATCTGATCTTTAATACTTTACAAACGTCCTTAACGGGACGTTTGTTGTTTATGAACCATACCCCTTAATGGCAGATTGAATAACCATTGACTGAGCGTTTCATTGATCTAAACATCCGTTTTTAGCGTGTTATTTTGATGTAGATTGGACCAATCTCATAAATAAACAGTGAAATAGAAGAAACGAAACTTCTTTATCGGTAAAGGGCCACATATTGATCATAATCAGCCCCTGGAAAATAAATCTAAAGATTTTTCGGGTTAATCTTCGGAGAATAAACATTTTTGCTTACTTTTGCTCTCCTTTAAATAGAAATGATATGAACGCTATTGATTTCGTACATGAACAAATGACTAAACAGTCTACTTTGCCAAACTTCAAAGCTGGTGACAACGTAACTGTAAATTATAAAATCCAGGAAGGAAACAAGGAGCGTATCCAAAGTTTCAAAGGCGATGTGATTAAGCGTCAAGGTACTGGTTCTACTGCTACTTTCACTGTTCGTAAAATAAGCGATGGTGTTGGTGTTGAAAGACTTTTCCCTGTACACAGTCCGAACATCGACAGTGTTGTATTGAACAAAGTTGGACGTGTAAGAAGAGCAAAACTTTACTTCCAAAGAGAAAGAAGTGGAAAGAGCGCACGTATCAAGGAAAAAAGAATGGCGGTATCTGCAAAATAAGCAGACCTCAATATATTTTAAAAGCAGAAACTCGTTTTCTGCTTTTTTTATGCCCACTCACATCGAGTACAAAAATGAAATCTGTTTTTTAACTTCTTTTATTACTGTTTTTTGAGTTACCTTTATGCTCCAAAAAACAAGATTATGACTTTCAATTTTATTTCTGCTCTCCTATTGAGTCTGCCAGGTGGCAGCGAATGGCTTTTGGTTCTTTTGGCTATCCTTTTGTTTTTTGGAGGCAGGAAAATACCAGAACTTATGCGCGGTGTTGGTAGAGGTATAAGAGAGTTTAACGATGCGAAAAACAACGTTAAAAACGAAATCCAGGAAGGCATGAACGAAAAAGACGCTTCTAAAAATTAAGTCTCCTTCTCGAACAGCTCCCAATGGGATACGGATAGATCATTACTCCGAATTTCTTTCTTGTCGCTCGATACAAATCTTTTTATCAAAATCATCATTTCATTTTCGTAATGCAATGGCTGATGTATTGTATTAGACCGCTCAGTTTCTCTATATAACTTCCTTTGTTAAAATTGATGTCAGATCTATCCATTTATGAATGATCACTGATATTATGCCAAGAAGTACAAAATGGAAAAAGAAATCAAACCATATTATCGGTTTCGTTCGAAACCTTTTTGTTTGATTCTCTTTCTGTTCTATTTCCTTTCTCACACAAGCAACCTACAAGCCTTTTCTAGCTCCTATTCCAATTACATCAAGGATACCTTGCCTACCACCAAAGAATTCAACAATTTCGGCTTTAAAAACCTCTTTACCACTTTTAGCTACAACCCCTCCATTCCATACGACAAGCAAGTAAATCCGAATGCGGAACTATTCATGCAGGGCTACCTAAATGCCCATCGTAACGAATTGATCAAATTAAAGAAAACGGGTGCTATATATTTTGACATGATAGATCAGGTGTTGTCGCAATACAAACTTCCGCATGAACTGAAATATCTGGCTGTGATTGAGAGCCATTTGAAAACAACCGCCACCAGTAGGGTTGGCGCAGCAGGACCCTGGCAATTTATGCCCGAAACAGCAAGAGATTACGGATTGATCGTGAATGAAGAAAGAGACGACAGAAGAGATTTTTTTGCCAGCACACATGCTGCAGCTAAAATGCTCAACAACTTGTTCGAGCTATATCAAGATTGGTTATTGGTTATTGCTGCTTATAATGGAGGTGCGGGAAGAGTGAATGAAGCCATTCGAGAAAGCAGTAGCAGAAATTTCTGGCAGCTACAACACTATCTTCCCGAAGAAAGTAGAAAACATGTCAAAAAATTCATAGCCACACATTATGTAATGGAAACAGAAAATACGATTGCTGGTTTTCAAAATCGGAACGACAGAAAAACAGAAATGGAAAGCATAAAAGGCAATGTGAAAACAGAATCAATAAAAGGAAAATATATTTCTCACATCATCATACAGGAATTGAAAATTTCGAAACAGATGTTTGAACAATTAAACCCTGATTTTGATAAAGAGATGCGACTGCACAATCAATATAATTTGACACTTCCCGAAGATATTATGCTATGCTTCAATGAGAGCAAGTCGAAAATAATGAGTGCCTGTGTAAAGTGGCTGATTGAACAGAATTAAGGATTATGCCTTGATACTTTGCTCGTAGCGGAAGAGGTTTTCGCTGTCGTATTTTGTTTTCATGGTTTGTAAAAAAACATGATTTTCTCCATAATAAACTGATGGTGCATTTTTGAAACGAAGATCGGGGTAGTTTCTATACTGAGGCATATCCCCCTTAGGGTTGATCAACATTTGAACTTCCTGAAATGCCTTTAACCCAGTTTCCTGTTGCGAAGGTCTGTCCCAGTACACTTGCAGCTCCGAAAAAAACAAAAGATTTCTGTGTGGGAAAACGGATGAGTTAGCAAAACCTTCATCCTTTACTTTACCTCCGAGTGTATTGATTTGAAAAATCATTCCGTTTGATTTTCCTACTTTTTCAATGACCGACGGCAATTTGTCTTTGATGTCGTTAAACCCCTGATATAAGCCTGCAGAAGCATTTTTAAAATACAATGGTTCTCTCCTTCCGTAATAGTTTTTTAAGGCTTGAGGCAAGGGTTGCTTTATGCTTTGTGTGCTTTTATCGCTGACGCTTTTACATGATTGTATAAAAGCATTCACCGCTTCGGTTTGCTTTCCTGTATTTACCAATAAAATGTAAGCCGTTTTTCGATTGAGAACAAATGCACTAAAGCAATGATTGGGCAAAGCTGCACTTTGCTTAAACCAATTTTCAAACAAAATAAAAGCCCTTTGAGTCGTAACGGCGTAAGACCTGAATTTGAAGCTTTGCATGTATTTGGGTGCATCATGAACCCTAAAACGCAGTGAGGTAACTACGCCGAAATTTCCGCTGTTGCCTCCTTTACAAGCTTTTAATAGAATAGGGTCAGAATTAGTATCTATGCAATCTCCTTTCCCATTTACCATCCTAAGTCCGATTAAACTATCGCAAGTGAGTCCGAGCGATCTAGACAACAATCCGTATCCACCACCCAAAGCCAATCCACCAATTGCCACTCCCGCGCATGAACCACCTGGAATGATAACTCCTTTTGGCAAAAGTGCATCATACAATTCAGACAAAGTGCAAGCGGGTCCCACTTGAACCGTACGATCATCAAGCCATTCAATTTTTTTCAATTCGGAAAGGTTAATTGCCATTCCTTCTTGATTTATTGAAAAGCCTTCCATGCAATGCCCCCCACTTTTTATCGCAACGGGCAGTCCTTCTTTTTTTGCTTTTTTTACTGCTTCTATCACTCCTTTTTCTGTGAAGCATTTAGCAATAATCGCTGGATATTTATCAATTCGTTTGTTGAATCCTTTCCTTAGTTTTTCATAGGCTTCGGTTCCTTTTCTAAAAAATAAAACGTCTGGATTTTGAGCCAAATCATGGAGAAAAGATGGAGCATCCATCAGAAACGACATGGGGGCTAACCCTGCCAATCGAAGAAACTCTTTTCTATTCATTTTTCTGATTTGGGTGATTCAAGTAATTTTTTTAAAACTTCTACCTTCAATAAAGATTCTTCGTATTCCTGTTCCGGATCACTTTTTATTGTAATCCCTCCACCCGCTTTAACAAGCAAGTAACCAGATTGAGCATCATAAAAATAACTTCTGATGATGACATTGAAATCGAAATCGCCACAAGGATCTATGTATCCTATAGAACCAGAAAATAATCCTCTGGGTGTTTTTTCGTACGTCGCAATTAATTCCATCACCTTTTTTTTGGGGGCACCCGTCATAGACCCCATGGGGAAGCAGGCATCTATTGCATCTGTCCAATGAAATGATTCATCCAGTTTTCCGGTTATGGTGCTGATCATCTGATGTACCTGAGGAAAAGAATAGATGCCCATCAATTCTTCTACGCTAACACTGCCTCTTGCACTTACTTTACTTAAATCATTTCTGACTAAGTCTACGATCATCACATTTTCTGAGATTTCTTTTTCACTTTCTTTGAGATACTGAATGGCCAGAGAATCCTTTTTGGTATCCTTTAAGTCTCTTTTACTGGTTCCTTTGATCGGTTGAGAAATTAATACATCTCCCTTTTTTTTGAGGAAACGTTCGGGACTTGCAGAAATACAGAATTTATCATTGATTCGATAGAAAGTAGAAAAAGGAGATGGAGATACTTTGATCAAATTTTGATACAAAAGGAAAGGATTTATTTGTGCCTGTTCTGCAAAAAAGCTCTGGCAAAAATTGAGTTCGTAACAGTCTCCTTGTTGTAAATGTTCTTTAACCGCTTTAATGGCTTCGCAATATTCCGCTTTGCTCATTTCTGAATTCAACTTCACATCCGAATTGTTGTCTTCAATTAATACAGGTGTTTCTTTTATTTCATTGAAGATTAAATCGGGATTGCTGACGTGGGTAGAAATGATCAATTCATTTTCTTTTACCTGTATGAGTATTTTGGGGATGAAAAAATATCCATTAGAAAAAGCAATCTTATCTTTTGTAGCGCTTGGATAGTTTAGATGTCCGAAAATCCAGCCTGGATGCTTTTCTGAAAACTGTTTTAGCGGTAAAGCAAAGTCATAATCCGTAAGTTCTAATGTAAAAGCGGGATCCGCTGCAAAAAGCAATTGCCACTCGCTGTGTTTGAGTGTATAATTGTTGCTGTTTAGTAAACAAAAAATGTTGAACTGGGTAGACCAGTTCAACATTTTTGGAATTAAATCAGGAATCCATTCAGTTTTGAATGTGGATGTGGTGTAGATCAAATTAAGGATTTAAAAATCATCATCATCGTCGAATCCACCGCCGCCCATATCGTCGTCGAAGAGTCCAAGATCTTTGAAATCGTCTTCAAAATCGTCTTCAGATTTCGATGGCTTTTTTCCAGGAGCAGCTTTTTTGGTTTTTGATTTTGGTATGTCGAATTCATCAAAATCAGGATCCCAGCTATCGTCTTCTTCCGATTTTTCCCAATCGTCATTCACATCTACATCATCATCATCATCGTCGTCGTCATCGTCATTTTTTTTCTTTGATGAAGACTTTGTCGATTTCGACTTAGGGGTTTCAAATTCATCATCATCATCCAAATCATCATCTTCTGATTTTGATTTTGATTCTGATTTTTTGGGAGCAGCCGACTTTTTAGGAACAGCTGTTTTTTTCGTTGTTGGTTTTTTTTCGTTTTCTGATTTCGGTGACATGACTATACGGTATTAGAAATGTAAATTTTCTACGAGTTTTTCAAATTGCCAAATATTTTTGGAAAATTATTTATGGTTACACTGAAACTATTTGTTCTCTACCAGGACCATTGCTGATATATTTAACGGAAACGCCCAGATAAGAATCAATATGATTGATATATGTTTTCATTTCTTGAGGCATGTCCGAATAGTTTCTTATTTCGCTAATGTTGGTTGCCCAACCATTGAAATTTTGATATACAGGAGTTAATTCTTGACCATGCATTTGGAAAGGAACTTTATCTGTATGTGTTCCATTGAACTCATAAGAAGTGCAGGTTTTTAGGGTAGTTAGTTCATCTAAGATGTCTGCTTTTGTCATAACAATTCCTGTTACGCCATTGATCATGCAAGCAAATTTAAGTGCAACAAGATCTATCCATCCGCATCTGCGTGGACGGCCAGTTGTACTGCCAAATTCATTTCCTGTTTTACGAAGAAATTCTCCGCTTTCATCAAAAAGCTCAGTTGGGAAAGGACCGCTTCCAACTCTTGTGCAGTAGGCTTTTGTTATTCCGATAATGTCTCTGATTTTTTGAGGCGCAATGCCAAGTCCGGAACAAATTCCTGCCGACATTGTGTTGCTGCTGGTAACAAATGGGAAGGTTCCAAAGTCCACATCCAGCATAGAGCCCTGTGCCCCTTCTGCAAGTATTTTACTTCCACCTTGTATTTTATCGTTGATGAAATACTCGCCATTTAATATGTTGAGTGTTTTCAAAAATTCAACTGCAGTAAAAAACTCTTCTTCCCATTGACTGATGTCTTCTTGCACATCAAAATTGGCCAATAATTGCTGATGCTTGCTTCTGAGCTTTTTATATTGCTGATCAAAATCTTTGCTGAGTAAATCTCCAACCCTGAGTCCGTTTCTTCCGGTTTTATCCATGTAGGCCGGACCAATTCCTTTTAAAGTGCTTCCGATTTTATCATCCCCTTTAGCGATTTCGCTTGCTTTATCTAGCGCGCGATGCGTAGGTAGAATCAGGTGTGTTCTTTCGCTTACAAAAAGATTTTTTCTGTAATCAACACCAAAAGAAGCAACGGCATCACATTCTTTTTTAAGCGTAACCGGATCGAGCACTACGCCGCTACCGATAAGGTTGATTTTGTCTTCGTGAAAAATACCACTTGGAATTTGATGAAGAACTACTTTTCGATCTCCAACGTATAAAGTGTGACCCGCATTTGGGCCGCCCTGAAAGCGAGCGATTACGTCGTAATTTCTGGCAAAATAATCAACAATTTTTCCTTTACCCTCATCTCCCCATTGTAATCCAAGAATGGCATCTACCATGATTCTGTGTTTTATCTTTTTTTGTAAATTAGAAAAGCGAAATTAAAAGGATTTACAGCAACCTCCTAATTAATAATCATCCATAATTTTTTATTATGCAACCCTTAGAAATCCAGATTTCGCAATATTTATTTTTTTGTTCGCATATTCGAGCGTTACTTTAAATTCTTCCAGGTTTTGAGATGGCAGTTCGAACATCGCATCTGTAAGTATGGCCTCGCAAATGCTTCTCAACCCCCTCGCTCCGAGCTTGAACTCCAATGCTTTTTCGACCATAAAGTCGAATACTTCAGGTTCAAATTCGAGCTTGATTCCCTCCATCTCAAACAATTTCACAAATTGTCTGATCAATGAGTTTTTTGGAATGGTTAAAATAGCCCTAAGTGAAGCTGCATCAAGTGGATTAAGATACGTAACTACGGGTAAGCGACCAAGTAGCTCTGGAATCAATCCAAACTGTTTTAAATCGACTGAATTTACAAATTGGAGTAAATGCTCCATTTGATATTCCATCAAATCTTTATTTACATTGAATCCAATTGCATTGGTGTTGATGCGCTTGGCAATGATTCTATCCACTCCGTCGAATGCTCCTCCGCAAATGAAAAGAATATTCCGGGTATTTACTTTTATTAATTTTTGATCGGGATGTTTTCTACCTCCTTGCGGTGGAACCAAAACATCACTTCCTTCCAATAGCTTGAGTAAGCCTTGCTGAACGCCTTCTCCACTTACATCTCTTGTGATTGAAGGATTGTCGCTTTTTCTTGCAATTTTATCAATCTCATCAATGTACACGATTCCTCTCTCCGCCGCCTCAACATTGTAATCGCAGGTTTGCAGCAACCGGGTTAACATACTTTCTACATCTTCTCCCACATAACCAGCTTCTGTAAAAACGGTTGCATCCACTATGGCAAAAGGAACATTAAGCATTTTGGCGATGGTTCTTGCCAACAAGGTTTTTCCGGTTCCCGTTTCGCCTACCAAGATGATGTTGCTCTTTTCGATTTCTACTTCGGATTCTACTTTTTGATGTACCCTTTTGTAGTGATTGTATACAGCTACCGCTAGAATTTTCTTTGCTTCATCTTGACCAATGATGTACTCGTCTAGAAATGTTTTTATTTCCATGGGCTTTTTATTGCTCACCGACTTTCCGTCATTTTTGATTTCTACATTCGCTTTTTGATTCACCTCTTGCTCTACAATTTCTCTTGCATGCTCCACACAATTTTCGCAAATATGGCCATCCTGACCCGCGATCAATATCTTGACCTCTTCTCGATTTCTGCCACAAAATGAACAGATCAGTTTTTGTTGTTTAGCCATACGATTTTTGTATTTGTCGACTGCAAAGATAGGATTCGACTTTTGCATGGTCAACAAAAACAAAAGATTGTGAAATGAAAAAAGTCCCGAAAATTCGGGACTTGTAGGTTTCAGTATTTTATAGATTATATTTTTTTCAAGATATGATCTACTATGCCGTAAGCAATAGACTCTTTTGCATCCAGCCAATAATCCCTGTCAAAGTCTTTCATCACTTTTTCGAAGGTTTGTCCGCAGTTGTCGGCTAAAATTTGTGCGCCCATTTCTTTTGTTTTTTGAATTTGGACTGCCATAATTTCAAGATCTGCGCTGGTGCCTCTTCCGCCACCACTTGGCTGGTGAATCATAACTTCTCCGTGTGGGAAAATATATCGATTTCCTTTTTCTCCACCACTTAATAGAATACTTCCCATACTTGCTGCCATGCCCATGCATACGGTGCTAACGGGGGAACTAATCATTTGCATGGTGTCGTAGATTACCATTCCGCTGGTTACTACACCACCTGGACTGTTGATGTAAAAGGTGATTTCTTTTCCTGGATCGATGGCTTCGAGATACAGCAATCGGTCTGTAATTTCTTTTGCACTTTTATCATCTACAACTCCCCAAAGGAATACTTTTCTCTGTTCGATGAATTTCTTATCGAACATGTATCCGCTCATCAATTTTTCCATTGGGTTTTCCGGCATTTCCGGAGTTTCTTCTTCTTGTTTAATATTGAAGTTCATTGGTTATGTTTTAGGGTCAGTCTTTTTTGTTTTTTCTTGGATTGTTGATGAGTACTTCATCTACCAGTCCGTATTCTTTTGCTTCTGTTGATGTCATCCAATAGTCTCTGTCGCAATCGGCAGCTACTTTATCTACCGGCTGATCCGTATGATGCGAAATGATTTCGTACAATTCTCTTTTTATCTTGCGGATTTCGTTCACCGTAATTTCGATATCCGTTGCCTGACCGCCTGCTCCCGCACTGGGTTGATGCATCATAATTCGACTGTGTTTAAGTGCCGTTCTTTTTCCTTTCGCACCTGCACACATCAAAACGGCGCCCATGCTCGCTGCCATTCCTGTGCAAATGGTTGCGATATCCGGGGTAATGAATTGCATGGTGTCGTACATGCCTAAACCAGCATACACGCTACCACCCGGACTGTTTATATACATTTGAATGTCTCTGTTTCTGTCGGTACTTTCTAAAAAAAGCAGCTGTGCTGTAACGATATTGGCAACTTCGTCATTGATGGGATATCCGAGAAAAATGATTCTGTCCATCATCAACCTGCTATACACATCCATAACCGCAACATTCATTGGTCTTTCTTCGATGATGTTTGGGGTAAGATTGGTTACTTGATGATCGATAAAACCATCCAGTGTGTTGCTGCTGATGCCGCGATGCTTTACAGCATATTTAAAAAACTCGTTTCCAAAATTCATTTGTTTTGTATTGTAGGTGAGGGTAATGTTACTGGTATGCAATATAACACAAGAAAAGGGATTCAAAAATAACTTGATGTAAACAGATTTTAATCTCTGCTTCTGCCCATGAAAATAAGAATGTATTGTGCCAACATCGCCACCGATGCCAATGCAGCAACAACATAAGTTAATGCGGCCCATTTTAATGCATCTTTTGCCTGATCATGTTCGCGCTGGTCTGTAATATTGGCACTGTTTAACCAAGATAGAGCCCTTGCGGAGGCGTCAAATTCTACAGGCAATGTGATAATGGTAAAAAGCGTTGTAATGGCAAAAAGAACGATTCCAATCAACAACAAGGTAGTGTTTCCTCCTCCAAATCCGAGATATCCAATACCTGCCATGATGATCCATTGCGATAGCGTGCTGCTGATTTGTACCGCTGGTACAATCTTGCTTCTTAATGTTAACATGGAGTAAGCTGTTGCATGCTGAACGGCGTGTCCGCACTCATGGGCTGCAACTGCTGCTGCGGCAACGGTACGACCATCGAATACATCCCTACTCAGATTGACGGTTTTATTCATTGGATTGTAATGATCGGTTAGCATACCTTCCACTGAAACTACCTGCACATCGAAAATGCCATTGTCTCGAAGCATTTTTTGGGCAATTTCTTCCCCACTCATCTTACTTCCTGTTGGAACCTTGCTGTATTCCGTAAATTTTGATTTCAGTCGGCCTTGAACTATCCATCCTATCAACATAAATAAGCCAGAAATGATTAAGATTTCTATCGTCATGGTATTTATTTTTTGTAATAGATGCAAAAATCATTCCGATGGAAAATACTGACAAAATTTCTGATTGTGAAAATAATGGGATGATATTTGAGAAGTCCATTCCCATAAAAAAAGGAGTCGATATCGACTCCTTTAATATGAATTTTTTCTTGATTTACTTGAACTGAGCGGCGATTCCGTTAGACAAGTCTGTCATTTTTTTCAGACTCTCATCAGCAAGAACACCTTTTTTGAACTCAGCCAAAATTTCTGGGTGTTTGTTTTCGAGCTCCAAAAGGAATTGCTCTTCGAAATCTTTAACGTTTTTAACCGCAACATTTCTGAGAAGTCCTTGTGTACCTAGGTAAATGATGGCAACTTGTTTTTCTACGGAGAACGGAGAATATTGAGCTTGTTTCAAAATCTCAACGTTTCTTGCTCCTTTGTCGATAACGTTTTTGGTTGCGGCATCAAGATCACCTCCAAACTTAGAGAATGCTTCAAGTTCGCGGTAAAGCGCTTGATCCAACTTTAACGTACCGGCTACTTTTTTCATTGATTTGATCTGAGCGTTACCACCCACACGGCTAACCGAGATACCTACGTTAATCGCCGGACGGATACCTGCGTTGAAGAGGTTACTCTCCAGGAAGATCTGTCCATCAGTGATAGAAATTACGTTGGTTGGGATATAAGCAGATACGTCACCTGCCTGGGTTTCGATGATCGGTAAAGCGGTAAGAGAACCACCACCTTTAACAAGATGCTTGATGGATTCTGGTAAATCGTTCATTTGTTGAGCGATTTCATCCTTTGAAACCACTTTTGCGGCTCTTTCCAATAAACGACTGTGAAGGTAGAATACATCCCCAGGATAAGCTTCACGACCTGGTGGACGACGAAGTAGAAGGGAAACCTCACGATAAGCAACCGCTTGTTTAGAAAGATCATCATAAATGATCAATGCTGGTCTACCGGTATCGCGGAAGAACTCTCCGATGGCAGCTCCTGCGAAAGGCGCATAGAACTGAAGTGGGGCTGGATCTGAAGCAGATGCAGCTACGATTGTGGTATACGCCATTGCACCATTTTCTTCGAGGGTTTTCATGATTCCCGCGATGGTTGATGCTTTTTGTCCGATAGCTACATATATACAATATACCGGTTTTCCGGCAGCGTAGAATTCTTTTTGGTTGATGATGGTATCTACAGCGATGGCTGTTTTACCTGTCTGACGATCACCAATGATCAACTCACGTTGACCGCGACCGATTGGAATCATGGCATCAATCGCCTTGATACCGGTTTGAAGCGGCTCTTTAACTGGCTCACGAAAAATTACACCTGGTGCTTTTCTTTCGAGTGGCATCTCATAAAGTTCTCCTTTGATTGGACCTTTACCATCGATGGGTTCACCCAAAGTGTTGATTACACGTCCAGACATTCCCTCTCCTACTTTAATAGAAGCGATTTGACCTGTACGTTTAACTTTATCTCCTTCTTTGATTTCTGTGCTTTCTCCCATCAATACCACACCCACATTATCTTCTTCAAGGTTCAAAGCGATTGCTTTTACTCCGTTTTCAAATTCAACAAGTTCGCCTGAGCGTACATTGTTTAGTCCGTATACACGGGCGATACCGTCACCCACTTGGAGTACAGTACCCACTTCTTCTAGACTGGCACCTGCATTGAAATTGCTCAGTTGCTGGCGAAGGATTGCCGAAATTTCATCTGGTTTGATTTCTACCATAAAAAATAGATTGAAATAGATTATAAATTGGGCTCTTACCCAAATTGGGTGCAAAGGTAGGGCTGAGCGACTTACAGACAAAAAATAACTGCATAATTCCTGAAAAAAATGCATTCTGACCTGTTCATCCGAGAGATATTGAGTACAGCGCTGAATTTTAGGTATTATTCATAATTCAAGATACTTTTGGCATTAAATAGATTAAGAAATCATGCTTTTGAGAAAAATCACACTGGTCATTTGTTTTTTGGCAAGTTTTCAACTGGCTAAAACCCAACACATAACCACAGAAACCGCTTTGTCGCTGGTTGGTAAAAACAAAGAAAAATTAGGGCTGTCGGAATATGATATGAGTCAGGTTGTGGTGACAGACGCTTATAGAAGCTCGGTTTCTGGCCTGGATTTGGTTTACCTTCAACAAACCCACAAAGGCATTCCTGTTTTTAATCAAATTCAAAGTTTGGCTTTCAAATACGGCACGCTGAATTCCGTATCTGGTACAAGACTTACGGAAATTGCATACAAAACACGCGATGTACAAGCTTTTCCAACAGTCAATCCGGAGCAAGCAGTAAGTATCGCAATTGCTTCCAAAAAACTTACCCCTGTTGGTTCATTAATTCCAACCACAATCATACCTGGAAGAAAGCTTGATTTTGGAAAAGCAGGTATCGCTTCAACCAATATCACTGCAGAATTGATGTGGGTTTTGGATGAAGATGGTTCGATAAAACTTGCATGGCAGATTTACCTTGTTCCAATCTCAACTTCAGACTACTGGATGATTCGTATCGATGCACACAAAGGAAAACCCATCAGCGAAAACAATCTTACCGTTTATTGCAATTGGGGTGATAACATAAACCATTCACATCAAAAAGATTTTGGTGTATCACTTAAAAATATAAATGCGAATTCAAAAAAGAAATCGCTTTTTGAAAATGAAAATAAAATTGAAAACCAGCTTTTAACAAACAGTCCGGCCTTAATAAACGGAGCATCATACAGAGTAATCCCTTTCCCAGCAGAGAGTCCAAGACATGCAAGCGGAAATCCAGTATTGGTGACCAACCCATGGACCTTAGCTCCAGGCAATGCAACCAGCTTGAAATGGCATAGCAATGGCAGTACAGATTTTATATATACCAGAGGAAACAACGTATGGGCCCAAGAAGATTCGGACGGAAACAATGGAACAGGTTTGCCAACAAATTCAACCAGCTCTGCAGATCCACTTTCATTTGATTTTAATCCTGATTTTACATTGTCCCCAAGCGTCACATCACCCGCACCAAATCGACAGTTTAATGTGACCAATCTGTTTTATTGGAACAACGTGATACACGATGTGATGTATCAATATGGATTCGATGAAGTGGCAGGAAATTTTCAATTTAACAATCAGGGCAGAGGCGGCAATGGCAATGATGCCGTTTTTGCTGATGCCCAGGATGGAAGTGGCACCAATAACGCCAATTTTTCCACTCCTGCAGATGGTGGAAGCGGAAGAATGCAAATGTATTTGTGGAACGCCACCCCTACACTTACTGTCAATACCCCATCTTCTATTGCTGGCCAATACCAGGCTGTTGAAAGCAATTTCAGTACAGCAAATAAAATAGCTTCCGTAGGACCAAGGACGGGACAAGTGGTTTACTACAACGATCAGGCAGCAGGCACCACACATGAAGGTTGTATTGGACAACCCACAAATATTGTTCTAGGAAAAATTGCACTCATAGATAGAGGGAATTGCAATTTTACAGTTAAAGTTAAGAATGCACAAACCGCAGGAGCAATCGCTGTAATAATGATCAATAATGTACAAGGCGCTCCGATTACCATGGGAGGAACAGACAATACCATCACCATCCCTGCAATCATGATTTCGATCAACGATGGCCTTACTTTCATCAACCAATTGAGCAATAATTTAAATGTCACAATTGGTGTTGGACCCAATTTGGATGGCGACGTTGACAATGGCGTAGTTGTGCATGAGTTTTCTCACGGCACAAGCAATAGACTTACCGGAGGACCTTCTCAAGCATCTTGCCTTGGCAATGCTGAACAAATGGGTGAAGGATGGAGTGACTATTATTCATTGATGCTTACACAAGATTGGGCAACATCAACACTTAATTCTGGCGAACTTTTGCCGAGAGGGATAGGCACTTACGTTGTCGGACAAACGCCGAGTCAAGGTGGCATTCGCAGTCAGAAGTATTGTACGGATATGGACATCAATAACAAAGTATATGTAGCCACATTACCAACTGGAGTGCATGATATAGGAGAAATTTGGTGTGCCACACTTTGGGACATGACATGGAACATCATCAAACAAACCGGAAGTATCACACCTTCTATATATGACGCAGATGCCAATGCTGGAAATGCGATTGCATTAAAATTAGTTACAGAAGGAATGAAACTTCAGCCATGTAGTCCTGGATTTATTGATGGAAGAAATGCCATTTTAAAAGCCGATAGTATCCTTTACAATGGAGCATACCGTTGTGCAATAAAAGAGGCATTCAGAAGAAGAGGAATGGGAGAAAAAGCATCACAAGGTTCTTCTG
>JBDLUO010000057.1:0-40415 GCA_039805285.1 Bacteroidota bacterium
CTGATCTAAAACGGAATCAATTGCTCTTTTGACGTACGTAAAATCTGTATTGTACAGCGCCATCAACACGGATACTTTTCCTTTCTTGAACATAAGTTGTATGGTTTAGGTTTCCCTAAACACTAAATTTTTCCTGAATGATTAAACTTTAAAATGCTTTATTCAAAGGTAAACTATAAAAATAGCAATGAAAGAAGATTAGATGAATTTGCTGTTAATACTTAAGGATTGATGCAATCATTTTTTAATGCCATTTTTGATGTTAATGCATGTGACTCATGCACTTTCTTTGGCTTCATCAATGAGCATCTAAATGTGTTTTTAAATATGTACTTAATTGTCGCTTTGTAAGTATGTGATGCTAAAGGCTGTATTTGCAATAATTGGCAGACTTTATTTTCGTGAATGGTTTATACATTCAATTTCTAATGCTAAAAAAGTCGAGTAATATTGAAGTAGTCTATCGTGATAGTTCTTAATTTTTTGAAGCTATTCTTTTTCTTCCCAACAAAAAATAAATGAGACCCGTAAACCCACCCATAAAAATAAAACCAATGGTCCACATGGTCTTTTCTCTATGGTCAATGCGATTAGAAGTCCTTATTTCATAGATAGCACTAACGATGAAAATCAATGTCGCTAAAATCCCAATCATTAAAGCGTTATCAGAACCATCTGCATGGGTTATTTTCAGATAAGCCCCAATGATCGTGATGATGAAACTGATTACAAAACTCCATTTTACAAGGGTTCCTAATTTCATGGTTTGTTTGTTTTAGTCGTTTATTTTAAACCTTATTTATTATGGAAGTCATCAAGGCTTTCACCAATTGTATAACCGGAAATCAACAAAGGCAGCGTATCAGGAGCCGTTTCAAAAAAAGACAATTTTCCCAATTCAATTTCTTTATCCAGTTCAGGTTTGGATAAAAATTGATGGGCAACATCAAGGTAGGTGCCATTTAATAAATGCCTGAATTCATGCTGAAAAATTACGGCAGCAAAACCGTCCAGTCTACCAGTAAGCGTTTCTCCTGTTTCACTTTGTGCCTGATATTCAATCCATTCATATGTGGCAACATTTCCTCTTTTTTCACCGTGTGCACTCAAGCATCCATGCCAGAAATTTTTCTTTCCAGGCGATACATTGGTAATTACCGGATTGATAAAGATTTGTTTGGGAACCGGACCCAACACCTTGTAACGTGGATTATCGGCCTTCGCTTCGATGATGAAAATCTGCAACCTTTTTCCGATCTGATTGGCCGCAATACCTACTCCCGATTTTTTTGTCATAACCGCATACATACTATTTATGAATGCGCTCAAGATCGGTGTATTGAATTCATCTTTTGTTATTTTTCGCGGAGGCAAGTACAATGCACTTTTTTCTCTTCCGTTTTGATTCGCTGGTATTTGTTGAAGCACTTCCATTTCATCTTTTGAAACATTCAGCGTCAACGATTCATCGATTGTGTTACAACTTTTTATTCCCATTGCAGTTATTAGTGTTAGAATAAGGATAGCGTTTTGCATGTTGGTATACGAAAGTGTTTGTTTGATATTTGAAGACAATTATCGATTGGCTTGTTTTCCAATCGTTAGATATGTCGTTGAATCTTTATTGCGTCAAACATAGAAATTATCTTTGAATTGGATGGATCTTTTTTCCGAAGCTTTGGGGATTAATTAATAAAGTGTTCTATTTTTTATAACTCAACTTTAAAAAATACATAAAATGATAGCTGTTTACATTTCTGACCTGTCGCATTGAATATATCAATTCTCATCTAGGTAATACCCATCATTTCCGAAACAATCGATGCCACTTCTTTAGCAGCATCATTAGGTAAATATGCCGTATCACTAATGCCAGAAACAACGCGTGTAATGTCGTGATCGACCTTGCCACGAGAATGCCAATTTGATGCTGATGTAGCAGTAATATAGACTGAAAAATTGCGGTGTATCGTGCCAGGACGCTCGCCTATTATATGTATTACACTGTGCTTTTTCAATTGTTCCTTTCCAAAAAGATGCTCTCCAATTTCGTACCCTGCTCGTACACGTCCGTTGCGAATCACAATAGGCGATTCAGCAATAGATAAATTCTGTGAAGTCAGATTTTGGTAAAGAGAAGGAAGAAATGTTTCGAGATGTCCTTCATCCATAAGCGATTGGGCATTCAAACCTTCCGAAATGATGATCTGCACATCTGGTAAACTCTTTTTGAACTTTTTACGTAACCCTTGAATTACCCTTACGCTTTCTTGTGAAATGCGCTCTCCGCTAGCAGGATGATAAACATAGTCAATTCTGTTCGTCGACTTAGACTGTATCACTACAGCATTTCTTATGGACTTCAAATAAGGCGTCTCCCATTCTGTCCATAAACAATATTTGGCGTCTTTGTATAGTGCCTGTATTTCGCGATCGAGTGAAGGTTGCAATTGCCAGATCTTTTCTCCAAATCCTTCAGCAATAGGAACTCCACGTTTACGAACCCGCTCAATGGCAGCTTTGCCCTCCAACAATATTGTTTCATCGCTGCGTAAATCGCCTTTTGCCCTACAATAGCGCAAATAGACTTGGGTGGGTTGACCAAAAAAAGCTGTTGGTTTATTGTCTGCGCCAATCACATCGATGCGCTTAAAAAACGCCCACATCGCATCATTTACTTTGTAACCAAATTGCTCACGCACCCGAACGTGGTCGGCAAATGAAGTGGTAAGATAGCTGAGCATTGGATCATTTTTCGTAGGCAGCGCCATCAGATAGGCTGGATTCGCTGGCATAACCTGATCGATGCACCAATCCAAATCATCCAGACTCACATCCATATGAAGCGTTGTGCAAATGTCGAGTCCAATGGTAAGTCCATGAAGCTTGCCCATTACAAGATCTTCGAGGCAACAACGTACGAGTTGTTCCTTGGTACGAAATACTTCTGGACCAATGAAACCTGCTACATTATTGAGAAATACCCAGGGTTCCGTATTGTTATTTTTTTGCTTGATGATGCGTTGCTTCAATGCACGTAAGAAGCCGTATTTGCGTGACTCGTGTACAACCATATCAAACCCCTCACCGTGTCCGTTAGTGGCATCGGCACCTTGTCCTGTTTCTGCATAGAGTCCATACAGATTTCCTTTTCGGGCATCGGCATGCGCCTTCATTTTTTCTATGGTTACATCAAAGGTTTGATTGGCCTTCACAGTACCAGCCAGACTCTGAAACCAAACTCCAGTTGTACCTGGTTGAACCCCTTCTACTTTTGATTGTATATCTATATGTGAAAGCACACAATTGGGCATTGTTTTTTCCAACTGAAAGGTCGTTAGCAAATCATGTAATGCTGCTTCGATACGAGCAACCATGACCGAGTCACTGGAAACAGGGTTTGTTCCAAGTACCAAATCTCCCACCCCATAAGACCAGGCATCAAATACCTGCCAAACAATATCTTCGATGTTGTCGGTCGGCGAGTTTGGTTGCACTCTTGCACTAACGTATCCTTTTGCGCCAATGTTACTGTTTGGTAGTGGATTAAAGACTTTGCTGCTGATGGTTATGAGTTCGTTATTGGACAAAAGTTTCACGACCATAGCAATAAGATCACTTGAAAGCGATGGCATGATGCGCTTTATGGCATCTTCATCAGATTCCAAGAGGAAGTTTTTTAATTGACGGAAGTTCATATCAATAACCTCTTTTTCAAATACGGTAGTGTTTTGAATGAGGTCATATTGTTCGTCTTTAAAAAGCGGATGAGCTAGAACGTCTGATAGTTTTGTGTTGGAAATAAGTCCGCGTGCCATTATTCTGGCAGACTCGTTTGCCGCTGCAATACCCGCAATTTCATCGCCTTCTTTAAATTCATTTGCAGCACCAACCAACTGTCTGTATAATTTTATGTCAAATCCGCCCTTAATCCGACGGATGTAAGTAAAAATATCTTCCTCATTAAGCGCGTCCTCAAAATCAATCCGCTGATGTGTTGGAAAGACTGGCATACCAAAAACTTGAGATCTGGTAAGCATCATGGAGATGCTTGCAACTCCCAATTGAAGCAGGAAATTTCGGCGTGGGTTTGGGTTTGAAATGGTCATATGCTGCGGTCCTGATTGATTTGTTCTTCTTTGTTTACAACAAATGTAGTTTTATTCACTTTCTATGTGTGCTTTTTGTTTTTTGGGGGTACTAAAGATTTGCCGTTTCACCAAGTGATTGAGCTTTAGCATTTAAATAGTTATCTCAATTGATGTAGAGAACTAAATACTGATCGACCTAGAATTTATCTGTAAAGCACTCAACCGCAACTTTTTATTTATTCAGTGTTAATAGTTGTTTGTTTTACTATCACACTACTGTTGTATTATGAGTTCCCATTTGAATGAAGTATCGGATGCTCCAACTTTTATGAAATTGTTTTTTTGAAGCACCTTATAAGATGCAATATTCGTTTTATCTGTTGATGCAATGATTGATTTTACTGTTGGTTGTGATTTTACCCACTCGATAATTCCTCCTACAATTTCTGTCATAAATCCTTTATTCTGGAATTCCTCATACGTTCCATAGCCAATCTCAATTTCTCCATGTGAATTTGGTTCGCCAATTATGCAAAGGTCACCAATCATTTTATTCTCTGTTTTTGAAATTGCTGTCCAAAGTGTAGAATACAAATAGTTTCTTGTTTTGTCCGCCACATTTGGAAGAATGGTTTGCTCTAATGCCTCTTTTAGTTCAGGAGAAATTGTTCTTGAAGATGTATTCAAATTTAGTTCAGCTTCCAATGAATTGTCACATATAGCGTATTTCACCAATTGATCGTAGTTCAGTGGTTTTAATATAAGACGTTCTGTTTCTATCATTTTATAAATGTCTTTGCTGTTATATCGTTTCTTACAATGAGCGTTAATGGTTTGCGGTTTTGTTTAGTATTGATATAAGGTTAATTTATTTTTATAGAGCAATTAAATAGATGTCTCTCTATATGTTAAAATCCTTTGGTCATAGTCAATCGTTAAACTTGAAATGAAGAAAGTATATTCGCTTGTGGAAGAATGTATGTGCTTTGCCTCGTAGTCTTTTACAAAACAATTTGTCTGCTTTCTTATGTGTTCAACATACTTGATTTCTTTATCTTGAATTATGGTTTCTTTCGAACTACTTTCAATTTTATCAATAAAATTAAATACTTCATTAAATGATTCTTCAGAAAATAGTATAGAAATATGTAAAGGACGATCAGGATGATTATTTCGTGAAATGTGTTCAATTATTTTGTATCCATCTTTAAAGTCAATTCCCAAGAATTTTTTTATTGTATTGATCGAATCAATTTCTTCATTAGGACTCATGAAGCTTCTAAATGCGAAAATCAAGCCTAAAAAAATTAACACTACTAGTAAAATCAAAATCACAATTATCCAAAGTAATGTTGCCATTTTTTAATATTTCTTTTGCTGTATGAAATTTGCTGCTTAACGGTTTGCGGCTGCTTTATTGTTTTCGTATCAGTTTGTTAGTATTAGTTTCATCATAATGTCCGTTTGTTCGTCTTCTCCAAGTTTGAAAATATGTTTATCAAACTCTACGAAACCATTTTTTTTATAGAATCTTATTGCTCTTGGATTATATTCCCAGACTCCCAACCAAACATAGTCCGCTTTTTTGTACTTTGCTATTTCAATTGCTTTTTCATATAAAATCTGTCCTACCTTTTTGCCTTGAAATTCTTTGAGAACATAAATGCGTTCAATTTCAATAGCTTTATCGTCTTTTCGTTCGGTTTGAGATTGCCCGAAATTGAGTTTTAAATACCCAATTATTTTTTCGTCAATTTTCGCAAAATAAAATTCTGCATTTTCATCACTCAGTTCATTTTTTATTTTGTCCGCCGAAAAAGCATTTTCCAAATAACTTTTCATGTCTTCTACTGTGTTACTTTCAGAAAATGTTTCGTAAAAAGTTTGTCGACCGATTTTTTGTAATTGGTCAACATTGTTTATTGTTACTTTTTCAATGTCAATATATTCCATTTTATCTTTGTTAGTCGCTGTAGTAATAAGGTTTTTACCAACGGTTTGAAACTGTAATAAGTTGACAATTTCGAAGTACTACACTGTCAACCAAACACAAACTTTAATAGATGTACAAAGCTTGATGTAACTGCAGAACCGCCAATTTCTTGTAGGGGCTGTTAACTGCTTTGGTTTTTATCGCATCCATCCTTCTATCTTGTAATTCTTACTCAATAATTTTCTTTCTAGTACTCCATTTTCGGGCTTAAACCAAACTTCAAATCTTGCCGCATAGGGCTGACCCCAATCTCCTTCGTAAATGGTAAAATCCGATGTTGTTCCAAATTTTTTAATACTGTCTGTCGGATTAAAAACTTTAACTGAGCTACTCTCGGTAAGTCTATCAGTTGATAAAGCAAACTCTTGTGTAATTTCAAACGCCTTCAAATAAATGGTTCCACGCTCTAATTTGTTAGTCCAAAAGTCAAATTCATATAATCCGGGTTGAAATGAATTGTATAATTGAAAGTCTATTTTATTTACAGGTCTATTTGTTATACTGTCTGGTCTATGATCATCAAAACCAAAGTCTACTGGATTGTCTAATTGAATGTTTGTCGGGATTTTTAGATTCTTTGCCCATTCGTCTGGTCGTTCCTGTTCAATCCAAAACATTGCTATTGCATAAAAAATGAAAGCAATAATTGTCCCGCCGAAAATGCCTAAACTTAATAAACCAGACAACCACTTCTTTCTGGTAAAAAGTTTAATTGCTGAAATGAAAACAACAAGTAACCCAAGCCCGAATAATGCAAAAGCAATATTTCCGAATGTCCTGTTTCTAAAAATTTCTGAAAGTCCATAGGTCATACAGCAAGCAAGCCAAAATAAAATGGGTCGCCACCATTTATCAAAACAGAATGTTAGAAATTTTTTCATTTACTTTTAGTTAGAGGTTTGTCTACCCGCCAAAGCGTTTAAATTTGTGTGACTTGTCGTTGTGGTAGAAAAACACTACCAATACCTGGTATAATTACAATTCTTATATTTAATACAAAAGCTTCATAGATTTACAACTCTTGCCGTATTGCCAAGTCGATGTTAGCAGCCGTATTATTTCCAGAAGATGTAACTGTATTTTTCTTCAATAGTTAAACCACCTAAATCCACTTTTATTTTAAAGGTTTTACTTTTCAAAAAACCATCCTTGTCATAGGAAAGAATATAATCAGGCTTTCCCGATTGCATAACGACAGAAATATTTCCTGATTCATCATATTTGAATTCAGTCGTCCCTGCGCTAACGGGAGTAACAATATTGGTTTCTATGTAGGTTTCCTGAATCCCTTTTAATTTTCCATTTTTGTCATAGCTATAAAATGAAACTCTTTTTGAACTTAATGCCGTGTCCTTAGAAAGAAATGTGATGGATTGAACTTTTCTTTTGTTTTCGTTGTAGATATTTTTCGTCAGGAATGGCAGTTCGCTTGATGTCTCTTGAATTAAGAGTGGTCCGTCATATGTTTTATAGAATATTACAGTATCAGTTCTATTAACGTCATAAGCGACATTTATTCGTTCAATTTGGTCTCCTTGATTATTGTAAATGAAAGTGTAGTCATTCACATTTTTTAAGTTTTTGTCAAGTATTGTTTGTTTTATCAAAAATCCATTATTATCGAAATCAAATATGGAAAATGAGGTTTTGTTACTGTCAATATCGTTTGTGACATAAACCTGTTTGATTTTATGCTCAAGAATGTAAGTCTTGTCATAACTACCGTTAAAAAAAGCATCGGAGTCATTTAACTGACCGAAAAGTGTACCCGATAATAAGCTAAAAATTAAAGAAATACAGTATCTCATAGTAGAATTTGGCTGCTAACTAGCTATCCCTACAACTCATCTCGCATATGCACATTTAGACAAGCAATATGGAGGATAGGCGAATAATTTTGTAATTGCTAAATCTATCAATTATTTTACTACCTCCTACTGGCTATCAATAAATTCAAGTCGGTGTACTTGAGGTCGAATCTTTCGCTGATGAAGAAATTGGTCAGACTGCCTTTGAATAAGTAAATGCCACTGCGCACGTTTACTTTGTGCCAGACGATGTTTTCAATGCCTCCGTCTTCTCCGGTTTCGAGCAGCAAAGACATCAACACGTTGCTTATGGCCTGAGAGGCCGTTCTCGCAAATCCACTGGGTATGTTGGGTACACAATAATGAATCACATCGTATTTGGTAAATACCGGATTCTCATGTGTCGTTACTTCACTCGTTTCAAAACAACCTCCATTGTCGATGCTCACATCCACAATTACAGTTCCTGCTCTCATCTGACTCACCATCTCCTCCGAAACCACAATCGGGGTCCTTCCGGATGCGCCACTCAAGGCTCCAATCGCTACATCGCAGGTCTTTAGCTGCTTCCCCAAGATCTTGGGTTCCATTACCGAGGTCCACATCCTTACTCCGATGTTGTTCTGTAATCGCTTCAGTCTATAAATGCTGTTGTCAAATACTTTTACACTCGCTCCCATAGCCAACGCCGTTCGGGCAGCATACTCACCAACAATTCCCGCACCGATGATGATTACTTTGGTCGGCGGAATCCCACTAATGCCTCCCACCAACACACCTTTCCCCTGATTCGCATTGCTCAGGTATTGTCCGGCAATCAACATAACCGCAGATCCCGCAATCTCACTCATGCTCCGAACAATCGGATAATGTCCGCTATCGTCTTTCAGGTTTTCGAAGCTGAGGGCTGTCACTTTCTTCTCCATCATTTTCTCCAAAATGCTTTTCTTCAAAATCGCAAGGTGTATCGGAGAAATGATGGTTGTATCCGGATTCAATAATTCACAATCTTCTTCGCTGATCGGTGCACTTTTTACTATGATTTTACACTGAAAAATCTCTTTTCTGTGATATACAATCTTTGCCCCTGCCTCCGAATAATCCTTGTCGGTATAATGAGAACCATGTCCTGCATTGGTTTCAATGGCTACTTCGTGCCCGTTTGCAATCAATACCCCAACCGCTTCTGGTGTAAGCGCAATTCGATTTTCGACAAATTGTGTTTCTCTTGGGATTCCAATGGATAATGACTCGCCTTTGGGTTTGATGTCGAGCTTTTCCTCTAGTGTTTCATACGTAAACGAGGATGAAACAAATGGTTTGGTGGTGGCCATGGTGCTGGTTTCGGAATAAGAAAATACCGACTGAAGTCGGCTTGAATTTAAATATACGATTTAATCTTCAGTGTTCGAGTGTCCTCATCTACGTTTCTGATTTCAATCACCGGCCATCCTGGCTCAAACAATCCAGGGGCTCGCTCCGGCCATTCAACAAAACAATAAGAGCCTGAATATAAACAATCTTCCACCCCAGCAGTAACCGCTTCCGCCTCACTTTTTAACCGGTATAAATCCAAATGATAAATGGTCTTGCCGGTTTCGGTAGCATATTCATTGATAATAGAAAAGGTTGGACTCCCTGTTTTATCTTTCACACCCAGTGCTCGGCACAGCGCTTGCGTCATCGTGGTTTTACCCGCGCCCATCTCCCCTTGCAAAATAATGCATCCCGGTTTGTCTAAGATTGACAATACCTGGGCCGCAATCTGCTGTATTTGTTCCAATTTGAAACTGATTTCCATAATGCAAATATAATTTTCATCACAACGCCATCCACCAATTTTCAAAGCAATAAATTTGTAGTATGGAAAAGACTGAATGGAAAGTGACGGGGATGACTTGCAGCAACTGTGCACTCGGAGTAACGCGTTTTCTGGAAGGAAAGGGCATGGAACAAGTGTCGGTTAATCCCATAGATGGTCAAGTTTCTTTTCTGAATACAAATTCAACAGCAGATGATTTACTGAAAAAAGGAATCGAAAAACTGGGTTACGCAGTGGCGAGCGATGCGATTGAAAATGTTGATTCCAAAAAACAAAGTAGCAAGAATAAGATCCGGTTTTTCATCACCCTTCCTTTCACTTTGGTGTTGATGTTGCACATGCTGCATCCCTGGATTCATCTTCATTTCTTAATGAACGGTTGGGTACAATTGGCGCTTTGTTTGCCTGTGTTCGCCATCGGTATTTTTCATTTCGGAAAAAGTGCTTGGAATAGTTTGATGAGCGGCGTTCCCAACATGAACGTTCTTGTTGCCCTCGGCGCATTGGTCTCTTTTATTTACAGTCTTTCAGGTCTTTTCATATTCAATGATTCCAATTACTATTTTTTCGAAACCACAGCGTCTATCATCACCTTGGTTCTATTTGGAAACTATCTGGAAGAAAAAACGGTAAAAGCAACCCGAAGTGCATTGGATTCGCTGCTCATCCCTCAAAAAGCAATGGCCAATATGATTGCTTTCGATGATGCCTATCAAGAACAAATCTTCGCGGTAGAAAGCATTCATCTAAGAACAGGAGACCTCATCCTGATCAACTCCGGAGAGCTGGTTCCTTCTGATTGCAAAATTCTTTGGGGCGAATGTCTGGTAAATGAATCGCTGCTCACGGGAGAAAGTTTGCCCATCAGCAAGCATAAAAAAGATACATTAATTGGTGGCAGTATTTTAGAAAGTGGTTCCGTAAAAGCACAGGTTACTGCAACGGGAGAGAACACGGTTTTAGCAGGCGTCGTAAAACTTATACGAAATGCGCAACAAAATAAGCCGAAGTTGCAGCAACTCGCAGATCGAATCAGCGCCGTCTTTGTTCCAGTGGTTATTGTTTTGTCGCTCTTGTGTTTTGGAATAAATTATTGGGTTGCTTCCGTACCCCTCGCCCAATCCATCATGCGTTCCATAGCCATGCTCGTGATTTCTTGTCCATGTGCCATGGGTCTTGCAACTCCCGCCGCCATTGCTGTCGGACTCGGAAGAGGTGCAAAAAAAGGAATTCTCTACACGCAACCCGATGTGTTGGAACAATTCAAAAACATCAAACAAGTTGTATTCGATAAAACAGGAACACTCACTACCGGTCGCTTCGAAATACATCGTTTCGAAAGTGAAATTCCCATTCCCGAATTTCAAAATTATGTTGCCGCACTCGAAAAATATTCAAACCATCCGCTCGCAACTTCCATCTCTCGCATATGGCCCATCACAAACGCCATACCTTGGAAAAAAGCAGAAGAAATAAAGGGTATGGGCATCCGTGCCGAAGATAAAGAAGGTAACCTATTCGAACTTGGTGCTTCGAAAATGAATCCTGATGCAGGAACAAACGAACCACACAGCATGTACTTGTGGAAAAACAAACATCTGATTGGTTGGATTGATATGCAAGACGAATGGAGACCCGAAGCAAAATCGGTGATTGATTTCTTCCGGAAGAAAAACATAAAAACAATTTTGTTGACGGGAGATTCTGCTGCAAAAGCAGCCATTGCCACAGAACAACTGGGCATCGAAGCTTTCCATGCCGAATGCAGTCCGGAAGAAAAATACAAAAAAATAGAAGCACTCAATCTAATTGCGCCAACCATGATGATTGGCGATGGTATCAATGATGCACCCGCACTTGCCAAAGCCACCATTGGCGTGTCTTTAAGCGACGCTTCACAACTTGCCATTCAGCAATCTTCGGTTGTACTTATGAAGCAAGGATTAAGCCGATTGCCCGAGGCATTCGGACTTGGCAGGCACATTCATCTTACCATCCAAAGAAATCTTTTTTGGGCATTTGCTTACAACATCATTGCCATGCCAATAGCCGCAATGGGATTATTGAATCCAACGTTTTCGGCGATGGCCATGGGATTGAGCGATGTGATGCTGGCCCTTATCTCTCTGCATCTTTACATCAAAAAAGTGAACTGATTCCATGAAAGATGCGCTCGAAATATTGAAACAGTACTGGGGTTACGACTCGTTCCGTCCTGGACAAACAGAGATCATCGAAGCGGTGATGGAAGGAAATGATGTTCTGGCGTTATTGCCTACGGGCGGAGGAAAATCAATTTGTTTTCAGGTACCAGCGCTTGCTTCTGATGGATTATGTCTAGTGATTACGCCGTTAATCGCACTGATGAAAGACCAGGTAGAAAATTTATTACAAAGAGGCATAAACGCAGATTTTATTCACTCCGGACTTACCTCGTATGAGGTAGAAAAAGTGCTGCAACGTGCAGCTCGTGGCGATATCCATTTTTTGTATCTGTCTCCAGAAAGAATCTCAACGCGTATGATGGATGAGTATCTTTTGGATTTAGATGTTTCACTTATAGCCATCGATGAAGCGCACTGTATTTCTCAATGGGGTTACGATTTTAGACCCGCTTACCTCAAGATCGCTGAGCTAAGAGAAGAACTTCCCGATGTTCCAGTAATTGCTTTATCTGCATCCGCCACACTCGAAGTACAACATGATATCTGTGAAAAATTAGCATTCAGAAAAAATCAAAAACGCTTTCAACAATCCTTTCACAGACCCAACATAAAATACATTGTTGAGCAACCAGCATCAAAATCGGCAAGACTCATACAATGGCTGGAAAAAAGCAAAAACAGTACTGCTATCGTTTATGCAAAAACGAGAAAAGAAACCATGCAGACAGCAGAACTGCTGAAACAACATGGTTTTTCTGCAGACCATTATCACGCTGGTTTAAGCAGCGACGAGCGTGCCGAAAAGCAACAGCATTGGATTGAAAACCGAACACGAATCATGGTTTGCACCAATGCGTTCGGAATGGGCATCGACAAGCCGGATGTTCGTATGGTCATTCATTCTGGTATGCCAGAAAGTTTAGAAAATTATTATCAGGAAGCAGGTAGAGCAGGCAGAGACGGTAAGGAATCAACTGCCATTTTGTTGATCGCACCTCACGAAGAAGAAAACCTGTATAAATTGAATGCTCTACGATATCCCGAACCCGAGGAGTTGAAAAAAGTGTATTTGAATTTGATGGATCATTTACAAATTGCTGCAGGTTCCGGAGAAGGACAAAGACACAATTTTGATATCCATGCCTTTTCAGATTCTTTTCAGTGGAACCCTTTACAAGCTTCCTATTTTATTCAAGCACTCGCGCAGGAGGGACTGATTTTTTTAACCGAAAAAGACACTCGTCCTTCTCGTATTGAATTTATTACAGACAAAGAAACCTTGAGAGACTATGGAGAGCAGAATGTTGACATGGATAAATTAATAAAGGGTTTGCTAAGAACCTATGAGGGCATTTTCGATTATCATACAAGCATCTACGAAACGCATATCGCAAAATTTCTTTCCACACCCATCGGAAAAATCAGAGCTCAATTGGTGGAGCTTCATCGTGCAAGAATCATCCGTTATGAAATAGCACCAGAAAAACCTCAATTGTTGCTTTTAATGAACCGGATGTATCGCGATGACCTTCGATTCAACTTAGATGCATTAAAAGCCAGAAAACAAAGACATCTCGAAAGAATCAAATCCATGATTGGTTTTGTGAACAACCAAAACGAATGTCGAAGCGTGATGATTGGCAAATACTTTAATGATTTGGAAATTAAGTCATGCGGGATATGTGATGTTTGTGAAAAAAACAGAAGTGAATCCAAAATAGATCTTCAAGTTCTTAAAGAGAAAATGGTTGACTATCTGAAAGACTGGGCAGATTTTGATAGCATAGTAACTCATTTCGGCATGCAATATGAATCCGAAATAAAAATGACTTGCAGATTCCTCATTGAAAACGGAATCATAATCGAGGATGAATGGGGAAAGCTGAAGGCAAAAAAAAAGGGACCAAGATAAAAATCTAGTCCCGCTTTAAAATCCAATATCCTATGAAAAACCAAAACGAAGATAGTTCAATTTTTGACTATTGATCATTTCGGTTTCAAAAAGAAAAAAAATTAACATTGAAGGTTTGTATTTTTGCAACTAGATAATAAGGGTTGATTTTCTAAATCATAGAAAGAAAATCTGCCGATAATGTAAACAAAATGAAAGGATTGAAAATAAAGTTTGTCTTGTTTTCCTTTTTAGCAATCGCCTTTTTTGCTTTACGTTCTTCCGAATCTGGAAAGAAAAAATACAGCAAAGAAAAGTTGGGTGAACTGTTGTTTAATGAAAAAATCTTATCTCTCGATTCTACAGTCAGCTGCGCAAGCTGTCATAAACCTGAATTTGCATTTTCAGACACAAGTGCCTTCAGCATTGGAATTGGCGGAAAACCAACAAAACGAAATACCCCTTCTGTATTGAACATGAAAAATCGTCCATACTACTTTTGGGATGGACGAGCATCTACATTGTCTGAACAATCTTTAATGCCAATCCAAAACCCCGACGAAATGAATTTGAGTATTCGGGAAGCTGTAAAAAGATTGAATCAAAATGCATTTTATGTGGATTATTTTAAAAGCGTATTCAAGCGCGCACCAGACAGTTTGAGTTTAGCAACTTCTTTTGAATCTTATGAAAATACGTTGGAAACGGTTGACAGTAAATTTGATGATTGGGGAGAAAATAAATTGGAGCTCTCTGCTCAAGAAGAAAGAGGCAGAAAAGTATTTCTGAGTGATAAATCCCGTTGCTTCGATTGTCACTTTTTAGTCGATTTCACCAACGACGATTTCAAAAACATCGGTCTATACAACGGGATTCTCCTCAACGACAAAGGAAGATTCAACATCACCAAAAATCCGGATGATCTGGGTAAGTTTAAAACACCCGGCTTAAGAAATATCGCCGTTACTGCACCTTACATGCACAATGGTATGTTTAAAACACTCGAAGAGGTGGTTGATTACTACAACAATCCTTCTGCCGTCGTTCCAGACAGAATCAATATCGATTCCACTTTATTGAAACCACTTGGCTTAACAACATCAGAAAAAGCAGATTTGGTTGCATTCTTAAAAACACTGACTGATAAAAAATTCTCAAAAAACTGAATCTGGTCATCTTCGAAGATCGTTTTTTGAATTTAATTGCCTTTTTTCCTTTAACAAAAAATTAGTTTTGGTTTTGTTCCTTTCTGTAAGCATTACCCTAATTTGGAGTTACTAAAACAATTCATCATGGAAACAACAAAAACCAAAGTGCTGCTGTGCGAAGATGACACAAATCTTGGCATGGTTCTCAAAAACTATCTGGAACTGCATGATTTCGACGTTACCTTGGAAAGAGACGGCCGTTTGGGTTTGGCTGCTTTCCAACGTGAAAAGTACGACATCTGTTTGCTAGACGTAATGATGCCAAACATGGATGGCTTTCAGGTTGCTGAAGAAATTCGCGACATTAATCCCGATGTGCCGCTTTTCTTCCTTAGCGCGAAAACCATGAAAGAAGACATCATTCAAGGCTATAAGCTAGGCGCAGACGATTACATTACAAAACCGTTCGACAGTGAAGTGCTGCTCCATAAAATCAAAGCCATCATCAAAAGAAATGAAGAAGTACATCGCGAAGAAGCGAATGCAGAATTCGACTTGGGCGGCTATCATTTCAATCCGAGACTGCGCGAGTTAAGCTTTGCTGGAAAAATGCAAACGCTGTCTCCAAAAGAAAATGAGCTTCTAAAAATGCTTGCCGAATACAAGAATGATTTGCTACCAAGAGAATCGGCGTTAAAGAGAATTTGGGGCAGTGATACTTACTTCAATGGAAGAAGCATGGACGTGTATATTGCAAAGTTGAGAAAATACCTGAAAGAAGATCCAAAATTGGAAATCGTGAACATTCACGGTAATGGTTTCCGACTTGTGGTTACAGAATAATTATAAACCCTACCCGCTGAAAAGATCAAACCCAGTGCCGCCTTTGTGCGGCACTTTTCCTAAGTGGCGGTATGCTTTTTCTGTCGCCTCTCTGCCTCTTGGTGTTCGCATGATAAATCCTTCCGCAATTAGAAAAGGCTCATACACTTCTTCAAGTGTATCGGGTTCCTCTCCAACGGCAGTGGCAATTGTGGTCAATCCTACAGGTCCGCCCTTGAATTTTTCAATGATTGCACTCAAGATGCGATTGTCCATTTCATCTAATCCATGTTCATCAACATTCAGTGCTTTAAGAGCATGAACCGTAATTTCAAGATCAATCACACCCGTGCCCAACACTTGTGCGAAATCTCTCACGCGTCTCAATAATCCATTGGCAATTCTAGGTGTTCCCCTGCTTCTTCGTGCAATTTCAAAAGCAGCATCCGTCGTAATTTTTGTCTGAAGTATGTTCGCACTGCGAATCAAAATGTTTTTCAACGTCTCCGAAGAATAATATTCCAATCTCGATTTGATGCCAAATCGGGTAAGCAAAGGTGATGTAAGTAAACCACTTCTCGTTGTGGCGCCTATCAAGGTAAACGGATTCAATGAAAGTTGGACACTCCTTGCGTTTGGACCACTGTCTATCATAATGTCGATTCTGAAATCCTCCATTGCTGCATAGAGATACTCTTCTACAACGGTACTTAACCGGTGAATTTCATCGATAAACAACACATCATTCGGTTCCAAATTGGTAAGAAGGCCCGCAAGATCCCCTGGCTTTTCAATCACGGGTCCGGAGGTTTCTTTGATGTTCACCCCCATTTCATTGGCTACAATCCTGGACAATGTGGTTTTTCCGAGTCCTGGTGGCCCATGAAAAAGTACATGATCCAAAGCTTCACCCCTGAGCTTCGAAGCACGGATGAAAATGGTCAGATTCTCAATAATCTGTGCTTGCCCACTAAAATCTTGAATATAACCCGGACGGATATTGTTCTCAAATTCCTTATCGGGGGAACTCAGTATATTTTTGGGATTGTTGGGATCGGGGTTGGACATAAATAAGTTGTACGTTAAAATTAATCAATTCTGCTCAACGAAAACAGCAAATTGATTTTCCATTTGGATATTGCGCCTCTGATACAAGCATTTCGCCCTTTATACAATCAAATTAAGGTGAATTAAAGAATTGAATTTAGATTTACATCGATGAAACTGAAAAAGAATTTTATTTACTGGTGCTGTCAAATAGGTGGATGGTCTGCAATCGCCTTTATATCCATTTTTCTAGGCTCGATTTTCGGAAAGCCCGAATTTTTGTACTATGTAAGTATCATTCTAACATGCGTTACGGGCATTCTTGTAACTCATGTTATGAGGATAGCCATAATTCGAATGGAAATATTAAGTAAACCTCTGGGAAAACAGATTCTCTACCTCTTGTTGTTTACAGTCCTATTCTCGATTTTGTTGGCGGTTGTAAGTGAAATCTTAGATAGAATCATAGCATATTTTCCAAAAAGATTGGAAAATATCAGTCTCTTCAGAAAACTATTCATCGGCACTTTCAATAGCATATGGCTTTTATTGATTTGGAATCTCTTGTATGGCTTATATCATTTTGTAGTAAAATCAAGGCGCCAACAAATGAACACGCTCAGACTCGAAGCCATGGTTAAATCCCTTGAGCTTAAAACCATTAAAGCGCACATCAACCCACATTTCATTTTTAATGCGTTAAACAGCATCAGAGCATTGGTAGATGAAAATCCAGAACGAGCCAGAAATGCCATTACCGCATTGAGCAGTATCCTACGGAGCAGCATGCTCGCAGAAAAAATGGAAACCGTTGCATTAAAACAAGAAATCGAAATTGTGAAGGATTACCTTGGATTAGAGCAAATCCGTTTCGAAGAGCGGCTAAAAATAGAATTATCACTGGATGAATCGAGTCATGAACTTCCCATACCTACCATGATGCTTCAAACGCTGGTAGAGAATGCCATCAAACACGGAATCAGCAAGCAAGTTAATGGCGGAATAATCAGAATTACTTCTCTAGTGAAAGAAGATTCTTTTGAAGTAAAAGTAGAAAATACCGGAAAGCTAAATGAGAGAAATCCCAATGATGAAGGTGGTTTCGGACTAAAAAGTACAATGGACAGACTCACTCTGTTATACGAACAAGATGCACAATTCAGCATTTTCAACGACATTGAAAATAAAATGGTGGTGTGTAAAATTGTTTTGCCCCTTAACGCTAATTGATCCAAAATAGAATACCATGTACAAAGCAATAATCATAGATGATGAAAGATTGGCAAGAACTGAACTAAAAAAAATGCTTGCGGAATTTCAGGACATAGAAATTATTGCTGAAGCCGCAAATGCTGGCGAAGGCATCGAAAAAATTGAAACACTACAACCCGATTTGATTTTTTTAGACATTCAAATGCCCGACAAAACGGGATTTGAACTTTTGCAAGAATTAGATAAGGCACCAAAAGTGGTTTTCACTACAGCGTATGATGAATTTGCTTTAAAAGCATTTGAATTTAATGCGTTGGATTATCTGCTTAAACCGATTGATAGAAAACGACTTTCTGATGCCATCCAAAAACTGATTTTGTCTGAAGAAAAAGAAGCATTGGTGCAATCGGTTGCAAACAGAAATATATTGACAGAAAACGACCAAGTGTTTGTAAAAGACGGTGAAAAATGTTGGTTTGTCAAGCTCTCCGAAGTAAGACTTTTTGAAAGTGCAGGAAATTATGCCAAAGTGTTTTTCGGTTCTAATAAACCCTTGATTTTAAAATCGCTAAACGCATTGGAAGAGAGATTGGATGATAAAACATTTTTTAGGGCCAATAGAAAGCACATCATAAATATGCGAATGATTGTTAAAGTAGAACCCTATTTCAACAATGGACTGATGCTTGAATTACAAGGCGGAGATAAAATTGAAGTAAGCAGAAGACAATCGGTAAAGTTCAGAGAGATGATGAGTCTTTAATCAAATCTACATTCTCATCATCAATCACTAATTACCAATCACAAATCACTAATCATTAATCGATTTCGGTAATTATGACTCCCAAAAATGTACTCATAACAGGCACCAATGGAATGATTGGGAATGAAATACTGCAACTTTGTCTGCATTCAACGGATGTGAAAAGCATCATCAGCATCACACGAAAAAAAATAGACGCAGTATCACCAAAACTGAAGCAAATCATCCATTCAGATATGTTACATCTAGATGGCATATCTGATGAATTAAAAAATATAGATGTTGTTTTTTATTGTTTGGGTGCTTATACCGGAACGGTTTCAACTGAAGAACTTTTTAAGATAACGGTAAACCTCACACGGAGTTTCACCGACTGCATTGTCAAACAGAATCCATCCGTTGATATTTCTTTTTTAAGCGGTCAGGGAGCTGACAATTCTGAAACCAGCAAGATTCCTTTTGCAAAAGCCAAGGGTATGGCAGAAAATCATTTATTGAAATCTGGGTTAAAAAATGTCTTTTTATTTAGACCTGGATATATTTATCCTGTAACCAAACGGAAAGAGCCAAATGCGATGTACCGAATTTTTAGGGCTATCTATCCAATTGTTTCATTGATCTATCCCAATATTGGATTGGACTCTAAAACTCTTGCAAAAGCAATGTTTAAAGCGGGGTTAACAGAAAATGGCCGACGAATTTTTGAAAATAAAGACATTAAGAAATACGCAAAAGAAGGCATCTAGAAACTATACTTTTTCTGTGCCAGCGGCATGAACAGCAGATGAAATTTCCGAAATTAAGGAACGATCTTTTTCTATGGCATTGCCGACAACAATGATATCGGCTCCTGCATTTGAACTTAGAAAAGCTTGCTCCGGACTAACGATTCCGCCACCTACAATCAAAGGGACATTTATTGATTTGGATACTCTTTTTATTAACTCTGCAGATACCGGACGCTTCGCTCCGCTACCAGCATCCATGTAAATCAATTTCATACCCAACATCTCGCCCGCCATTGCCGTGCACATGGCAATATCTGATTTGTCTGATGGTAAAGGACTCGCATTGCTGATGTACGACACCGTTGTTGGCGCGCCTCCATCAACAACCATATATCCGGTAGACATTACCTCTAGTCCACTTTGTTTTACAAAAGGAGCAGAAATTACATGCTGTCCAATAAGCAACTCAGGATTTCTTCCGCTAATCAATGATAAATATAAAAGCGCATCCGCTTTGCGAGAAAGTTGAGACGGGCTTCCAGGAAATAATATAACCGGAAGGTCAGAATTTGCTTTGATCGTTTCCACGCAAGATTCCAAATAATCTGAAACCACCAAACTGCCTCCAACAAAAATATAATCCACTTTGGCTTCTTCCGAAAGTTCAATCAAACGCGTTAGAGATTCTGCATCCATTTTATCGGGGTCTACCAAAACGGCAAAAGACTTCTTGTTGAGAAGTTTTTGTTGTGTCATATTTTGATAAATGCCCTTGTTCATGCAAATAAAGAATTCATGCAAAAATGTGCTTTTTTTCGCGCACAACGAAATAATAAGAAGTCCTTATCTCCACAGCCCCGAAAAAACAGAAAAAACTCAGATTTATGAATACGTATATAACTAAAGTAAAAACGCTGTTTCTCCTTTCAAATTCCCATAAAATAGGTACTATTGATGTGCTTTCATACCATTTTTAACATAAGCCCATTAAATTCCATCGAATCATTAACGATTTTTGTATTCCGGTTTCCGATTTTTTACCTTTAGTCTCTGAAAACACGAATTACCATATCCATTCTTCTACTTTTGGGCGTTTCGGTATTGTTGATCGGCTCCGAATCTGCCATTCCGTTCGAACAACATCCCATCTCATTCAAAGTGCCTAAAGGATGGCCCAAGCCAATCTACAAGTTTAAAAACAACAAGCTTACAGAAGAAGGATTTGAGCTAGGTAAGAAATTGTTTTACGATGGGAGACTCAGCAAAAATGGGGAGTTCAGTTGTGGATCCTGTCATCAGCCCTTTGCCGCTTTTGCTCATTTCGACCACGATCTGAGTCATGGCGTAAACGACCAACTGAGTAATCGAAACGCACCTGCGCTCATCAACGTGGCATGGATGAAAGAAATGCATTGGGACGGCGCAATCAACCACATCGAAGTTCAACCCCTCGCTCCGATTACCGATCCTAAAGAAATGGGAGAACAACTCGATTCCGTTTTACATAAACTGAAAAACGACACTTCTTACGTTCGCATGTTTAAAGAAGCTTTCGGAACCCCAGAAATTAACAGCCAGAAAATGTTGAGAGCTTTGGCTCAATTCGTTGCCTCGCTTGTAAGTAGCAACAGCAGATTCGATCGCTTTCAAAGAGGAGAAGCCACACTCACCAACTACGAACTTAAAGGCTATCAACATTTTAAAACCCACTGCTCATCCTGCCATAAAGAACCCTTATTCACCGACAATAACTTCCACAACAACGGACAAAAATTGAACCGATTCAAGGATATTGGAAGAATGAAAGTAACAGGCAATCCAATGGATTCACTCAAATTCAAAACGCCGACACTGAGGAATGTCCAAATTACCTATCCTTATATGCATGACGGACATATTTATTCTCTCTCACAAGCAATAGACCATTATGCTCAAGGCATAGACACTGGAATGATAAATCTAGATCCGGCTTTGAGAAAGAAAATTGTACTCACCAAAAAAGAAAAAATGGAACTGGTCTATTTTCTCTACACCCTCACAGATAGCAGTTTCATCAACAATCCCAGATTTGCTGCCCCAAGACCACTCACAATCGGACACGATCATCGTTAAGCTTTGAAAAATAGGATGTAAATTACAGTCAAACTTATTTTCAGTTGAGCGGAATAAAAAAACTGGCCGGACAAACTTTATGGTATGGTTTGCCAACTATTGCAAGCCGATTCCTTGGTTACCTAATGAATATGGCCCTTCCATTTTTTATTGACTTGCCAGAAAAAACAGCTGACCTCGTTCAAGTTTACACCCTTATTCCTTTCCTGAATGTCATTTTCGCTTACGGTATGGAAACGGCTTATTTTAGGTTCTCCCAGCAGATAGAAAAAGAGAAATTATACAACACTTTATTTCTTTCGTTGTTTTCCAGCACCATTTTATTTAGTGCCATACTTTGGCTCATTCAGCCTTGGATTGTTTCAGCCGCAGATTTAGCAGCGCATCCAGAATATGTGTGGTGGATGATTGCCATTATTGCGACAGACAACCTAAACACGTTGCCTTTTGCCAGACTTCGTCAGGAGAACAAACCTAAAAAATATGCATTTGTGCGAATCAGCGGCATTCTAGTGAATCTGGCGCTGGTTATTTTTTTTCTGGGATTCGCTCCGAAAATGGCAGCAGAAAACAACAGCTGGCTTTCTGCCTGGTATAATCCGGATTTTGGATTGGGATACTACCTTGTTGGAAATCTTGCGGGAAGTGCAATAACCATGCTACTGCTTTTCGGAGAATGGAGAAGCGTAAAGCTGAAATTCAGTTTCTCGGTTTGGAAGGATGTGATGAAATACAGTTCTCCACTCATTATCGTTGGTTTGGGAGGGATGGTAAATGATGTACTGAGCCGAATGATATACAGGCATGCGGTAAATCTACCAGTTGAACAAGCCAATCATGAACTTGGCGTATTTGCAAATATTTTTCGTTTAGCCCTTCTCGTTACCATAATGATTCAGGCTTTTCGTATGGCAGCAGAGCCTTTTTTCTTCAATCGGAGTCAGGATGAGGACGCGAAGAAAACATACGCCAGAATCATGAAGTTCTTTGTAATCGCCTGCTGTTTCCTTTTCCTTTTCATTTCGCTTTATCTTGATGTTTTTCGCTGGATTTTTCTGAACCTTGCCAACGAAAGATGGACCGAAGGTTTAGAAGTAGTGCCGTTGCTCACATTGGGGAATATTTTTCTCGGTATCTATTACAACCTCAGCATTTGGTATAAACTCACAAACAAAAACAATTATGGCGCCATCATCACATTGATGGGTGCGGCAATAACCATCGGATTAAACATCTGGCTGATTCCAATCTTACATTATACCGGTGCTGCTTTGGCAACAGCAGTTTGCTATTTTTTCATGATGGTCAGCAGCTACAAATGGGGTAAAAAGCATTATCCCGTTCCCTATCCTATAAAGAAAATGACTTCATACCTTGTAACAGCAGTCTTGCTCTACCTCGTACATTTTGCATTGCGCAGTTGGATTTCACCACTCTGGTTCTCTATTGCCAGTGCATCATTTTTCATTTATCTTTTTACCCGATTGGTTCTTAAAGTAGAAGAGCAAGAACTGATGAAATTGCCGTTGTTGAAAAAATGGTATGAAAAGAAAAAATTACAAGCTGAACCATAAAATCTTCCAAGTTCTACCGTAAACATCGCGTGTTCGTGAGGATGATGTGTTTTATCAATGCATCATATCATTGAACAATCAATTCCGGACGTAAAAAAGGGGCCAAGATAAATATCTAGCCCCGCTTTAAAATCCAATATCCTATGAAAAACCGATATAAAAGTATATCTAAAATTCGTTTCGGCTTGTTTCAAGTTTGTTCAATTGACATACGCGCCATATACCCCATATATGAGCATATATGTCTTGATTTATAACAATTACATGTTTCTACGGTATTGTCCTCCCACTTGATACAATGCCTGGGTGATTTGTCCTAAACTGCAGTATTTAACCGTTTCCATCAACGCTTCAAAAATATTTCCATCCTCAATCGCTACCTGTTGCAACTTTCTTAGCATTGTTTCTGCCTGCGCCTGATGTCTTTGTTTAAAAGTTTCCAACGTGGCAATCTGAGCCTCTTTTTCTTCGGTTGTAGATCGAATCACTTCAGAAGGTATGATGGTTGGAGAACCTTTCTTGCTTAAAAAAGTATTTACGCCAACAATTGGATATTCTCCCGTATGCTTTAAGGTTTCATAATGTAAACTCTCCTCCTGAATCTTATTGCGCTGATACATTCTTTCCATAGCACCCAAAACACCACCACGCTCCGTGATGCGATTGAATTCCGTCATCACCGCCTCTTCTACCAGATCCGTCAATTCCTCGATCAAGAATGAACCCTGATTCGGATTTTCATTTTTAGCTGTTCCCAACTCTCTGTTGATGATCAACTGTATGGCCATGGCTCTGCGCACGCTCTCTTCGGTAGGTGTAGTGATGGCTTCATCATATGCATTCGTATGCAGCGAATTGCAATTGTCGTAAATCGCATACAATGCCTGCAAAGTCGTTCTGATGTCGTTGAAATCAATCTCTTGCGCATGCAGACTTCTTCCGCTGGTTTGGATGTGATATTTGAGCTTCTGGCTTCTTGAATTCCCTTTGTATTTGAGTTTCATGGCTTTGGCCCAAATTCTTCTAGCAACCCTTCCTATCACGCTGTATTCAGGATCCATGCCGTTGCTGAAAAAGAAAGACAGATTCGGAGCGAAATCATTGATGTTCATTCCCCTGCTCAAATAATATTCAACATAGGTAAATCCATTGGCGAGGGTAAAAGCTAGCTGTGTTATCGGATTGGCTCCTGCTTCAGCAATGTGGTAGCCACTTATACTTACACTGTAAAAATTTTGGACATTTTGGTCGATGAAATATTGTTGAACATCTCCCATCAATTTTAAAGCAAACTCGGTAGAAAAGATGCAGGTATTTTGCGCCTGGTCTTCTTTCAATATGTCTGCCTGAACGGTGCCCCTTACTGTGCTCAATGCCTTTGCACGAATTTCTTTATAAACATCCTCAGGCAAAACATCAGCTCCGCTGAGTCCGAGCAATCGAAGTCCGAGTCCGTCATTGCCCTCAGGCAATTGTCCTTCGAGGTTTCCGTTTAATGGTTTTACCATTGTTCCATCTGCCCCGATATATTTCGGAAGCTGCTCTAGATTGTATTTCGATTCAATAAGGGCATTAACAGTTTCTCTAAGATTATTTTCTATGATGTACTTCTCGCATTGTTGATCAATCGCGGCATTCATGAAAAAAGCAAGGATAATCGGAGCGGGTCCGTTAATCGTCATGCTCACCGATGTTTTCGGATCGCAAAGATCAAATCCGCTATATAGTTTTTTAGCATCATCTACGGTTGCAATGCTAACGCCGCTGTTTCCAACTTTTCCGTAAATATCCGGACGCCAAGCGGGATCTTCTCCGTAGAGTGTAACGCTATCAAATGCAGTACTGAGGCGCTTTGCAGGCTGACCTTGACTCACATAATGGAATCTTCTGTTGGTTCTTTCTGGCCCACCTTCTCCGGCAAACATTCGGGTTGGATCTTCTCCTTCACGCTTCAACGGAAAAACGCCCGCGGTAAATGGAAATTCACCGGGCACATTTTCTTGCATCTGCCAGGTAAGTAAATCGCCCCAGTCTTTAAACTTAGGAAGATACACTTTTGAAAGTCTTGTTCCAGAAAGGGTATGGTGGGTTAAAGGTTGTTTGATGGTTTTATCTCTAACTACAAATTCGTAATGATCTGCAGCATATTTTTCTTTTACGTTTTCCCATCCGGTAATCATGTTTTTACATTCGTTAGAAATGGCTTGCATGATTTCATCCGCTTTACGCTTCAATTCTGTTTGAAGTGCTGGGGATGCTTCTTGCAAATGCTCTAAAACACCGTTGAGTTGATACCATTGAGAAGCAAGGTTAGATTGTTCGCTTACCCATTGGTTGTATTGTTTTGCAGATTCCGATATTTCTGCCAGATATCTAACTCTTGATGGAGGAATTACGGTTGTATTCTGACCCGATTTAAGAATCGTTTCACCAACCGAAGCTTGGATGGAGAATGAATCCGGAAATTTTTGATTGATTTTTTTCATCAAGATGTCGAAGAGTGTATTTACCCCCGAATCATTGAATTGAGCGGCTATCGTTCCTACCACTGGCAGCTCCTCATCCTTGGCATCCCACAATCCATGGTTTCTTTTGTACTGCTTTTTTACATCGTGCAAGGCATCTAATGCGCCTGCCTTGTCGAATTTATTCAAACAAATTACATCCGCATAATCGAGCATGTTTATTTTTTCGAGTTGCGAAGGAGCTCCATATTCAGGCGTCATAACGTACATGCTTACCTGACAATAATCAAGTATTGAAGCGTCACTCTGTCCCACACCTGCGCTTTCCAAAATAATAAGATCAAATGATTCTTGCTTGCAGATATCTATGGCATCCTGAACATATTTGCTTAGTGCTTTGTCGCTTTCGCGTGTAGCCAGACTGCGCATGTAGGCTCTTGACGAAGAAATGGCATTCATTCGAATTCTGTCTCCTAGTAAAGCTCCGCCTGTTTTTTTCTTGGAAGGATCTACGGAGATGACTGCTATGGTTTTATCTTCAAATCGATTTAAAAATCTTCTTACAATTTCATCCGTTACCGATGATTTACCAGCACCACCTGTTCCTGTGATGCCCAAAACGGGCACTACAGAAGGACTGTCTGATTGGACCGCAGAAAAACTACCATTCTCTGCTAGTGTGATATGTCTGGCTATTTTGCGGATGTCTTTCTTTTCGTCGATAGACATTTTTCCTGTACCAATTGGAAGCTCCAATAACGAATAATCACATTGTTTTACTACATCTTCAATCATTCCTTCTAATCCCATCGTTCTACCATCATCTGGGGAATAAATTCTGCTGATGCCATACGCATGGAGTTCATCAATTTCTGTTGGCAAAATGGTTCCGCCACCACCGCCGAAAATTTTTATATGTCCGCAACCACTTTCATCTAAAAGGTCTTTCATGTATTTGAAAAACTCCACATGACCACCCTGATAGCTGGTGATGGCAATGCCCTGAACATCCTCTTCTATGGCACACTCAACAATATCAGCCACACTTTGGTTGTGACCAAGATGTATAATCTCTGCTCCTTTACTCTGAAGGATTCTGCGCATGATGTTGATGGCAGCATCATGGCCATCAAATAAAGCCGCAGCGGTTACGATTCTTACTTTGTTTTGGGTAGAAAAAGACATATGTTGAACTTTTCGTGAGGCGATTCAAAACACAACCCAATACGGGTATGCTAATCGCCGCAAATTTACAACATAAAAGGTCTAAAAAATACGTTTTCAAATAGACTCAACGCATAAGATGGGTAAGTTCTGCGAACTGTTGAATGGTAAGTTGTTCTGCTCTTTTATTGAAGATTTCATCATTCAATACCTCTGGATCAAAGATCCCTCTAACTGCATTGCGTAGGGTTTTTCGTCTTTGATTGAAGGCTGTTTTCACCAAACGAACAAAGCTTGCCTCCGACTTATAAGAAAGTAATTCTGATTTTCTTTTCAATTCAATAACGCCACTCATCACTTTGGGTGGTGGATTGAAAGAATCTGGTGGCACATCAAAAAGATAACGTACATCGTAGAACGCCTGAATCAATACGCTCAAAACGCCGTAGGTTTTCGATCCGCTTTTTGCTGCAGCGCGTTCAGCCACCTCTTTCTGAAACATACCAATTACCACCGGAACCTGCTCTTTCCATTCAACAACTTTAAAAAGAATCTGCGTAGAGATGTTGTATGGGAAATTTCCAATCACATGGAAACTGCCGGAGAATGGGGATTCTATGCTCAAAAAATCAGCAGATATGATTTTATCCTCCAAAACAGGATACTTCTTTTTTAGGTAACTGATTTTTTCTTCGTCCAACTCAACGGCCTTAAAGTTGATTTCCGGAATTCGAATCAAATGTTCCGTAAGTGCTCCCGCACCAGGTCCAACTTCTAGTAATTGCTCAAACTCATGGATTTTTAGAGCCGCAAGTATCTTTTCAATCGCCTCTTTGTCTTTTAAAAAATGTTGGCCAAGGGATTTCTTCAATGTGTACATAGGTCAAAGGTAAGAGGATTGGCTTCAGATTAACCAATACAACCTCTATGCCAAACAGGATTGACTCAGCGTGCTGCCCAACTTGCTTAAATAATCGTACTTTTACACCTCAAATTGAATTGGAATGAGTGCGAATCATGAAAATAAACCGATTATTGGTTTCAGTTGTGGAGATCTGAATGGCATTGGATTGGAAACCATCATCAAAACCCTGGGCGACAGCAGAATTTTAGAGTGCTGCACCCCAGTCATTTTTGCCAATAATAAAGTCATCAATTTCTACCGAAAAACCTTGCCCGAAGTGAATATGCACCTTGCGGCATTAAAAGACAATGACTTATCCAAAATCAATCACAAACAGATTAATATTTTTACCTGCTGGGAAGAAGAGGTAAATATCACTCCAGGGGAACTCACAGACCAAGGCGGAAAATACGCCGTAATCAGTTTACGTGCAGCGGCAGATGCGCTGAAAGCGGGAAAAATTGATGGTCTTGTAACCGCACCCATCCATAAAAAAAATATACAGTCAGACTCCTTTAATTATTCTGGACATACCCCATTTCTAAAAAAGCATTTTGGGGTATCTGATGTTTGTATGTTGATGGTGGCAGACAACATGAAAATTGGTTTACTTACCGAGCATTTACCGGTGAAAGACGTAGCCAACTTTATCACCAAAGAAAATATTGCCAGCAAACTCAACCTCATGAATCAGAGTCTGAAAAAAGACTTTGATGTTGCTAAGCCAAAAATTGCCATCTTAGGATTAAATCCACATGCGGGCGACGAAGGACTGATTGGAAAAGAAGAAATTGAAATCATCAAACCCGCGATACAAGAAGCGAAGCAAAAAGGAATCATGTGCTTTGGGCCTTACAGTGCAGACGCGTTTTTCGCTAGAGGACAATACGAAAACTTTGATGCTGTGCTCGCACTATATCACGATCAAGGACTTATACCTTTTAAATCTTTATCGTTGGGAGAAGGCGTAAACTTTACTGCCGGACTCAGTGGTGTAAGAACATCTCCAGACCACGGAACAGCATTTGATATTGCAGGAAAAGGCATCGCAGACGAAACATCAACCAGAAAAGCGGTATTTACCTGCATAGATATTATCCATGCACGAAACGAATTTTCGGATCAACGAAGAAATCCGCTGAGAAAGATGAGCAGACACGTAGTTGCCAATGCAGTAGACGAGCGTATTTCGGATTGATCTATTTAAAAACTTGGTCAGAAACCCCTTTGTTTAACTTATAGCTTTTGATGGTGATTTCTGCCATCCCTTTTGTTGGATTCTTTTTGATGCCACTCGTTTTTTTACCATCATCAAAATCAAAAGTTAGTCCCTTAGGTAATTTATAATCCTTGGTGTGAAAAGTGAAATTGATTTTATCCGGCAGTGCCATGCCGATGTATTTTCCATATTTCATTTCCAATTCGAAACTTCCATTTTCTCTTGTTGTGGTTTTGCTTTTTAATATCACTCGATTGTTTGGATCGATGTATAATGTAGACAAAACAATATCATCCTCATCATTTTGTGGCAGCAGTTTGGCTACACGAACATTAACCCCCTTCCAAACCTCTGTTCCCTCATCAATGATGGTATAATTGTCGTCTTGCAACAATTGATTCATGTTGATGTTAACGGCACCTTTAGGTAAAAAAGAGAAACCGCTTGCGCTTTTAAGCTTGAGTTTGTTTGGCTTTTTATAATACATGGTTACTTTAGAAACAGGAATTTTCAGAAAACTCACATTGGTTTTCATGATCCCATCCGCTTCGTAGTCTACCACTTGATCCAACCTTTCCCTCACCTGCTTAACCAACTGTTCGATCGATTGCGCGTAAGATTGAAAGGAAATAAATAATAAGAAAGCCAGTAATCCGTATTTGATATTTGTTTTCATTTTTGCAGGTATTAGGATAAAATGTCTTTTTTTCTGAAAGCATATTGAGCCCATCCAAAGAACAAAACGATGTGTGCCAAAAGAATGCTTATGCTGTTTCTTATGGAAGCCCAGTTTTCTACGCTACCCGAAATCGGCATTCCATCCGCATCGGTACCAATGTAGAAAAAACCTTTCCAGCCAACCATATAGGTGGTGAACAACCAAGGCTTAACATTCTTGTCGATTATCGGAACATTTATATTCGAAACGATGGTTAAAAAAACAACGATACAAACCGTGGCTACAATGGGACCAATTGAGTTTTCGGCATAGACAGACAATAAGATAGACAAAGAGGCAATAACCATCAAGGCAACTGCGGCGTAAGCAAAAGCAGCAACATATCTCCAAAGCACATCATTTGCTGCTATCTGAAGTATTTGAGATTCATCCCCTTTAACCCGAAAAATCAGCATGTCGTCAACACCAAAAATCCAGGTGCTAACCAAAAGAGATAAAAATGCCATCCAAATCAACAAAGCAACAGTAAAAATTCCGGAGGCAATGAATTTCGCCCACAAGAACTCGCTTCGACTAACCGGACGCGTGAGTATGAGTCTGAGTGTCCCCATGTTGGCTTCTCCCGAAATGGAATCGCCTGCCACCAAAGCAACGAGTATCGGAACTTGAACCAGCAAGGTATTCAGAATCAGGTAGCACATAAAGTACCCGTTGATGGCTAGTTTTTTATCGACCTCGAAATTGTCTTGTATGTTTTGCAACATAAGATCCATGTAGCTTTTTCCATCTGCTTTAAAAGCAAACTGAAAAATCAGCACAATGGCGGCAATGGCAGCAAAAGCAATATAGGTTCTTGGCCTTTTTGCGATTTTGTAAAGTTCAATGGATAACAGTCCCCACATATCAGTCGTTTTGAGTAAGTTGAATGAAATAATCTTCTAAGGAATGATTCGGCTGAACCGAAAGCACCGCAATGTTCTTTGATACTAAAAATTGGATCAGATCAGGAACCAGATTGCGATCCATAATCAAACGAATATGGTCGTCGGTAGGCGCGAAAGAAACCAATCCGGGAAATTGATCTAAAACAGACAACGTATTTTCTGGATGGGTGGTTTTTAGTTTAACCAAAGTTTGAGCCGGATCTAACAATTCAGACACCTTTCCTTCTACAACACAAGATCCTTTATGAATGATGATCATTCGATTGGCAACCATTTCAATTTCATTGAGCAGATGAGAAGAAACAACGATTGTTTTGCCATGATCTTTATTGAGAGAAAGAATCAGTTTGCGCATATCAGCGATGCCTTGCGGATCTAATCCGTTGGTTGGTTCATCTAGGATGATGATTTCTGGGTTGTGGACCAAGGCCACTGCAATACCCATGCGCTGTTTCATACCCTGACTAAAACTGCCCACTTTTGATTTTTTCCGCTCAACCAAACCAACTCTTTCCAAATGGACGTCCACATCCTTTGTACTTAGCTTCATGCCATTCATGCGAGCGAAAATGCGGATATTGTCTTCTGCTGATAAGTATTTGTATAAATCGGGTTTTTCGATGATGGCACCGATGCCGGAGAGTGTTTCTTTTCTATGACTGAGCAAGGATTTGCCCCAGTAATCTACGGAGCCACTGTCGGGAGAAATCAGAGACAAGAGCATTCTGATGGTCGTTGATTTACCCGCTCCATTTTGTCCGAGGAATCCGTAAACATCTCCTCGATTTACGGTAAAAGATAAATTTTTAACCGCTTGAAAATTTTTGTACGATTTATTGAGTTGTACTGCCTTGATCGCCGCTTCCATATGTTAGTATAACACCATCATCGTTGCTTTGTTCTATAGATTTTAAAGAATCAATCATTTCGAAAAAAGCAAGCAATGCCGTTTTCCCTTGTTTGGTGATTTGAAAAGAAGTAGAAGGATAATTTCCTTTGAAACGCTTTCTGATTTCCAAATAACCGGCTTTTTTCAATTTTAGCGCCTGTAAGCTGAGGTTGCCAGAGGAAAAACCCGTGTTTTTCTGGATCCAAATAAAATCCACCTCTTTTTGATGCAAAAGGCGACTCATCAGCTTTAAGCGCATCTCATGGAGAAATATGGGATCTAAAATAGCATCCATACCATTTTGTTTTAATCTGTTCAATCCAGCTAAAAAATGACCATTTTTTTGGAAGATTTAAAGAAAAAAGCAGATTATGCCCCTGATATTTGATAAAAATCATGACGATCCGTTCATTTTTACCTCCAAAATGGGTAGAGCCACCCTTCAGAACTCGAATGTACAAACTAAATTATTTTATAGGCTACTTAATTTATTTAACTTTATTGTTTTTCAACGGGTTAACGTATACGAATACACGAAAGTGCTTGCTAAAATGAAAATAAAACGAATCTATCTATTTGTTTTACAGCGTTTTATTTATTTATATTTTTATTATCTATAATTTATTGAGTCGTTAAACTTATTCACATTTTTGAAATTTTATTTTTTTTTATGGGGTCAATTTGTAATTTAGCAGTAGAATTTAATGGGTTAGTAAGTACAAAGGGTCGACAGCAATGTTGACCCTTTTACTTTTTACACCTCTCCAGAACCTAGATTTTCATTCTTCTTTTTTCATCCACTCGTTTGTTTTTTTTAGAAAAATAAATTTCATTTCAACAAAAATTTCTTTCCGTTAATTGCTGTTACTTTTACCACATGAGCAAAACGAAAACATCATTTTTTTGTCAGCACTGCGGATATGAAAGTGCAAAGTGGCTTGGCAAATGTCCAACCTGTCAAGCATGGAATGGTTTTGTGGAAGAAGTAATTTCTAAAGGGAATGATTCGGCTGCAAAAGAGGACTGGTCTGCATTTCATGAACATGAAAAATCAAAAACCATTTTGCTTGATGAGGTAAGCAGTGCAGAAGAAAAAAGAATGGTCACAGCCGACAATGAATTGAATCGTGTGTTGGGCGGAGGAATTGTTCCTGGTGCATTGGTTCTTGTAGCAGGTGAGCCCGGGATAGGAAAATCAACTTTGTTTTTGCAAAATGGTCTTCAGCTTACCCAAACCAAAACTTTATATGTTAGTGGCGAAGAAAGTGAACAGCAAATCAAAATGCGCGCCGACCGTTTGGGCATATCAAATCCGAATTTCTTTCTGATTACAGAAACCGACACCCGGATTATTTTTAAGGAAATTAAAAAACTGAAGCCAGAATTGGTTATTATCGATTCCATTCAGACGTTGCAGTCTCCTTTTGTGGAATCTGCACCGGGTAGTGTTAGTCAGATCCGTGAATGTGCGGCCGAGTGGCAACGCTTTGCAAAGGAAACGCAAACTCCGGTTTTCCTTATTGGTCACATCACCAAAGACGGAACAATTGCCGGACCTAAATTATTGGAACATATGGTAGATACGGTTTTGCAATTTGAAGGAGACCGTCATTATGCATATCGAATCCTTAGAACATTGAAAAATCGTTTCGGTTCCACATCCGAACTCGGCATTTACGAAATGTCTGGACAAGGTATGCGTCCGGTTGAAAACCCTAGTGAAATATTAATAACGCAAAAAGAAGATCATTTAAGCGGCATTGCCATTGCTGCAACCATGGAAGGCATGCGTCCTTTGTTGATTGAAACGCAGGCCTTGGTTACACCCAGCGTTTATGGAACCCCTCAGAGAACTGTGAGTGGTTTTGATCTAAGACGATTACAACTTTTACTAGCCGTACTTGAAAAAAGAGGTGGTTTTCATTTTGGAATGAAAGATGTTTTTGTCAATATAGCAGGAGGAATAAAAGCCGATGACCCATCCATCGATCTGGCCATTGTTTCCGCCTTGTTGAGCAGTTATGAAGATGTTGCATTGCCTCAAAAAGTCTGCTTCAGCGGAGAGGTAGGGTTGAGCGGTGAGATTCGTGCCGTAAACAGAATTGAACAAAGAATCGCAGAAGCAGAGAAACTTGGTTTCGAAAAAATCATCATAAGCAAGTACAATAAAATGGTAGAGAAATCATCTCAAAATATTCAGATTGTTGCATTGTCTAAAGTAGAAGAACTATATCAATTGTTGTTTTGATAAATCGGACCCGATGATTCCTTCTTTATTCAATACATTGGGCCAAATGTTTTTTCCGCATCATTGCCATTGGTGCGGACATGACTTGGAAAACCGAAAAGTCATGCTCTGCTTTTCTTGTACACGTGAATTACCGAAAACCCGTTTCTCTTCCATAGCAAACAATCCGGTCGAAAAGATTTTCAATGGCAGATTGCACATTCATGCTGCTACGAGTGCCTTTTATTTTTCTAAAGGCGCAAGCTTACAGAAACTGATCCACGAACTTAAATACAAGGAGAATCAAGCTGCAGGAAAATACCTGGGCAGATTGCTAGGTGCAGAAATACTTGGCAGCGATAGATTTCAAAACATAGACTTTATTGTTCCTATGCCTATGCATAAAACAAAAGAAAAAAAACGAGGATACAATCAAGCCACTTGTATTGGAGTTGGTTTGTCTGATGTGCTGGGCATTCCCCTAAAAACAGATGGCATTCAAAAAATGAAAGCCACAGAAACGCAAACCAAAAAAGATAGGGCTGCGCGATGGCTCAATACAAGTGATGTTTTTCAGGTGTGCGACAAACATATTTTTGAACATAAGCGTATACTGCTAATTGATGATGTGGTAACAACCGGGGCGTCGCTCGAAGCATGTGGTTCAGAAATCCTGAAATCTAATGGAGCGAGCCTATTTCTTGCCACCATTGCTGTAGCTTAATGTTTAGCGTAAATCATAAAAATATTTTTTATACCATTTTGATATGCTGCTCAATAATCTATAATGAAGTCTAATTCACGCAATTCATTTTAGGGTTTATTGCGATTTGAACTTCATCAATGCCGTCCGAATGATTTATTTTTGAATATGCGTTTATCCTACCATAAAATCATCATCTTCATTTCTTGTCTTGCATTGATGCTGAATAGTTGCAGCAAAGATGGATTCACTACAGATGCTGATGCCCAAGTGTCATTCAGCAAAGACAGCATAAAGTTCGACACCGTTTTTGTTTCGTCTGGATCGGTTACACAATCCTTTAAAATTTACAATAACAACAACCAAAAAATACGCATCAGTCAAATTCGTTTGATGGGTGGGAATGCCTCCCCTTTCAAAATCAACATCAATGGAATTCCTTCTGTTTCAACCACCGATTTTGAGTTGGATTCTGAAGACAGCGCCTATGTTTTTGTGACTGCAAACATCAATCCCAATCAACAAAACCAACCTTTTCAAATTCGAGACAGCATCCGCTTCGACTGCAACGGGAAAACAAAATTTGTTCAGCTTGAGGCCTACGGACAAAACGCAAGATTCATTCGCGACCTGAACATATCATCCAACACCACTTGGAACGATTCGTTACCCTATGTGATTTTAGGTCAACTATCGGTTGATAGCAATGTCATTTTGCGTCTGCTCCCCGGTTGTCGAATTTATGTTGGTGCAAGTGCTCCCATTATCATAAACGGCACATTGATTTCGGAGGGAACTCAATCCAATCCTGTCGTTTTTCGCGGAAACAGATTGGATGAATATTATAAGAATCTGCCAGGGTCATGGCCAGGAATCTATTTTCGTGCTTCAAGTAAAAACAACCAGCTAACCTACACCCATCTTCTCAATGCAAACGACGCGATTAGCCTGATCAATCCCTCGCCTCAATCCGCTACTCCGAAATTGACATTGCAACAATGCATCATCGATAATGCATTTCAATCTGGTATTTACGCATATTCAAGTAGCTTTAACGCGACCAATTGTTTAATCAGCAATTGCAGAAAAAACATACAAATAGAAAAAGGTGGCGTTTACGAATTGGAACACTGTACCGTTGTAGCTTACTCAAATGCCTTTATCCTTCACCAAAATCCCGTGCTTGAAGCAAGCGACTTTGCTGTTTCGGGAACGAATGAAACATCAGACTTAAATCTACTCGTTAAAAATTCTATCCTCTGGGGCGAAGGCGGAACCAATCCGAATGAACTTAGGTTAAACAAAACAGGCAACGGACTTTTTAATGTTCGATTCAACAATTGCATCCTTAGATTAGATGTTGATCCTGCAGAGCTGATTGCCACCAATGTCATCAGAAACATTGATCCTTTGTTCGACAACATTGACACCTACGAAAACCGTTACAATTTCCGAACATCAGAAGATGCTTCTGCACCAGGAATCGACAATGGCGCACCTACTTCTGTTTTGATCGATCTCGATGGTTTACCTCGGGTCGTGAACGGAACCCCTGATATCGGTTGTTATGAAAAACAATAAGTTTGGAAACAATTTATTCCTTTTGTTGTTATCCCATAAACCATTCGAAATGAAATTGATTCTATTTTCAATTTGGTGCTTGTGTTTGATCTCCTGCACCACACCCGAAAAAAAACAAAATAATACAGAAATGAGTACCCTTCAATCCAGCGATTCTCTGCCAACCATACATACCCTTCAAGTGGAATCTTTACAAGGAGGTACCATCAATCTTGCCGATTTCAAAGGAAAGAAAATCCTTATTGTAAATACAGCATCCGAATGTGGATATACGCCTCAATACAAGGCTTTGCAATCCCTCTATGCTTCCCACAAGGATAAATTGGTTGTGCTTGGTGTTCCGTCTAACGACTTTGGCGGACAAGAGCCTGGCTCCAATGCTGAAATAAGCAGCTTTTGTGAGAAAAATTATGGAGTAACCTTTCCTTTGGTCTCCAAATCGATCGTAACAGGCGATCAAATGTGTCCACTATATCAATGGCTCACACAAAAAACGAAAAACGGCATATTAGATGCCACTATAGGCTGGAATTTCAATAAATTTCTGTTAGACGAAAACGGACATCTCATCAAAAAATTCGAAAGCAAAGTAGCTCCAGAAGATCCTGAAATTCTGAACGCACTGTAATCTGTCAATATTGATCCCTGAGCCATGATTTTTTGGTTAATTTGCACCCTGTGCAATTCAAAGACATCATAGGACAAGAAGAAATCAAGCAAAAACTGATCGGGCTTTTCAGTCAAAACCGATTGAGTCATGCTTTACTTTTTCTGGGAAAAGAAGGAAACGGTTCCCTTTCATTAGCTAGGGCATTCGCACAATATGTACTTTGCGACAGAACAAACGGTAAAAAACAGCCATCCTCTTCTATGGGTCTGTTCGGAGAACCCGAACCAGAAACAAACGATGAATCGCAAGATTTGAATGATTCCTGCGGCATTTGTCCTTCTTGTCAGAAATCAGCTCGTCTGGTACACCCCGACATCCATTTCACCATTCCTACCATCAGCGGGATAAACAAAACTAGGCCCACAATATCATCGGATCTTATCGAACCTTGGCGAAAGTTTATTCTGGAAAATCCTTACGGCAATACCTACGACTGGCTTCAATACATTGATGCAGAAAACAAACAAGGTAATATTACCTCAGAAGAATGCAACGACATCATTCGAAGAATGAATCTGAAGAGTTTTGAATCTGGGTATAAGATATTGATTGTTTGGATGACTGAATTGTTTGGAAACGAAGGAAACAAATTATTGAAGCTCATAGAAGAGCCACCTCCACAAACCCTGCTCTTTTTTGTTGCAGAAAACGAGGGGCAGATTTTACAGACCATACTTTCGCGCACGCAATTGATTAAAGTTCCACTGTTATCGAAGCAAGACATAGCCTCATCTTTGATTTCTAGGGAAAAGGCAGAAGCTGGAACCGCTGAAATTGTTTCTGCGTTTTGCGATGGGAATTATCGTGATGCGCTGTTGCAACTCAAACACAGAGATGACCAATGGGAGGTCATGTTGCGCGACTGGATGAACAGTATTTTAAAATCGGGGCCAATGGCTCAGGTAAAATGGGTTGAAGAGACTTCTAAGTTGGGAAGGGAAAAGCAAAAACAATTTTTACAATATTTTCTTCACCTGATTGAGATGGCCATTACCGCCGAATTCAAAAATTCGGTATCAGCAGTTGAAGATGGCTCGCCACAAGCTGCACAGCTTGATTTTGCAGTCAAATTGAGAAGAATTTGTCAGTTTCCACAATTGGAAGCCATGGTTTCGGTGTTGAGTGACTCTATCTACCAAATAGAGCGAAACGCCAATTCCAAAATGCTTTTTCATGCAGTTACGATTCGTCTGTTTCACATTATTAGCAACAAATCAGTAATTTTGGTACACTGAGCCTTTTGAAGCAGTAGCTTCGAATGGCATCAGCATTCATTTCATTCATTAAAGACACTTGATATATGGGTTGTGGAAGTTGCGGAAGTAAAGCGGATGGCAGTCCATCGGGCTGTCAGAGTCATGGCCATTGTGCCAGTGGAGGATGTAACCGGATGAACGTGCACGATTGGTTATCCAATCTGCCCTTAGGCGATGCCGAGAGCAGTTGTAAAATAGTTGAGGTTTCCTTTAACAATGGTAGCCGAAAAGACTATTTCCGAAATACTACGGTTCATTATTATTCCAAAGGAGATATGATTGCCGTTGAAGGCGTGGCAGGGTTTGATGTAGGGATGGTTAATTTAACCGGAGAACTCGTTAGACTGCAACTCAAGAAAAATAACATAGACGAAAAGAGTCCAGACATTAAGAAAATTCTGAGAAGAGCGACAGAATCGGATATTGAAAAAATGATGGAGACTAAGGCACGTGAGGCGCAGGTATTGATCAGAAGCAGGGCCATAGCACGACATTTGAGATTGGAAATGAAGATGGCAGAAGTAGAAATACAGGCAGACGGAAAGAAGGCGACATTTTTTTATATCGCTGACGACCGGGTAGATTTCAGGGAATTAATTAAGCTGTATGCCACAGAATTTAAGGTTAAGGTAGAAATGAGGCAGATCGGAGCTCGTCAGGAAGCTGGAAAAGTAGGTGGAATTGGAAGCTGCGGAAGGGAGTTGTGTTGCAGTACCTGGTTGGCCGATTTTAAAAGCGTGAATACCAATGCTGCTCGATATCAAAACTTAAGCATCAATCAAACCAAGTTAAGTGGACAGTGTGGAAGGCTGAAATGCTGTCTCAATTTTGAATTGGACACTTATATGGATGCGCTTCAATATTTCCCGAATGACGCCGACGTACTTGAAATGGCAAGAGGAAGAGCGTTTTTAGCAAAAAAAGACATTTTCAGAAACCTGATGTGGTATACCATGCCCGAAAGCAACAAGCAATACCCATTGAGTTTAGATACAGTTAAAAAAATCAAGGCACAAAATCGCGAAGGAATTCGTCCGGAGGAATTCGAAACCGTAGAAGTAACCAGTTCGAAGCCGAAAGAAGTTGAACCAGAATATGCTGATCTTGTTGGACAAATCAGCTTAAAAAGTCTTGAAAAAACAACAAGAAAAAGGAGGGAAAAAGAAAGAAGTCAGCAAAGACCCCCTCAGCAGCAACAACAGGGAAGGAATAATCCACAAACCAGAGCTATTCCTTCTGGGCCACAACAGCAAGCTGGAAGAAATGCACCTTCTGGACCACAAGGACAGCGAGGACCGCAGCAAACTGGTGACAGGCAACAAAGACCAGGCAATAGACCAGGAGGTGGAAACCGTGGACCTCAACGTGGACCGACAAATAGAAACCAGCAACCACCTGCCGATAAGAAAGACTGATCTGGCTAGGTTTTATCATAACCCTAACCCTTTGTACATTGTCTATTCAGGTTAAGAATCTTACCAAAATATACGGCGAACAAAAAGCCGTAGACCATATTTCATTTGAAATCGGGAAGCCCGAGATTGTCGGATTTTTGGGACCAAACGGTGCCGGTAAGTCTACAACAATGAAAATGATCACCGGTTTTTTGCCGGCAAACGAAGGAAGCATAGAAATATGTGGTAACCCGATACATCCTGGAGACATCACAAGCAAAAAAAAGATTGGCTATCTCCCCGAATCCAATGCGCTGTATACAGACATGTATATCAGAGAATATTTACATTTCATTGCTGGAATACACGGATTAAAAGATTCGGAAGCAGCGATAGCCCGCGTTATACAACAAGTTGGACTTACTCCTGAAGCCAATAAAAAAATACATCAACTCAGTAAAGGATACAAACAGCGCGTAGGACTTGCAGCAGCTTTGATACATGATCCGGAAGTATTGATTTTGGATGAGCCCACCAGCGGACTGGATCCAAATCAATTGATAGAAATTCGTGAGGTAATCCGCTCGCTTGCCGAAACAAAGACCATCCTATTTTCTTCACATATATTACAAGAAGTTGAGGCCTTGTGCGACAGGGTGATCATCATCAGCAAAGGAAGTATTGTGGCTGATAGCAAACTTTCCGAACTAAAAAGCAGTTCGCACAAAAAATCGACCATCCGAATTCAATTTAGAGATCCAGTTTCTATTTCATCTTTAGAGGCCATAGGACAGGGAGATAAAATCATTGCCATTACACCGGTTGTTTTTGAATGGGAAACCATGGATGCGGATCAGACCCAAAAAAGAGTATTGGAATGGAGCCTCAAACAATCCGTTCACATTGAATCTTTACAAAACATAACACAAGACTTAGAGTCTGTTTTCAAATCATTAACGTTAAACAACAGCAAGGAATAATTTCAAAGATTGGTTAACTTGCAATATCATCATTAATCCCTTAAAAAAAGCATTAGCAACATGAGTTACATTGCCTCCATTCACGCTCGTCAAATTTTAGACAGCCGCGGAAATCCAACAGTAGAAGTTGATATTTTAACCGAAAACGGAAGTTTGGGAAGAGC
>JBDLUO010000058.1:0-3728 GCA_039805285.1 Bacteroidota bacterium
AGTTTAGAGCTCATCGCAGAGGAAATTGAAGACCCTTTTGGAAATGACAGCAATGATTTGCCAATGGCTAAAATTGCAGAGAACATCAAAACGAATATCAACGAAATTTTACGTTAAAGGCTTTTTTCATTAAGATTGTAAACAGAAATAACCTCTAAAAATCTGAACATTACAGATGAATAAATTGGTAATGATATTGTTTGTTTTATTTTTCATTGCTTGTAAAAAAGACAATGGTAAGGCAATCAACAATATTGATGATCCTGTAACATTTATTTCTGCGGTAGACATTTCCAACTATCCGGAAATATCCATAACCAATCCCAATTTTTATGATGCAAATGGAGTTCAAAAAGACTTTCTAACTGTATTAAAGGAAAGTGGCGTAAATACAATCAGAATCAGACTTTGGGTAAATCCATCAACTCCTCATTCCGGACTGAATGAAGTAAAGCAATTCTCTGAAACATTGAAAGCAAAAGGTTTCAAGATCTGGCTCACTGTTCATTATTCTGATACATGGGCAGACCCAGGGCATCAAATTACACCGCAAAATTGGCAAGGGTTAAACATAAATGCTTTACAAGACAGCGTTGAAAACTACACAAGAAAAATAGCAACAGAAATTCAACCTGAATTTATTCAAATTGGCAACGAAATCAATACTGGTTTTTTACATCCAAACGGAGATATCGTAAATAATTATGCTCAATTTATTGCATTGATGAACCGTGCAATATCTACTGTTCGTTTACATGCTCCTAACACGAAAATCATGCTTCATTATGCCGGACTTGACGGTTCGGATTGGTTTTTTGATAAAGTTAAAAACTTAGATTACGATCTAATGGGTTTGTCTTATTACCCGATTTGGCATGGAAAATCCATTGACAGTTTAAAATCCAAAATGAATCTATTGAGCAGAACCTACAACAAGAAAATAGTAGTTGCAGAAACGGCATATCCATTTACACTGGGCTGGAATGATTGGACCAATAACATTGTCGGATTGAACGAACAACTCATATTGCCAGATTTTCCGGCCACAGCGTTAGGACAAAAAAACTTCATCAAAAAAATTCGCACAATAACGCAGGAAATTCAATTGGGGTATGGCTTTTGTTATTGGGGCGGGGAGTTGATTGCATGGAAAGGAAATCAATCAACACAAGGCTCTCCATGGGAAAATCAAGCGTTATTCGATTTTCAAAACAGAGCACAACCTGTGTTGACTGAATTTAAATTGCCTTAGAAAGTGAAATAACAGATTCAATATGAATAAAGCACTTCATCATGGCTTTGTAAAGAATCGATTCACGTCATTTATTTCACTCCAGACTAGGGATATTATTTATGAATGAAAAGTGAGCTGGCGTCGCGTCTTACTTTTTTAAGATTTACCAGCCAATCTTTATCCGCATCGCGATAACCCAATGCAAGTAAAGCGACACTGCGAAGTCCCAATGCTTTAAGATCCAAAACTTCATCCAAAGCCTGAGGGTTAAAACCTTCCATCGGTGTAGAATCTACCTGCTCTGTAGCTGCAGCAGCAAGTCCCATTCCCAATGCGAGATAAACTTGCTTGGATGCCCATTGAAAATTCTGTTCTGCTGTATTATTTTCAACAATGCTTAAAAGATAATTTTTAAAGTCGTTCAATAGTTCTTCACCCATGCCACGAGTGGTAGCTGTGCGGCTAATAAATTCATCTACTTGAGCTTTAGATACATTTTCCCATGCGGCAAAAACCAATAGGTGTGAGCAATCTGTTATTTGTGATTGGTTATTGGCTGCAGGAAGAATTTTTTGTTTCCACTCCGGATTTGACACAACCAATATGGTATAGGGTTGAAGGCCCATTGAACTAGGCGCCAATTGAATGGTACGTAAGATGGAATTTATTTTTTCTTCGGAAATGGATTGACCATTCATTTTCTTTGTGGCATATCTCCACTCAAGGGATTGATTCAAATTCATGTTTGTGATTTTTTATGTACGATGCGAAGTTAGTTAGAATGCAATTGAATTTCGAGCACGTTTACTGCAGGTAATCAGTTACTCTCATGTTACTCAACATGTTAAACATGTATCATGAGGAGTTCAAATGAAAAAGCCGAAACATGTTAGGGAATAAAAACCTTTTCATGTTTCGGCAAAACCTTATTTCAATTCTATCAATTGTTCAGCATCAGGGGCATCACCAACATCAGCAATTCTTCATCTGCACCTTGTTCTGTAGGTTTGATGAGTCCTGCTTTTGTAGAAGTACTCAATTCGAGATTTACTTCATTGGTGTCTGCGCCATTCAGCATTTCAATTAAGAATTTGGCGTTAAATGCAATTTGTAAATTTTCTCCATCATACTGACAAGACATTCTTTCGTTTCCTTCATTGCTGAAATCAACATCTTGTCCAATCAGGTGAAGTTCATTTCCGGTGATGTTCAGTGCGATCTGATTGGTACTCTTGTTGCTGAATACACTAACTCTACGGAGTGCGTTTTGGAAATCGCTTTTGTTAACGGTCATACGGTAAGGGTTATCCGTAGGAATAACGACTTTATAATCTGGAAACCTTGCATCGATCAATCGACATACAAGTTCCGTACTTCCGTGTTTTACAAAAAGGTGGCTTCCATTGTAGGAAACGTTCAGCACATCATCATTGTCTGGCAATGCACCTTTGAGCAGATTCAACGGTTTTTTAGGGACGATGAAAGACTCTTTTTTTGGACATTTTACATCCTTTCTGGTATAACGAACCAAACGGTGAGCATCAGTGGCAACGAAAGTAATTCCCTTCGTGTCCATTTCGAAGAAAACGCCGGTCATTGCGGGACGAAGGTCGTCGCTGCTTACCGCAAAAATGGTTTTGTTGATGGCAGTTACCAAGCCAGAAGAACTCATGTCGAAACTATTGGCATCATCCGCTTGTGGCTCTCTTGGAAAATTGTCTGGATTTTCACCCATTACTTTATACTTTCCATTATCACTTGTAATTTCTATGCTGAAATTCTTATCGATATTAAATGTAAGCGGTTGATCGGCAATATTTTTCAAAGAATCCATAAGGATTTTGGCAGGAATACACACTCTTCCGCTGTCTTTGGCCTGAATTTCGAGATGAACTTTCATTACAGTCTCCAAATCGGTAGCTACAACGGTAAGCTTGTTGTTTTCTATTTCAAACAGAAAATCCTCGAGAATGGGAAGCACGGTATTGGTATTGATAACGCCACTGATCTGTTGCAGTTGCTTCAAAAGTGTGGAAGATGAAACAATAAACTTCATATGTAAAATGATTTCGGTCAAAGTTATAGGTTTGGAATAAATGAAAGCAAGATATTTGCGTTTGAATTTCAACATTGAACCTACAAATTGTCAACATTTGACCTTTCCACTGAACATAGGAACCGAAAAAGCATGGGATAAGATCCGTAAGTTCTGCGCTTATAGGGAACGAAACCATAAAGAAACCCGTGATAAGCTCTACAGTTATGGTCTTTATACCGAACAAGTAGAGGAGCTCCTCGGAAATTTGATTGCCGAGGGCTATCTGAATGAGGAAAGATATGCCATGTCTTTTGCCCGGGGTAAATTCGTAATCAATGGTTGGGGAAGAGATAAAATCAGGTATGAATTAAAAAAAGATGCCATCAGTGCCTATTGCATTAAAAAAGGACTTAAAGCCATTGATGAAGATGAATATGAAAGCAAACTTAAAAGATT
>JBDLUO010000059.1:0-3025 GCA_039805285.1 Bacteroidota bacterium
CACACCGAGATACTTGATGCTTTTTTTTATAGGTACACTTTTCTTGGCGATGGCTTATTTGCCGTTTTACTCTCCGTAGTTCTCTTTTTTTTCCTGAAAACACAACGCCTTTCCATTGAACTACTTGTATCATTTATTGTATCCGGACTTTTAGCTCAATTGTTTAAAAACATTTTTAAACATCCCAGACCCAGTGCATTTTTTACACCTGATCAATACCCATATTTTTTTAAAGGCTTAAGCATAAACAATCATGTTAGTTTTCCAAGTGGACATACCACAACGGCTTTTGCGGTAACTTTTATTTTGGCATCATACACTAAAAATAAAATGCTTCAAATATTGTTATTGATACTTGCTATTTTGGCTGGCTATTCCAGAATTTATTTGGCACAACATTTTTTGGAGGATGTATTAGCAGGTGCAATTTTAGGATCTGCCATATCTGCCATTTGCCTGTATTATTCAGGCAAGGTAAAACCTCAAAAACACATTCGTTTAATAAAAAAGGGGCAATCGTAAATGCAAGCATCATCTAAATTATTCAAACTTTTATTTTGGTCTACCCTGATCAGAATGATTCTTTCTATGTCTGTAGGCCTCGGAAATGATGAAGTTTATTATAGAATGTATGCTGAGTATCTTGAACTGAATTATTTTGATCATCCTCCTATGGTTGGATGGTTGATTCGTCTATTCACTTTTGATTTACATTTTGACACTGCTTTTTTCATACGACTTACCGCAACTTTAAGTGGCACTGCAACTGCTTTTTTGATTTATCTCATAGGTAAAAAGTGGAGAGATGAACAAACTGGATTTTTGGCTGCTTGGCTTTATTCGATAACCATTTATGGAGCAATTATTGCCGGAACGTTTATTCTCCCAGATTCGCCACAGGTCTTTTTCTGGGCTTGGGGTTTATATGCTATCATTCAAGTTTTACATGCTGAAACTTCGACAAGCGCTCAAAACCGTTGGATGTTACTATTTGGTTTCGCCAATGGCCTTGGCTTGCTTTGTAAAGTCCACATGATTTTCTTGTGGGGAGGATTCGGACTCTATATTTTAATTCACGACAGACAATGGCTCAAAAGACCTTCTCTTTATGCAGCTGCCATCATTACCATTCTGCTTTTTTATCCTGTAATTCATTGGAACATCAAACATGATTTCATCACTTATCGTTTCCATAGCAATCGGGTAAACGATACTTCCCGCGGATTTAGAATAGACACCCTGATTCCTTTTTTATTGGGACAATTTTTGTACACACAAATTTTGCTTTTCCCATTCTACATGACAGCTCTTTGGAAAAGCATCTTCAACCCATCAAATTCGAAAGACAAAATCAAAATCTTCCTGGTTTATACCGCATTGCCATTGCTTCTAGTTTCGTTGTATTTATCCTGTTTCAACACGGTGCTCCCCCATTGGACTGGGCCAGCATATATTGCAATTACTTTATTCTCATCCGCATGGTATGCTGAAAATAATAAAACGGAAAAGTTGATCAGATGGACTCGAATTTCTACCTATATGACTTTAATCCTTGTTGCTGTGGCGGTAATCATGATTCAGTTTTTGCCTGGCACATTGGGGAAAAAGGGAAGTTTTGATTTAGGATCGGGCGATTTCACATTAGACATGTACGGATGGAATCAAGGGAGAAATAAAATAGATGCCCTACTCCAAAAAGATGTACAACAAAAACGAATGAAAGAAAACGCTGTCTTTTTGAGTCACAAATGGTTTCCTGCGGCACATGAGGATTTCTATGTTTGTATTCCGCTAAAACGTGATTTGCTTGTTGTAGGCGATACGATGGACATTCATCAATATGCTTGGATCAATCCAAAAAGAAAGTCCTTACAAGTCTATGATGATGCTTACGTTTTGGTTCCTTCAAATTATTTTGATGATCCTGTTGCAAGATGGGGCAATCAATTTGAAAGTCATGAACCCGCTGATACGATACCCATTTTACGATCAGGTGTTGAGGTAAGAAAAATGTTATTGTATCGTTTTCATAGCTACAAATCGAAATAAAAAACCCCGAAAATTAATTTCCGGGGTTCGATATCATGGCTTCGATTAGTTTGCATTTGCTGCATAGGATTTTGGAAGCCAGGTTCTTTTCGTAGGATTGGATATTAGTGGTCTTTTTTTGGATTTGGATATCTGTTCGTTCTTCCATAAAAGTAGTCTACCAATGATTGAAGTCATAGCAACAAGGCAATTGAAATCATAAATTCAGTCTTTCTTGCCAAAATACCTAAGTACTGTTACGTACAGAATTAGCCAATTCACTAAAACTGATCATTTTTTCGGATATTTGACATCACAATCAACCACATGAAGGCAATAGTTAGAAAATGCCGGATCGTTTGTCCGGAATCAATCTACAACGGAAAAACCAGAGATATTCTGATCGAAAATGGAATCATTTTAAAAATCGACGAGCAAATCGAAGCGAATGATGCCTTAGAAATTTCGTCCAAAAACTTACACGCAAGCATAGGCTGGGTAGATTTATTTTCTACCATTCCTGATCCTGGTGCAGAACAAAGAGAAACGATAGAGAGCGGCGCTCATGCTGCTTCTGCTGGTGGTTTCACTACCGTTTTCATCACCCCAAATACTAAACCTACAATTTCCACAAAGTCGCAGGTAGAATATGTTTTAAAACAAAATCAGCATCTGCCAACTGAAATTCTCCCGATTGGATGCATTTCTAAAAACGGAGAAGGAAAAGAGTTGGCTGAAATGTATGACATGCACAACAGTGGCGCCCTTGTTTTTTCTGATGGTTGTAATCCGGTTCAAAATCCGAACTTGATGATCAAAGCACTTCAGTATGCCGTTGCCAATGACACTTTACTGATTCAGATTCCGGATGAACATGATATCTCCGCTCACGGCCTGATCAACGAAGGTTTAGTGAGCACAATGATGGGCTTACCCGGAAAATCCTCAATTGCTGAGGAATTGATGATTTCTAGAGATATTGAATTGTTGAGATATA
>JBDLUO010000060.1:0-2664 GCA_039805285.1 Bacteroidota bacterium
CATTGGAACCTGCAGTGGGCGCGTAGTTTGCAACATTTTTCATGATGAAAGCCATTCCATCAGCTCCACCATCTGAATTACCAAACTTCACATTGTAGGCTTTTACAAAGTTGCAGGTTAAATCCAAGTTGGCGTTGCTCCAAATCACACCCGTTGCTCCTGTCTCAGATTGACTGGTGAGTCTGTAACAGGCTCCATTCACAATGGCCGTATTGATAAATCCAGTGGCTACATTGAACTGCGCATTTGTCTGCTGAAAAGTCAGAGATAATAGGCAAATACAAAATATGGTTTTGATGAATGACATGCTCTTTTTTCGGTTTGGTAAACTCAACATCCAAATATACAATTTTATCGATGGATGTTCTCGCTCTATTAACAAATAGACTTGGAAACAAAATGAAAGGTTGTGTAGGATTTGGAAAAAAACAATCTAATTTTCGAACATAAATAAAAGGCTATGAAAAAGGCAATGCTAATCGGAATGTGTTTGTTGAGTTCAGTGAGTTGGTCTCAATGGGTTCAAAAGAAGCACATCGTTCGCTTGTACAACAACGAGATCAAAGAAGGTAATCGTTTGGTTTACGAGTATCCCATCATGCAGCCTTCTTTCTTTTCATTAGATGGAAAGCACATCGATTCAGAGAATGTGGCCTATTTCAGAAATAATCATGGCTACTTTGCCAACCTGGCACATTTTTACGGTGAGCGTTCTGAGCGCTATGCGATGCGCATCAAGAACAACGGAAAAGTTCAATTGTTTGAAGAGATTGACATCAGTGCATATGGTGGAGATAGCTTATTGACCGACAATCCAAGAAGATTGGCTTCAGGTGAAGTTTGGCAGTTTTATGCCAAGAATGAAGGCGAATTGAAAAAGGGAACTTACAAGAATTTGAAAATTGACTTGGCCGACAACCCCAAGAGCATGGAATGCTTGAAGAGTTACAAACGCATGTCGATGTTGCAATATGGACTTGCCGCTTCTGGAGCGGGATTGGTCGCTTATCAGTTTTATAGCATGCGCAATGAACCCGCGCAAATCACCACAGGTTTGATTTTGGGATTGGTCATGACAGGCTCATCTCTACTTTTCGACGGTCCAAAGAACGATATGCTTTGGATGGCGGTTGATAATTACAAATAACGGCTGCGCCGAGTGAATTGGTAGATCGGTGTATCGGTGAATCAGTCTGGGCGAATAGTTATTCGCCCGTGCATCGGTGAATCAGTCGGGGCGAATAATTATTCGCCCGTGAAACGGTGAATCAGTCTGGGGCGAATAATTATTCGCCCGTGCATCGGTGAATCAGTCTGGGGCGAAAATTATTCGCCCGTTCATAGGATGTATACATTTTCATTTCTTTTCTCATTTCATATGCCCATTTTATGAGATATGCATCCTTATATGTTGTTTGGATGATGTGTTCCTTCTTCTTCTTTTTGTGCCATGGAAGAATTTTATCCTGTTCATTATAACGATGGAGTATCGCATCAATTTTGGTTTGTTAGTACAGGTAAACGAAACATCCTGAAATGTGTTCAGCTGGATATGATGGAGGAAACAGAGGAATATTATCATCTGAGTCTCTTGGATTTTGATCATGAACAGGGTTGTTTAAGAGAGGATATTGTTTCCAATAATGGAGATACCAATCGGGTGCTCTCAACCGTGGCTCATTGTATGATTCTCTTTTTACATCGATTCCCTGAAACCAAGATTATTTTTACAGGTAATTCAAGAAGTAGAGATCGTTTGTTTCAAATACAAATGAACAATCAATCCAATAAAATAAGGCTTTTGGATGTAGAGACTAAATTGCATGAAACAGGCAGCATTATTTTTAGTATTACAAAAAGAAAATATTAAATTTGTATAATCATGAAAAGCAAGGAAAGTAAATCTATTGATTTGTCAAAAGAGTTGGAATATGCCATGAAAGTGGCCAAAGATCAACCTTCTCCAAAGATGGAAAGAATCAAACCCCTCATCCCTTCGATTATTGCGAGTTTGAAAAATACAGATTCTTCAGATTGCGCATAAAAGCTTGCAAAAAGAGAAGTAAAAACGGAGTGAGAATGAGAAGCGGAATGAAAATGAATACTTCCGATGTACTTATTTACTTTACAGGGCGAATAATTATTCGCCCCGACTGATTCACCGATTTACCAACTATATTAGCCTAAACTTATAAAAATGAAAACCCTCATTACCTCATCCCTTCATCTCCTCATCACCTCTTTCCTTTTGGCTCAAGCTCCGCAGGGTATTCCTTACCAGGCAGTATTGCGCAATGCGGATGGAACGGTGATGGCGAGTAGTGCTGCTAATATGGTTTTCATGATCCACGATGGCTCCGCAACAGGAACTGTTGTCTACCAAGAGAGTCATACATTAACCAGTAATGCACAAGGTTTGGTTTCCTGTGTGGTAGGAAATGGCGTTGTGTCACAAGGCAACTTTGCCAATATCAATTGGGGCAGTGGTACCAAGTTTTTGCATGTGATGATGGGTACAACGGATTTGGGAACACAGCAGATGTTGAGTGTTCCATATGCGTTAAATGCAGCATCTACGAATGTTTCGATTAGCGCGACGGGTGATACTTTAACCGTTGGAGGGAATAGTGTGATTGTCCCGGGGATTAGTGCGGCTAATCCGCC
>JBDLUO010000061.1:0-10884 GCA_039805285.1 Bacteroidota bacterium
GGGGTTGAAGTGATTTCTCAAAAACACAACATTCCGATTTACATCAATAGAAGTACCCGAAACCATTGTCGGCAGCCCATTCCAGAGAAACTTTCGGTATTTATAGAAAACAATTCAACCATAGAAATTGGCAAAATGTCCATCACCGCTTTTTCTAAATTGCATGATGCCGTTGATCCGGTAAGCTATGTTGTTGCAAGTGAAAAAATTAAGGTGGGTGTGTTTACTGATATTGGATCTGTTTGTGATAATCTAAGGTTCCATTTTTCATCCTGTCATGTTGTTTTTTTGGAAGCCAACTACGAAGATCATTTACTGGAAACTGGCCCATACCCGTTCATGCTCAAGGAGCGTATTCGAGGAGATAAAGGTCACCTTTCCAACAATCAGGCAATAGAACTTCTTACCAATAATGGTTCGGATCAACTTTCCCATATACTGCTTGCGCATCTTTCTAAAGAAAACAACAATCCCGATTTGGCTTTGGAAAAATTCAAAGCCGCATCAAAAAACAGGCGAATCGAAGTGGCATCCAGATACGAGCCTACGCCATTGCATTTTTTTTCTGCAGACATAAAAAAAACTGCACCGGAAAATCCGATGCAGTTGAATTTGTTTGGTCCAGTATAATCAATGTGTTTCCTGAAGATTCATATTCTTAGGATATTTGATCTGATATCCGAATTTTATTTTTTTACTCTCTCCGGGTTTAAGCTTCAGGCTCCAAGTAAGTATCCCTGTTTCTGGATCTGTTGATGCTCCGTCGGTGTCACCCAAATTAACCTCAACTTCTTTCACCCTACTGATCGGATATTGGTCTTTGATAGAAATTTCAACTGCTTGTTTTTTGTTGTTTCTCACTATGATCTCATAGGCATGTTGTTCAATCTTATTGTCGTTCTTCCTGTATGTTTTAAAATCTTTGGTTCTTTTTCGCTGTATGGCAATTCGCTGGTCTCTGCCTAAAGAAACATCAAGTGTGTCTGTAATGATATTCGGATTGATATAGGTTTTCCCAAGGAAAATATTATCCATGATAATATTGGCCGGACCTGCCATCAAATTCAAAGTGTCCCAATTGGTGAGTTTAGCCACCAAAAATGCATCTTTATCAAGTTTGGGAACTGCCACATGCTCATAACCTGCTTTCACCGGTTCTTCTTTGATGTTGACACAGTATCCTACTCCGTCGCTGGGAATGTCGTATGGCAGATCAATTTCAAAATTGGTATTGAGTTGGTTCTCCCTCAGGTTAAGGTATGGTGAAACATCTTCTGTGTTTCCTGTATTCCCATTGCCTTCATCTTTCATTTCAAGCCCATCGTCCGAATCTGTTCTTGTAATGGCCATGGCACTCATGGTTGATGCTTTTTCAACCGATGTAACTTGTATGTTCTTTTTCCTGTAGGCAATCGGTGGTACGTACAAACTCAAGAAAAGTGGATTGAGAATTGGCATTATATTTCCTCTGTTCGGATTGCTTGTGCTTAAACTTAACTTCACGCCTTTCCAATCCAAACCTGTGCTTTGATTCACCATTCCTTTATAGGCGATTTTAAAACTGTTGTCGATGGATTTAACCCTTAAATCATACGATGGAGACCAACCTGCGTTTTGCGTAAAATAATTGAAATCAAAAGTTGCGGCTGCAGACATAGAAGACATAACTTGAACAATCAACTGTCCTACTGGCTTAGGCTGTTTTTCTTCGTTGGGTTGATTATAATATTCATTGATTTTGTTGTTCAAATCGTTAATGATATCCTGTACATCATTTCGCTTAACGGTAACTTCATGGATTTGCTGCTTTAACAAAGCTAGCTTGTCCGTATAATAGTTGGCGAGCTTGATCAGCTCATCACTCACAATGTTTTTCTTATCGGGAGAATTGAAATTGGTTTCTATGAGTACGGTAAGCTTTTGATGAGATTCATTTTTTATGTTGATGTCGCTATTGAGATTGATGATTTGGCGCTGAAGTAATTTGATGCTGTCTAACCATTTCTTAGGTTCTGGTTTCGGTTTTTGTATGATTTCTGGCGTGTAAATGCGGTGTTTATAGGATAGGATGGTAACGAATTCCGGACAAGAGATTTGCAAAGTATTTATATCTGCATACCATGCAACCTGATTGAAAATAATCTCTTGCATGCCTTTTTGAATATTGATTTTAGACTGGTGATGAAGATCAGCACCGCTTCCATAATACACAGTAGAGGTTACAAGTGGAGCATTGGTGGTTAAAGTGTCTCTTTTTTGAGCAATTGAAAATCCGGAGAGGAATATCAAGCTGAGGAAAATCCATTTTTTCATGTTTTTCAATTTTATTTCCTACTTGATGAAGTGAGATTCAAGATTCCATAAAAAAGAAAAAAAAATTATCTCAACACCATTTGTCTGTCAGCATCCAATCGAACCAGAATAAAAATCAGAACGGTAAAAGTCAATAGCGAAGAACCGCCATAGCTCATAAGCGGCAATGTGATTCCAATTACTGGAGCCAATCCAATTGTCATGCCAATGTTTATGGCAACGTGAAAGAAAATAATTGCGGCTACACAATAGCCATAAACCCTACTGAATGTGCTTCGTTGTCGTTCGGCGACAAAGATGATTCTAAGTAAAAGTGCGAGATATAAAAGCATAAGAATGGAACACCCAACAAATCCGAAGTTCTCGCCAAGGGAGGTGAATATGAAATCGGTGTGTTGTTCAGGAACGAAATCACCTTGGGTTTGTGTGCCCTTCATAAATCCTTTTCCCAAAAAGCCACCCGATCCGATCGCTATTTTTGACTGCTTAACGTTATAATTTTCTTTGTCTTTGCTGGGTTTTTTTCCGCTTTCTAAGGTATTGCTTCCTTCCTCCTGATCAATAAAAGGATTGTCTCTTCCAACCATACTAAATATCCTGTCTGACTGATACTTTTGAAAGACATGCTTAAACATAAAGGGTACTGCTACGCCAACAAATGCGGCACTGATTCCCCAACTGATCACAATCAACAATAAAATAGATTTGTTTCTTTTGATTTTCCGTTTCAAAAAATAGGCCAAAATAACAGCGATTAGCGTAAAAGCAATAAGCAGTTGATTGGTCGGAAAAAGCAGAGATACAATCAAAAGAATTCCTAGAGAAACGCCAAGTACCAAATAAATTGGAGGAAATCCTTCTCTGTACATGGGCAATAGAAAAGTAAGATACACCAAGGCTAACCCGGTTTCATTCTGAAGCAATGAAAAAACAATGGGCAAAAAGCAAATGGATGTGGCAATCATCTGTGATCTGGGTTTTGAAAAGTCGGTTTCCGGCCTGGATAAATATTTTGCCAATGCCAAGCTGGCGAAAATCTTACAGGTTTCTACTGGCTGCAGGTTCATGAATCCGAGAGGTATCCAACTTTTGGATCCGTTCACTGTTTTTCCGATTGCAAAGGTAGCCAGCATGAGCAGTATACCAATTGCGTACAGTAAATTGGGTGTTGCCGTAAAAAATTTACTGTCTGTCAACAATATGAAAGTTGCGATTACGGCGCAAATGATGAGATAGAAGAATTGTTTGCTGTAGTTTTTTTGAAACCCAAAAAGGGCCTTGAAAAAATCATCGTTGCTTTTGTGCTCTACAGAGATGATACACACCAAACCAATGAGGGCAATGATGCCATAAAGCCAGATGATGATGCTGTCTTTTTGTGTGGCTATATTTTGTCTTTGTTGGAGCATGTATCAATAATCGTTTCTGGAACTGTCTTTGAATTGATTTCTTTTTTCTGATGGTAAGATCGCTTGTGCCTTAACGGTACTGTCTTTCCCCTGTTTCTTTTTGCTAGGGGTTTGATCTTTCTTTACTTTTTGCAGTTCTTCCTTATCCAACTGATCTTCGTCGATTTCGGCAGAATCTATAAAAAGTTTAATATACCCTTTCGCCAAAAGATAAGCAGAGTCTTTTGAATGTCTCATTGAATCCTGTCTCCTCAATTCTGCAAAAATTCTTGACGGCATCAACTTAAGTTCTGAAAGTTGCTCAATTCGTTTTTTTCTTGCGTCGTCGGTGATGGAGTCTTTCAAATATTTTTCAATCATGAGTCCAACAATGGGTGCGGCATATGTTCCTCCGAATCTTCCACTGTTTTCAACCACACACATGATTGCGATTTTGGGATTGTCTCTCGGAGCGAAACCGCAGAAAAAAGAGTGATTTTGTTGTTTTACTCCACGATAATAATTTTCTACGGTACCGGTTTTACCACATATCTCAACGTCTTTCACTTTAGCACCCACACCGGTTCCACGATCTACAACTCCCTGCATACCATCGTGTACCGCTTCAAAAATACTATCTGGAATAGGTATTGGATTAACTTTTTTTCTGTACTTATCCAGCATGCCATATTGATCTCCTCCTTCAATGGAATCTACAACATGTGGAATATAATACCATCCTTTGTTTGCAATGTAAGCCATTTCATTAGCCACTTGTAGCGGCGTAACATCAACCTCCCCTTGTCCGATACTTACCGAACGGTATGTACAAAAATTCCATCTTCCTTTTCCATATACTTTGTTGTAATACGCTGGCGTAGGAATATTTCCAGCTTTTTCTGAGGGCACATCAACACCCAATTTTCGTCCCAATCCAAAACCATACATGTACTGATCCCAATATGATAATGCACTATCCTGAGATGGGAATTTTGGATTGTTAATCACACGCTGCATAACATTCGCAAAATAAGTATTGTCGGAAATTGTGATAGCATCACGTAAATCGAAAGTACCAACATCTAGACATCGCATTGGTTTTCCGCCGCCGCAACCATAGAATGCTCCGGAGCAGGGAAATCGAGTATCTGTTTGAATTACCCCTTCGTGTAATCCAATGAGTGCCTGTAGTGTTTTAAAGGTTGAACCCGGAGAATAAGTTGCACTAACTGTTCTGTTAAGTAAAGGCAATGCGGGATTGAGAAACAACTCGGAGAAGCGTTTTCGCCTTTCGCTTCCGGTTAAATAATTTGGATTGTATGTTGGTGCACTTACCATGGCAAGAATTCCTCCTGTCTTGGGATCGATAGCAACGATGGATCCAAGCTTGTTCTCCATCAGCTTTTCTCCCAATTCCTGAAGTTCGATATCGAGGGAAGTATAGAGATTTTGTCCGGCAATGGCCATTGTATCATACAATCCTTTTTCGAGTCTTTCTGTAAGTCTGTTTTTATTGTCTCTCTTCCAGTATTCTATTCCTCTCTGACCCATCAATACTTTCTCATAGCTTCTCTCTAAACCGGTCATTCCCGCATAATCTCCAGCCACATACCCTTCGTCGGGATGTTTTTTAAGAAAATTAGTGTCTACCTCTGCCGTGTATCCGAGAACGTTAGCCGCAGCATTGAATGGGAAACTTCTTACAGAGCGTTCCTGTAAATAAAATGCTGGCGAAAACTTGAACATCGATTCATTTAGCATCGCCATTTTCTCTTCGCTCAACAAGGGTTCGAAAATGGAAGGTCGGGCTCGTCCGTTTTTAATGATGAGCTCTATCAGTTTTTTCTTGAACTGTGCGGTATCGATTTCTAAAATTTGACAAAGCAGTGTGGTGTCTATCCCCTTTACTTTATTGGGGGTAACCATCAAGTCGGAGATGTTTGTATTTTGAAGGATTGCATTTTTCTTTCTGTCAAATACGATACCACGATCTGGGTAAACCACTTTTCTGAACATCCCTTGATCCTCAGCCAATATTTTATATTTGGATGTAATAACTTGTAAGGTAAAAAGACGGATAATGATGATCACGACCAGCGAGATGAAAATAAGCCTTATGACATTTTTTCGGGGTTCGTGATATACAGACACTCAGTTTACTTTTTTCGAGATGAGGAGAGATACAAATTTACATGGATGTGCCTTGTAAAAAAAAGTGAAATTAAATGGTATTGGTTTTAAATCTTTGATTTCTAGAAAAAAGAAGTTCTGTTATCAGAATCAATGCAAGAGACAATACAGTGGCTCCAATTGATTTGATCAGAAAGTACCAACCGTCAGAAAACTGCCAGGCTTCCAGAATGAATAGCCACATGTGATGGATGAATATAAGGGTAGATAAATAAATCAAATACGGCAGTACACCTCCCATACTTCTGAATGAAGGCTCATCATAGTTGGTCTCAGCACCTTCTTGTGGTATGAGTAAATTGATTACAAATGGCCTGAAGTATGCCATCAAAACACAGGCGGCGGTGTGGAATCCAGGGTGGTGTCGAAAGCTGTCGACCGTCATCCCTAAAATGAAAGCCAATAACATCAACAAGGAACGATTGATTCTAAATGGCAACCAAAGGATGAAAAGCATATACAGATAAGGAGTGAGCATTTGATGAAGTCTTACTTTATCAAGCACAAAAACCTGAACCGATATGAGAAGAAAAAAGCGTAAGATATTTTTTATGGTACTGTTCATGAGGGAATCAAGGTTGTATTTTCAGATTGTCCAAGATTTTTTTCACGGATTCTTGATGTTTATTTTCGATTACATACGCCATTTGAAGATCATGAAAATTGGCTGCGGTTCGAATAGAGATCCGAAATAAATTGCTGCTTTTCTCTTTGTAAACGGCTTCCACCTTTCCAATTTTCATTCCTTTTGGGAAAGACGTACTGTATCCGCTTGTTATCACTTCGTCTCCTTTTTTGACTTTTGCGCTTTTTGAAACGCCCGTAAGATTAAGGATACTGGGGTCGCCGCCATTCCAATTTAAGGTTCCGGTTTCGCCCCCGGTTTGAAGCTTTCCACTGATATGACTGTCTTTATGAAGCAAGCTCATTACAACCGCATAGTTTTCATTTGCTTCAACCACAATACCAATGGCAGAACCAACGGGATCGATTACGCCCATTCCAGGAAAAACACCGCCAGATTTACCTCGATCCAGCACCATATAATTGTTTGATGTATTTAAAGAATTCGAAACAATATGTGCTTTCATGTAACGAAATGTTCTGTGCTGTTCTAGCGAATCTAAAGCAAGGGTATCCGTTTTGATTTCAACCGATGTGTCTCTGATTTGAAAATTCTCTTGCAGACGATTGTACAATGCTTCGTTAGCAGCCAAAAGTGAGTCGTTGGTGGATTTGAGATGAAAATAGCTTTGTACGTTATAATATTTGCTGTTAACCTTGCCCGTCATTTCGTTGGTGATGCCACCAAGAGCTGCCTCATGAAATTTACTGTATTTAGCAATGAAATAGATAGACAAAACCTGTAGAAACAGGAAAAACAGCAGGTTGAAATGCCTGCGAATAAAAAGAAAAATGTTCCTCAAGGAGCACTGTTTTTAATGAATATTCAGAAAGAGAAAATGAACTTATCTCATTACAAATGGGAAACGATCATAGTTTTTCAATGCGATACCGGTTCCTCGAACTACACTTTTCAGTGGATCATCTGCGAGATGAACTGGCAATTTGATTTTGTTTTGCAATCTTTTATCGAGTCCACGCAAAAGCGAACCTCCACCTGTAATGTAAAGTCCTCTACGATAAATATCAGCAGCCAATTCTGGAGGCGTAGTTTCAAGCGCTTTCAGGATGGCTTCTTCTATTTTGAAAATGCTTTTATCTAGCGCTTCTGCAACTTCTTGATAGCTTACCATTACTTGCTTTGGAATTCCGGTTACCAAGTCTCTTCCGTTTACTGGAATATCGTCGGGCGGATTTTCAAGATCTTTCATGGCAGCACCAACTTGAATTTTAATCTGCTCTGCTGTTCTTTCTCCGATAAGCAAACTGTGGTATCTACGAAGCGCTTCCATAATGTCTGCCGTAAATTCATCTCCTGCGATACGGATACTTTGGTCGCAAACAATACCAGCAAGTGCAATTACGGTGATTCCGGTGGTTCCACCTCCAATATCAATGATCATATTACCCACTGGCTCTTCCACATCAATTCCTATACCTAAGGCAGCAGCCATAGGTTCATGTATCAAGTAAACTTCTTTTGCTCCAGCTTGCTCCGCACTGTCTCTTACCGCTCTTTTCTCCACCTCTGTGATGCTGCTCGGAATACAGATCATCATTCTCCAACTTGGGGCAAACAATGGTTTTTTGGGATAAACGAGCTTGATCAACTCGCGGATCATCAGCTCAGCTGCGTTAAAATCGGCAATAACGCCATCTCGTAATGGACGAACGGTACGGATGCTTTCGTGCGTTTTTTCGTGCATCATAAGCGCTTTCTTACCTACGGCAAGCAACAATTTTGGATTGTTTCTGTCGAGGGCCACTATGGAGGGTTCGTTCACAACAACCTCATCGTTGTGAATGATCAGCGTATTTGCCGTTCCCAGATCCATTGCGATTTCCTGGGTAAAAAAGTTGAAAATGCCCATATTGGGTTGTTATGCTTGGTTAATAAGTAATACTAACAAATTTCAAGCAATTTATCCGAATAAACAACGCTTAAAATGAAATATTAAGACTATGTGCATAATGATTTGTTAATCTTCGAAAAACGGCTCTTGATTTGATTCGTTTATTATTCGAATTCGTAACCAATGTCATTTCTAAAATACATCTTATCAAATCGAATTTTTGAAACTCTTTTTCTTGAATTTTGGGCAGCTTCTGTGATGTTTTCACCAAAGGCGGTAATCGCTAAAACCCTTCCTCCATGGGTAAGCACTACTCCGTCGGCAACCTTTGTTCCTGCATGAAATACAAGCTCATTCTCATTGGCTTCCTCAGTCAATCCTTCGATCACCATTCCGGTCTCATAACTGCCTGGATATCCTCCACTGACCAAAATGGTTGTTGCTGCCGCCTTTTCAGAAAATTTGATTTTAGCATCCGCCAGTCTTCCTTGAGCCGCCGAAAGTAGCATTTCAACCAAATCTGATTCGATACGTGGCAAAACCACTTCTGTTTCCGGATCGCCCATTCTGCAATTGTACTCAATTACAAAAGGTTCACCATCGTCTATCATAAGTCCTAGAAAAACAAAACCCCTGTATTCAATGTTTTCCAATGCAAAACCAGCAATCGTAGGCTTCACAATTCTTTCCAGTATTTTATCCTTGAGTGCTTGATCAAAAAAAGGAACCGGACTCACCGCGCCCATACCTCCTGTATTTAATCCGCTATCCCCAACGCCTACACGCTTGTAATCTTTGGCTTCGGGAAGGATTACAAAATCTTTTCCATCTGTCAGTACAAAAACACTTACCTCAATTCCTTTTAAAAATGACTCAATGACTACTTTTTTACTTGCTGCTCCAAATTTTGCATGCACAACCATTTGTTCAAATTCTGCTACAGCCTCGTCGTGATGCTGACAAATCAAAACGCCTTTTCCCGCAGCAAGTCCATCGGCTTTTAGCACAATGGGAAGCGGAAGGGTTTTGATAAAAGCAATCCCCTCTTGCAAAGAATCGGCAGTGAACTCGCGATAAGTTGCGGTGGGTATATTGTGTCGATTCATGAATGCCTTGGCAAAAGCTTTGCTACCTTCTAATTGAGCCGCAAAGCCACTCGGAGCGAGGATGGGAATGTTTTTTAACTCATCATCAGATTTAAAAAAATCATAGATTCCTTTCACCAAAGGATCTTCCGGACCAACAACTACCAATCCAATCTGATGCTCCAATGTCGTTTTTTTTACGGCAGAAAAATCAGTGGGAGAAATGGCAATGTTTTTTCCAACCAAAGCGGTTCCTGCATTTCCAGGAGCGATGAAAACTTGAGTACAAAGCTCACTTTTAGCCATCTTCCAAGCAAGCGCATGCTCTCTTCCCCCAGAACCCAAAACAAGTATATTCATGAGTTAATTTTTATGGCGCAAAAATAATTTTATTACCGCTCATTCAAGATTATTTCTGATTTGCAATTGAAGTTTTGTTTCATTCCGTTCCAAATTTTGAGCCGAGATAACATTATTTGTGTATTTTGTATCATCAATTCATTAATTCTGGTAACAAAAAACTCATTATGACTGCTTCAAACAAACAGAGTCACCCCAAAGGTTTGTGGGTGCTTTTCGGAACCGAAATGTGGGAAAGGTTCAACTTTTATGGAATGCGGGCCTTGCTCACGCTGTTCATCGTAAACGCATTGATGATCAGTAAAGAAGATTCTTCCATCATTTATGGCGGATTTCTCGGACTTTGCTACCTAACTCCTATGTTGGGCGGATTTATTTCTGATCGCTTTTTGGGTAACCGAAATTGTATCATGCTTGGTGGATTACTAATGGCCATTGGACAAATTCTCCTTTTTACCAGTGCATCGATTTTTGCCACCAATCTGGAATTGGCAAAAACCATCCTCTACATTGCACTTGGCGTATTGATTTTTGGAAATGGTTTCTTTAAGCCAAACATCTCAAGTATGGTCGGCAGTCTTTATCCGAAAGCAGAAAAAAATAAGCTAGATACCGCATTCACCATATTCTACATGGGTATCAATATTGGTGCTTTCCTAGGACAATTGATTTGTCCTTTGATTGGAGACGTTGTGGTAGACGGTGTTAGAAACATACAGGCATTCAAATGGGGCTTTCTTGCTGCTGCAATTGCCATGTTGCTCGGAACAGTTACCTTCTTTCTCTTAAAAAATAAATACGTTGTTACACCAGACGGAAAAGCCATTGGCGGATTGCCTTCTGGCCATAATGCAGATGACTATGAAGAAGGTGAAGCTCAAAAAGCTCAATTCTCTAACATGTCTATCGGAATCGCGGTTGTCGTATTATCCCTTTTGATCTATGTTTTCCATACTTTCCTCGGACAAAATTGGATCTATTCAACCATCTACTCTGCAGGTATTACTTTGGCCGGACTAATCCTTTCAGATAAGTCATTGAACAAAATTGAGAGAGACCGTATTTTGGTAA
>JBDLUO010000062.1:0-3192 GCA_039805285.1 Bacteroidota bacterium
AATTTGCTTGCCAAAAATAGCTTTGTTTTATGGTTTGGCAAAAAAAAGCTGTGATAAATGATAGAGATTTATTATTTAGGACTCATTTGAATCAGTCGGACCGGATTATTAGCTGGGACTAGTTCTGATTTATGAATGATGATTTGTCCTTTCTCGCCCATCATAAAGTTGACGAATCCGGAATTCAATCCAGCTCTACTCCCTTTATTGATCATCCAAACATCGCGAATGAGTGGATATTCTTTGGTGTAGATAACGCCATTAATTGGTTTAAAGGATTCACTTTCCTCGGTAAGTTTTACGTCCATCACATGAATACCTTCCAAAAAGTTTAATACTTCAAAATCTTCTTGATTTGAAATCCAATTTAACCCAATGACACCAATGGCATCTTTGTTGTTTTTAACATAATTGATGACCTCTTCATTTGATTTGGCAGCAAAGACATTACTGGATAATTTATCCGTTTGAAGCATGTCTGTAATATAATTGAAATTCGCCGAGTTCATTTGGTCAAATACCACTGAAATGGTTTTTTTGGATGTTGGCCACACACTGTTTTTATCGGTTAGAATTTTTCTCAGTCTCGGAATACTGATGGTGGTATCCGTATTTTCGGGATTGACAATCAAAGCAACAGCGTCTAGTGCAATGCGGTCACTACTGACTTCCACGTTTTTACTTTTCAGGTATTTTTTTTCAGCTTTGGAGAAATCCCTCGTAATGGTGATGGTTTTAACTTGTCCTTCTAAAAATGCTTGAATGATTTTCCCTTCTGGAAGGTATTTTGCCGTAATGTCCGCTTTAGGATTCAAACTTTCAAAAGTTGAAATCGACGTTTCAAATAGCGGTTTAAAAGACTCTTCAACATAGACAACTGCTTTTCCGCGTCCGTGTGTTTCTTTCACGTAGGCAAGAGGATTCTGAGGGGAATCACAAGCAACGAGTGTTCCAAATAGACAGAGGGAAAGAAAAATAGGATGACCTTTCATGAGCGTTCGTTTTGGTGCTTATCTTTTTTAAAATCAGTATATATCCGGGAAAAGCGATAGCTGGCGTATAGAACAAGTACAACAATGGTGGTGATTCTTTTCCAACCATTTAGGTAGGGAAGGATGTCATTGAATGTAAGCATTCCTGCGAATAAAATGGCCACGATAACTACGAGTCCACCGGTGATATTTTGAATAATGTTTGTTTTCATATTGACAAAAAAAATCCCCAATCGAAAATTCTATTGGGGATCTATAAATGAGGTTCTTTCTATTGAGATTCGAATCTAATCGGTAGTCGCACATAGGTACGAACTTCACGACCCGCATTGGATGCCGGTTTCCATTTCGGCATTCTACTCACAACACGTAGTGCTTCTTTATCACAAGCTGGACATTCTTCCAATTTTGATTCAATCACTGGGTTGGATACTGTTCCATCTTTTTCGACAACGAAGCGGATAATTACACGTCCGTTTACTCCAAGGTCTGCAGCTTCTGCTGGTGGACGAATGTTATCATTAATAAATTCATCTAATCCTACGAATTCTGCTTCTATTTCAACCCAAGTTTCGATAGGTTCAACAGCTGTTTGTGTCAGTGCTGGCCCACCTGTTGGCTCGTCCGTTGGCAAATCCCAAACTTCGTCACCACCTTCGATGTTTTGATCACCTGCACGTGTTTGTTCTAATTCCGCTTGAGATGGAAGAACATCTGTTACAACATCATCCTCAATCACTGGCGGCAAGAAAGCCGTCATTTGCTCCAATTTTGGAGGTGGGGGAGGAGGAGGTGTTACTGGCGGTGGAACTTCCTCTGCCGGTGGTTGTAAGGTAATATTTGTCTTATTTGCTTTTGGAAGTTCTACTTCTTCTTTCGGCAAGCGTTTGATGAGTTCAGAAATACCAAAAGATAACGCTGCAAAAAGAACCAGACTAGCCATAATCATGACCATACGCTTGTTGTAGCTGCTTCTCAGGACATAAGCGCCATAGGCTTTGTTTCTGTGCGCAAAAACGACTTCATTTCTCGTGTTTGATGTTACTTGCTGCCATTTACGGGCAGTTAAATAGTCTAGGAGAGAAAATCCTGTGACTAAAGCAACGATGACATAGAGGACTTGCATACGAATTATTTTTTAAGTTTTTCTTTCATCAACTGCAGTTCTCCTGGTGTAATGTCAACTGGTGCAATTACCCCGATTTCTGCAATCTTTAACTCATCCACAAGATCAATGAAATTCTTACACAACGCATCGTCATCTGTTTTGATCAGTACTTTCAGTGCTTTTGGCTCAACTCTTAGGCCGTCTAGCTTTTTAAGGTAAGTACTATCGTTAAGCTGTTTGCGTTTTAGTTTTTCATCAAGACCTTGCTTTTTAACTAAAACGTAATTATTTAGTTTTCCTAACAATTTTCTGACACCTTTTTCTCCGGTCCCAAAATCAACCTCTTTTAATTCGGTTACGGAACCGTCTTTAGCTCGGTGATCTTTGTTGTAATATTCTCCTTGGTAGTAGAAAATTCGGTCTTCTGAAAGCAGGAAGGTAATCCCGTTATTCATTTTAGGACCTTCCGGTATATCTTCCTTATCTACTTTAGCTGGATAAGCTAATGGTAACATTTTAGGCTTACTAAAAGTGGATGTGAGGACGAAGAATGTTAATAGTAGGAACGCCAAGTCAACCATGGGCGTCATGTCTACTCGAGTCGAGCTTTTCTTTGCTCTTTTCTTTCCTTTGCCGTGGCCACCGCCACCGCCTTCTGCGATTTCTGCCATGTCTGATTAATTTATCGGAGCGAGCTCCGAAGAAGTTATGAAATTCAAGTTATTTAAGTTCAATTCCCTGAACACATTGATGACATCTTCCGCTTTTTGGTATTTTGTTTTGGAGTCAACTCGTAGGATGAATTTCGGTTTAAAATCTTCCGCCACTGGATTTTCGCCTTTTAGTTTTGCTTCTTCAAACGCTGTTTTTGCAGAGTTTAAAGCGGCAGCACCAGCGTAACTAATCCAGTCGTACAATTCATTCGTTTTTGTTGAATCTACTTGAATACCTTTTGTTTGGAATGTAATGCGGTCATCCGCACCTGTATCAATGTAAGAAGGTAATTCTTGCATGGTACAACCAAATGTTGACATGAACGTGAACTTTTCGATTTGCTCTTCAGAAAGGCTCATTTTGTACTTACCCATCATA
>JBDLUO010000063.1:0-4868 GCA_039805285.1 Bacteroidota bacterium
ACATTGTCTTTGCTGCTGTAGCTTCTGATCAGATCCACCTGATTTTTCATAAGCGCAATCAGGGGAGAAACAATGATTGCGACACCATTAGAAATAAGTGCCGGCAATTGGTAGCACATGCTTTTGCCGCCTCCGGTTGGCATAATTACAAATACATCTTTGCCCGAAAGCAGGGTTTGGATGATGGCCTCTTGAGGGCCCTTGAATGCCTCAAATCCAAAATATTTTTGAAGATGGGGGATCAGATCTGTCTTGTCGCAGTTGGTTTCTATCGGTACAGCAAGGGGTTGTTCCTTTTTACTGCTTTTCTTTTTTGTGGTGGCCATATCAGAGTTTTCCCCACAAATGAGCCTAATCATAGGGGGCTAAAATTGTAGGATTACGAAGTTAATTCATTTATAATGGATTTGCAACTCATGAAAAGTTAAGTCTTTTGAAATTTCAATTCAGGGTTGCAAAACAAAGCATTCTCATAAAGTATTGATGGAGAATGATTTTTGGTGTGATGATTTGAAGAATGGGCGCTGTATATTAAGGAGCACTTTGGTTCCATTCTTCTGGTCTAAAACCCTTTAAGCCTTTGCATTTTCGGCTTATTCAATTAGGTTTGCATTTCTATTTATGAACCCATCCGAAATAATTGCGTCAGCCATTCGCACTGTTCGTTCTCAAGCCGAGTCTGTTTTGGCTTTGGAACGGTTTATCAATTCAGATTTTGTGACTGCCGTAGAACGCATTTCGGAGAATAAGGGACGTTTGGTTTTGAGTGGAATTGGGAAAAGTGCTGTAATTGCTCAAAAAATTGCTGCAACCCTAAACAGCACCGGAACGCCTGCTTTATTTATGCATGCTGCAGATGCCATTCATGGTGACCTGGGAATGATTCGTGAGCAGGACATCGTACTAATCATCAGCAAAAGCGGCGATAGTCCCGAAATCAAGGTTTTGGTTCCATTGGTAAAGGGTTTCGGCAATCTGCTCATCGGTATGGGAGGGAATGTGGATTCATTTTTAGCCAGACAGTGCGACCTTTATTTAAATACCACGGTAGAAGTTGAGTCTTGTCCGAATAACCTGGCGCCTACAAACAGTACCACGGCACAAATGGTGATGGGAGATGCGTTGGCGGTTTGTTTGATGGAAAGAAGTGGATTTAAAAAAGAGGATTTTGCCCGTTTTCACCCAGGTGGTGCATTGGGTAAAAAATTATATTTAAGGGTTGGGGATTTGCTTTCTCCACAAAAGCCCAAAGTATCTTTTGATGCAACCTTAAAAACGGTAATTGTAGAAATTACCAAAAACAGGTTGGGGGCAGTTGCTGTTGAGAATGCTGCAGGACAAATTATAGGAATTGTTACCGACGGAGATGTGCGGAGAATGCTTGAGAAGTATGACAATTTCAGTTCGTTGCAAGCAGAATCCATTATGACACCTTCACCTAAAACCATCGAAAGAGATGCGTTGGCAGTGGAAGCTTTTGAATCAATGAAACTTCACCACATCAATCAATTGGTCGTGCTCGATCAAAACGAATATTGTGGAATGATGCATATACAAGATCTGATCCGAGAAGGGATCATTTAATAAAAGACTATGAACAAGAATCATTACGTGGCTATCATGGCCGGAGGAATAGGAAGTCGCTTTTGGCCGATGAGTAGAACCCATTTTCCAAAGCAGTTTTTGGATATCCTTAATACAGGTAGAACCCTTATACAATCTACATTCGACCGCTTTTCTAAGTTCATTCCAGTAGAAAATATTTACGTGGTAACCTCAGAGGCATATCGAGAAATTGTAAAGCAACAAGTACCCGAAATTCCTGTAGAAAATATCTTGTGTGAGCCATCAAGGAAAAATACAGCACCTTGTATTGCTTATATCTCATATAAATTGGCTCAATTGAATCCGGATGCCAATCTTATTTGTGCACCTGCCGATCATTTAATCTTGGATCAAGAGGCATTTACCAAAACCTGTTTGGCTGCGCTTGAATTTACCGACAACATCAAAGCCCTGCTTACCCTCGGCATAAAGCCCACCAATCCAAATACCGGATATGGCTACATTCAGTTCGAGCAAATGGCAGTTAGCAACAATATCTATAAAGTAAAAACCTTTACCGAAAAACCCGATCGGGATCTGGCAAAAACCTTCGTAGCCAGCGGTGATTTTTTATGGAATTCAGGCATCTTCGTTTGGGAAGTCAGAAACATTGTAAGGGCTTTTGAGCAATTGCTGCCCGAGCTTCACGAAATTTTTGATGCAGAAAAAGAGAACTACAACACCCCACAAGAGCAAGAAGCAATCGACAGAATCTATCCTCAATGCGTAAACATTTCCATCGATTACGGTATCATGGAAAAAGCAGATAACGTTTATGTTATCCCTTCTTCATTCGGCTGGAGCGATTTAGGAACATGGGCGAGCGCCTACGATACCATTGAGAAAGATTATCTCGAAAATGCAGTTGCCGGAAATCAGGTTATGGTGTTTGATGCAGCCAAAAATATGGTTCATGCAGACAACAATAAACTCATTGTCATTCAGGGACTGGAAGATTATATTGTTGTAGATACAAAAGATGTTTTACTTATCTGTCAAAAGGATAAAGAGCAGGAGATTAAGGAATATGTAGCTGAAGTAAAACGCAACAAGGGAGAAAAATACATTTGATATTAGCACTGCTGTTGTTTTGAAAATTACCGCAAATTTCTGCTGGTAATGTGGCATCTTTACATCCATTTTCAACCATTAAAATAGTGCATTGAAAACACAGATTCAATCCAAATTACCTCGTGTAGGTACTACCATATTTACTGCGATGAGCAGTTTGGCTATGGAACACAATGCCATCAATCTCGGACAAGGTTTTCCAGATTTTGGAATGGATCCGGCACTGATAGAAGGCGTTGAAAAAGCAATGCGAGACGGACACAATCAATATGTTCATATGTGTGGCTTGCCTTCATTACGGGAACGCATATCCGAAAAAGTAAAAAACAGTTATAATGCGGATGTACATCCTGATACAGAAATTACCATCACACCCGGAGGAACCTATGCCATATATACGGCATTAACAACCATAATCCAGCCGGGAGACGAAGTGATTTTGTTTGAACCAGCGTATGATTCATACATTCCAAACATCGAAATAAATGGCGGGATTCCAGTCCCTATTTCTTTGAAGTATCCAGATTACTCAATAGACTGGGAGCTAGTACAACAAAAAATTTCTCCTAAAACGAAAGCGATTATGATCAATACTCCACACAATCCAAGTGGTGCGGTATTGAGTGAATTTGACCTAAAGCAATTGGAAAAATTAGTAGAAGGAACTGGCATATTTATATTGAGCGACGAAGTATATGAACATCTCATCTTCGAGGATAAAATACATCAGTCCGTGCTTCGATATCCCGCACTTAGAGAACGAGCCTTCGTTTGCTTTTCTTTCGGTAAAGTATACCACTGCACCGGATGGAAAATGGGTTACTGCATTGCGCCAGAAGCCATGATGAAAGAATTTCGAAAAGTACACCAGTTCAATTGCTTCACCTGTTTTGGTCCGGTACAATATGCCCTTGCCGATTTTATGAAAGAGCCATCTCATTATCTTCAACTCGGAGCCATGTTGCAAAAGAAAAGAGATTATTTGATGGAAAAGATGCAACCCACCGGACTCAAACCTTTGCCCACATTTGGCAGCTATTTTCAATTGTACAGTTACGAGGGCATCAGTGAATTGGACGAACTTTCTTTTGCAAAAAAGTTAACTACGGAGGGCGGAGTGGCTACGATACCGGTATCCGCTTTTTATCATAAACCCATTGATAATCAAGTACTTCGTTTCTGTTTCGCCAAAAAAGAATCCACCTTGGATGCCGCTGCCGAACGTCTTGTTCGTTATTTCGAGAAAAATCGGTCATAAAAAACTAACAATTGTTAGTTTTTTAATTGGGTTGTGTTACATTTGAGGAATAAAATCTTCAACCATGACCCAAATTCATGATTTAGAAAAATCATTTCAGGACAAAATTGACCGCGAAATAAAAATTGAGCCAAAGGATTGGATGCCCGAAGCATACAGAAAAACCAATCTTCGCCAAATCAGTCAGCATGCACACAGCGAAATCGTTGGTATGTTGCCCGAAGGCAATTGGATTACAAGAGCCCCGTCTTTAAAGCGTAAAGCGATCTTGATTGCAAAGGTGCAAGACGAAGCTGGGCATGGCTTGTATCTATATTCTGCTGCAGAAACGCTGGGTATGAGTCGCGATCAAATGGTAGAAGACCTCAACAGTGGCAAAGCCAAATATTCTTCCATATTCAATTATCCAACACTTACCTGGGCCGATATGGGCGCTGTGGGTTGGTTGGTGGATGGTGCGGCTATCATGAATCAAGTGATGTTGTGTCGTACCTCTTACGGTCCTTATGCCCGTGCGATGGTTCGCATTTGCAAAGAAGAAAGTTTCCATCAACGTCAGGGCTTCGATGCTCTTTTGGTAATGAGCAAAGGCACCGAAGAACAACGTGTCATGTGTCAGGATGCCATCAACAGATGGTGGTGGCCATGTTTGATGATGTTTGGTCCGAAAGACAGCGAGAGCACGAACAGCGATCAAAGCATCAAATGGAAAATCAAAAGAAAAACAAACGACGAATTGCGTCAGGCTTTTGTGGATATGATTGCAGAGCAAATCAAATTGCTAGGTATGACTTTACCGGATCCAAACTTGAAATGGAATGAAGCACGCAAGCATTACGATTTCGGAGAGATAGATTGGAACGAATTCTGGAATGTGGTGAAAGGAAATGGTCCTTGCAACAAGCAGCGACTCGAAGCGAGAAATAAAGCACAC
>JBDLUO010000064.1:0-4844 GCA_039805285.1 Bacteroidota bacterium
TTCCATCACTTTCAGTAATAAGTTTGAAAAAGACGGTTTGGTATTCGAAGAACCCGCTCCAAATCTTTTTTCATTCAATAATCCCTTCGGAGCTTGCCCTACATGTGAAGGATATGCTCAGGTCTTGGGGATAGATCCAGACCTCGTTATTCCCAATAAAGCACTGAGTCTATTTGAAGATGCCGTTGCTCCCTGGAAAGGCGAAAAACTAAGTTCTTGGAAAGAAGCATTCATAAGGTCTGCAAAACATTTCAATTTTCCCATTCATAAAGCCATACAGGATCTAACGGAGGAACAAAAACATGCCCTTTGGTTCGGCAACGAATATGTAAATGGCATTAATGATTTCTTTAAAGAAGTAGAACAGAATTTATATAAGGTACAATACAGGGTGATGCTTAGCAGATATAGAGGCAGAACTCGCTGTACAGATTGTGGTGGATTTCGCTTGAGAAAAGAAGCACTCTATGTAAAAATCAACGAGAAGCACATCGGAGAACTCAACATACTCCCTGCAAAAGACCTTATGTCTTGGATCAAAAGCATAAAACTATCCGAACACGACAAAAAAATTGCGACTAGAATTTTAATAGAAATAGAAAACAGATTGCAAACTTTATTGGACGTTGGTCTTGGATATTTGTCATTAGACAGAATGGCCAATTCTTTGAGCGGCGGAGAAAGTCAACGCATTCAATTGACAAGAAGCCTGGGAAGCAATTTAACCAACTCGCTCTATATTCTAGATGAGCCATCCATCGGATTACACAGTCGTGATACAGAAAGACTCATTTCTGTATTGAAACAACTTCGTGATCTTGGAAATACGGTTGTAGTGGTAGAACACGATGAAATGATGATGAAAGAAGCAGATAACATAATCGACATGGGGCCTTTAGCAAGTCATTTGGGAGGCGAGGTAATTGCAGAAGGTGATTATAAGGCAATATGTAAAAACACAAAAAGCCTTACAGGAAACTATCTCTCAGGTAAGCTAACAATCGCTGCACCAATAACGGTTAGAAAATGGGATAAGTCTATATTGATAGAAGGTGCTTGTGAGCATAATCTTAAAAACATAGATGTAGAATTTCCACTTAATGTGATGTGCGCCATTAGTGGTGTGAGTGGAAGCGGTAAAACTACATTGGTTAAGAAAATATTATATCCGGCTTTAAAAAAGCAACTCGGAGATCCTGTAGACAGGCCAGGTTCGTTTAGAAAACTGGGAGGTGCAATGAAAGAGATACAGGAAATTGAAATGATTGATCAAAATCCCATCGGGAAGTCCAGTCGAAGCAATCCTGTTACCTATATAAAAGCATACGACGAAATCAGGGAATTGTTTTCGAAACAACCACTCAGCATGATCAGGGGATTTCTGCCTAAACATTTTTCTTTCAATGTGGATGGCGGGAGATGTGATACGTGCAAAGGAGAGGGGGAGCAAGTGATAGAAATGCAGTTTTTAGCAGATGTGCATTTGCCTTGCGAATCTTGTCGCGGTAGGAAATTTAAGGATGAGGTACTGGAGGTGAGATTCAAAGAGAAAAACATACATGATGTGTTGGAAATGTCTGTTGATGAAGCAATATCCTTCTTTAAGTCGGATGAAAAAATGGGCAATTCCATAGCACGCGCCATACAACCTTTATCAGACGTGGGATTGGGGTATGTAAAACTAGGGCAGTCGTCCAATACATTAAGCGGAGGTGAAGCACAACGTGTTAAACTAGCTTCTTTTTTAGGCAGAGGTAAGTCGCAGGGAAAGACCTTGTTTATTTTTGATGAGCCTACAACCGGACTGCATTTTCATGACATCACAAAACTTTTGGTTTCTTTTCGCGCCTTGATAGAAATGGGACATTCCATCATCGTAATCGAACACAATACGGATGTGCTTCGTTCGTGTGATTGGATCATTGACCTGGGGCCTGAGGCTGGTGAAAATGGTGGGAATCTCGTGTTTGCAGGAACGCCAGATCAACTTAAAAAGAGCAAACTTGGAAATACTGGAAGGTATTTATAAGATGATGTTCAATGTTTAACTTCTGCTTCCTCCTAAGTCAATTGCCGTATTGTCGCCAATGTTGAGGTTTCTGCTGACTCCCTTTACTTCGGCATCGTTTCCAATCAGTGAATTGTTTAATACAATTTCAACCAGATTAGAGTAAGACCCTATGATTGAATCTTTAATGATGGCATGGTTCATACTTGTATGGTCGCCAATAGCCACATTGGGCCCGATTACTGAATTCTTAATCACACAACCGGTGCCAATGCTAACAGGGGGAATGATGATGGTATTTTGAAATGGATTTATTTCACTCATATTGCCTCCGAATTTTTTCAGCAAAATGGCATTCGATTCCAACAATGTTTCTTTCTTTCCACAGTCGAACCAATTAGAAACTTTGAAAGGTCTGAATTCAGTTCCTTTTTCAATCATACATTCAATCGCATCAGTGATACTCAAATCGTGAAAGTCGGCAATGGTTTCCATTTGCTTATCTATACAAGAGAACATCATCTCTGTATCTCGGATTTTATAAATGCCTACCAATGCCATATTGCTTTTAGGAATAACCGGCTTTTCAACCACTCTTGTTATTTTTCCGTCTTCGTCGATTTCTGCTACTCCAAAATTTCTGGGATCATCAACTTTTTTTACGCCCAGCATAGAAAAAGGAGATGCTAGAACTTCCGATAGGTCATAATCGGCAATCGTATCACCCAATACAATAATAACTTCGTCATTCAACACAATGTCTCTTGTAAGAGAAACAGCATGTCCGGTACCCATTCGTTCGTTCTGAGTTATGAAATGACAATTCAAATCGGGGTAATGCTTATTTACATAATCCTGAATCTTCTCCCCCAAATATCCAATGATGAAAATAAACTCATTTACGCCCGCATCTTTCAATTGATCAACAATGATATTAAGAATGGTCTTTCCAGCTAGAGGAATGAGGGCCTTTGGTTGTGTATAGGTGTGAGGCCTTAACTTGGTTCCGGCACCGGCCACTGGGATTATTGCCTTCATATTGCTTTTTTGAATTAGGGAAGTGAAATTACATCATTCACACGAAACTAATAAGGATATTGGATTGTAGAACTTTTGTTTAACACCAACACCAGAAATGGGATAAATGCCATGCCGGCCTTATCTTTGCCATCTAAAATATTTCATATGACTCACGATAAAATTGTTTTCGACTTAATTGGTAAGGAATTGGAAAGACAACGTCATGGAATTGAATTGATTGCCAGTGAAAATTTTACCAGTTTTCAGGTGATGCAGGCTACGGGTTCTGTACTTACCAATAAATATGCAGAAGGATATCCTTCAAAAAGATATTATGGCGGTTGCGAAATTGTGGATCAAGTAGAACAAATTGCCATTGATAGAATCAAAGCTGTTTTTAATTGCGAATATGCCAATGTTCAACCTCATAGTGGCGCTCAAGCCAATGCGGCACTCATGCTTGCCATTTTACAACCAGGCGATGCCATCTTGGGTCTTGATCTAAGCATGGGTGGTCACCTTACTCATGGTTCTACGGTAAACTTTTCAGGAAAAATTTACAAGCCTCATTTTTATGGTGTTGTAAAAGAGACCGGTCTTATCGATTACGAAATGCTCGAAAGTAAAGCCAGAACAGAAAAGCCAAAGCTTATCATTTGCGGCGCATCAGCATACAGCAGAGACATAGATTATCCAAGAATCCGTAAAGTGGCCGACGAAATTGGAGCTTTCGTTCTATGCGATATGGCACACCCTGCAGGATTGATCGCTAAAGGACTGCTTTCTTCTCCTTTCGACCATTGTCATTTTGTAACCAGTACAACGCATAAAACACTTCGCGGTCCAAGAGGAGGCATCATCTTGATGAAAAAAGATTTTGAAAATCCATTCGGATTGCAAGATCTAAAAGGAAATGTCAGAATGATGAGCAACTTGCTCGATATGGCTGTTTTTCCAGGAACACAAGGTGGTCCGCTCGAACATGTTATTGCCGGTAAAGCGGTAGCCTTCGGAGAATTACTTACAGACGAGTTTACTCAATATGCTCATCAAGTTAAAAACAATGCACAAGCCACGGCCAAGGCATTGAATGATTTGGGCTATCAAATAATAAGTGGTGGAACCGACAACCATTTAATGTTGATCGATTTAAGAAACAAAGGCATTACGGGTAAGAAAGCACAAGAAACATTAGATCTTGCACACATTACACTCAACAAAAACGCAGTTCCTTTCGACGATAAGAGTCCTTTTGTAACAAGCGGTATACGCATAGGCGTACCAGCAATTACAACCAGAGGATTAAAAGAGAAGGACATGGAAAACGTAGTAAGATTGATTGATAAGGTATTGATGAACATAGACAATCAAACCATCATCAAAGAAGTAAAAGATGAGGTAAATGTATGGATGAACCAATATCCACTCTATCCTGAATTAGGATAAAACAATCGCCAATCAAAAATCAATAAAACATGATTCAACGCATACAATCCATTTGGTTATTGCTCGCATCTGTCTCATCCTTTGCAGGAATGAAACTCGCTTTTTACACTGGTAATAAACTCGCTGATGTTCAAAATCCACAATCAGCTAAGTCTTTCGATATGTTGAATGGGATGAGCAATATCTTCATGAACATCAACACCGTTGCTGTTGGACTGCTTTGCTTCATCACCATTTTTTTATATGGCAACAGAAGATTACAATTGAAATTCTGTGCAGGAATCATCATTCTGGAATCCATCTTGATCATGCATTATCAAATGGGTATTTCTTATTTTGTAGAAGGAACCTATGCCATAGGTGCTTTGCT
>JBDLUO010000065.1:0-9448 GCA_039805285.1 Bacteroidota bacterium
AAGGTTATTTTTCAGCTGATTGGTTAATGGCTGGAGGTTTCCTTTTAGCATATCTACCAGCTGGTGTATGCCTTGATCATATTCTTCCGAAGATTGAAATCCCTGACAAGGGCCTTTGCAGTTGCCCAAATGATATTCCAGACATACTTTGAATTTTCCTGCATTGATGTTTTTTTCAGTCAGGTTTAATTTGCAATTTCTTAGTGGAAAATATTGCTTGATGAAATCGATGATTTCCTTTGCGTTCGCTATGGAAGTGAATGGACCATAATATTGTGCGTTATCATTTCTCTTTTTTCTCGTAAAAAAAACCCTGGGGAATCTTTCCTTCTTAATCACAACATAAGGATAAGATTTATCATCTTTTAACCTGATGTTGTATTGTGGAAGGTATTCTTTGATCAGGTTGTTTTCCAGAAAGAAAGCATCATCTTCATTGTCTACAATCGTGTATTCAATTCTTCTGATTTTTTTTACAAGCTCTTCGGTTTTTTGGTTTGAAAGCTTAGAAAGAAAATAACTGCTGATTCTTTTTTTAAGATGCTTTGCTTTACCCACATAGATAAGCACATCCTTCTCATCAAAGTATTTGTAAATTCCGGGCTCTGTTGGGATTGTACCCACAATGGTTGAAAACTCTTCTTTGTTCATTTTTTATTTGCCCCAATAGAACATCTGTTCTTTCGTTTTGTTCAATTTGCATAGTGGGTCTTCATTGATCGTTACCACTTTGCAGAACTTACCCGGTATCCAGGTTATCTGTTCAATTTGATTATTGCCGATTTTTTTTACTAGAAAAAGTCTGCTGATTTCTTGGTTTTCTGGATGAATATAAACATTCCAATTTTCCCAAGGTATGCTATCCGGTTTGTTTTTATTGGGCTCGTAGGTGAGTGTGATTGAACCGATGCTTTGATCCAAAAATTTATTTTCAATAAAATGAGATGAAAGCGATAATGAATCAATGGCTGGATAAAATAATGCATTTGCAATCTCCTTCCATTCTTTCAATGTAATTTTTGTACTATCAGGCACTTCATTGTTTCTTTCAACACGAGTGATTACGCTATTGGATTTTGAAAGGGTTTCAATTTCTCCCAAAATGAAAGTTTGTACCGGGAAAAAGGTAGGCAACACTTTGGTTGTGTCCATATTTTCAAATGCATTTGAATCTGTTGTTTCCGTTTTTTCTGGCTGGGTGCAAGAGAAAAACATCATGACGCATAAAAGAGAATAGAGTAATTTTTTAAAGTACATGCATTAAATTTTGGTTTTAAAAAACACGGGAAACGCCAAGCTTTAATCCAACATTGTAAAGTTTGTCCATCCCCGACATTAAGGGTTGATTGTGTGTAGATAACCATTGATATCTAAACTGTGGTCCTAAATTAAGAAGAACACCATTTTTCATTTTGTAACTGATGTAAGTTTCAAAGCTGGTATTTAAATTCCATTTTCTAAGTCCGAAAACAGCATCTCTATTGTTCAGATTTATAACGTCGTTACTCTCAGCATTTATGAGATAGCTAGGTTGAACGGTTGCTCCAGCAAACCAGCGAAATTTATCGTTACCCATAATTTCAATTTCGGTACCTATAGGAACAGAAATTTGATAGAGATCTGCATTTGAAGATTGCGTATTTTCTCTTAGAAACAATTGATTCGAAGGGTTGTAATTAATCTGTGTTGGGTTGTTGGAAACGGATGTATAATCATCCGAAGTTGTATTACCATCTAATTTGGTATAATTCAATTGCATACCTGCTTTCAGTCTGATTACTCTAGATACGTTCATCATTACGGCTCCACCTGCTTCGAGATTCAGTGTCGGTTTTAATACAGACTTATTTTCTGTAATCATACCACTTGCAACTCCTCCATTATTAATATTAGCATTCCCCACATTATCCTCTGTTTCATTCTCTTGTAAAAATCCGAAACTCGGCGTGGCATATACTTGTATCAGGTATCCTTGTTTTTGTTTGTTTACCAAAGCATTGCTTTGAATCGAAAATCGATTACTGCTTTTTTCGTGCTTGTATAAGGATTGAGTATGGGCTTCTAAAGTGTATGGATTTTGAATTTTGTTTATTTGGGTTTGATCCGTTGTAACGTTGATGTCAGATTCATCTATCTTTTCAAACCCCGGTGCTGTAATTTTTATCTTGTCGAAACTTGACCGATTAACTGTATTTTCTTTAACCGACATTGTACATAATATTAGTCCGCTTGTATTTTTTTTGAATGAAATATTTTTATTGTTCTGAGTCTTCGTTGATGCAACAATTGATTTTTTTTCCATCAACACTGTAACATGAGAATTATTCGACGAGGGTTGATAGTATTCGATGCGAGCCGGTTTTGGCATTTGCAAAAAAAGAAAGCAAATTACGATGATGGTGTTTGTGCTAAATGAAGGCCAAAATCTACGAGGGTGTATGTTGTTGTAAATGCTATTCCATACTTTTTTATTTGGCATCATGCAAAATGAATCCGTCGTTTCTTTTAGAAACTGTTCAAATGAATCGGTATGGTTGCTAAAGTGATTCAATCTTGTCTTTGGATTATCCTAGTTGCTGATTTTTGTTTTTATTCGGTAAAATTTCCATCCGTACCAAGATGCTTTCCAGCATGTTTTTGGCCCTGGAGTATTGACTTCTGCTTGTGCTTTCTTCAATTTCAAGCATCAACCCAATTTCCCGGTGCGAATATCCTTCTATGGCATAAAGATTCAGTACAGTTCGATATCCAATTGGCAGCAAACGAATGCATTCAATTACTTGTTTGGCCTGAATGAAAGAGGGTACAATTTGGTATGAAGTATGCAGTGATTCCGCATTAGAAATATCAATGGTATCTGAGAATTTTTTCGTCTTTTTTAAGATGTTTATGCAGGTGTTTACAATCACACGTCTTATCCATCCTTCCAATGGTCCATCACCCCTGAACTGATGTATTTCCTGATACACTTTTATGAAGCCTTCTTGCAACATATCCTCTGCATCCATTTTGCTTTTGGCATATCTGTAGCAGATGCCGAGCATTTTTGGACTAAATTTCTGGTATAGAAATTCCTGAGCCGTTTTATTCTTGTGAATAACACCGAATATCATCAATTCCTCGGTCATGCAATCAGGATTTTATAAATAAATATAAATCAATTTCGAAACAGAGAAAGAAAATAAATTGATCAATCATTTTGGTGAGTGTCTGCATCACTCGTAATTTCTTTTTTTGAATTTCCATTCATTTGTGAAGCGAGCCATGAGGTTATTGTAACAATGGTAGAGTCATTAAATCTGGCTTTTGGATGCAACCAAGTATAACTGGCCATCGGCATTTCATGATCTTCCATCACTTCGATCATTTCCTCCATCATTTCGGAACGACTTTCTGCGTCAAGATTTCCAAAATCATCAAAATTTAGATGTTCTTTTCCTTCTATTATATGGCTGTTTAACCACCATGCTACTGGCTGTACCCTCGAATACCATGGGTAAACGGTATTGTTGCTGTGGCAATCGTAGCATCCAGATTTTAAATGAGAAAGTATGGCATCTGGAACAACAATTGTTTTCTCGAAGGATTGAGAAGAGATTGATTTGCTGATGTTTTTTTCACCAGCGGGTACAAATTGTATTACGATCAGTATGGCTGCGAAAACGAGTAATGCCGTTTTAATGTACTTTTTCATACGTCAAATTTGATTTTATTGGACCTTATGTTTTACCTTTTTTTCTTCATGATAAAATTAGGTTCTTTCCTTTCATTTCTTCGGGAACAGGAATATCCATTACACCTAAAATGGTAGGTGCAATATCGCCTAATTTCCCAGATTGAAGTTTGCCTTTCCAATGATTGTCTATGACAAATAAAGGAACAGGATTAAGGGTATGTGCGGTATTCGGACTCCCATCAGCATTTACTATAAAATCCGCATTGCCATGGTCTGCCGTCAGGAAAATGGTATAATCTTTTTTGAGAGCTGCTTGTACCACTTTTTCTACACATTGATCTACTGTTTCCACTGCTTTTACTACAGCATCCCAAACTCCTGTATGTCCCACCATATCTGCATTTGCAAAGTTCAAGCATATAAAATCAGGAGACTCATTTTCAATGGATAGAATTACCGCATCTGCTACTTCATTCGCACTCATCTCTGGCATCAAATCATAAGTGGGAACTTTCGGAGAGGGTATCATAATCCGTTTCTCCAAAGGAAATGGTTCCTCTCTACCTCCACTAAAGAAAAAACTCACATGAGGATATTTTTCTGTTTCGGCTATGCGTAACTGTGATTTGTTGTGCTCAGATAGAATCTGCCCCAATGTTTTTTCTAAATTGTCATTTTCAAAAACAACTTTTACATTTTTGTAAGATTGGTCATAACTTGTCATGGTTACATAATACAAGTCAAGAGGAGACATCTCGAACTCGGAAAAGCTTTTTTGGGTAAGCACTTCTGTAATTTCTCTGCATCTGTCTGTTCGAAAATTGAAACAGATCACAACATCTCCATTTTCTATTTTCGTGTTTTGAACATGATTGTTCATTAACGGAAGAATAAACTCATCTGTTATTCCTTCAGCATAAGAATCTGAAACCGACTTCAATATATCATTTGTCTCTTTTCCTTTTCCGTGTACCAATGCATCATAGGCCAGTTTCACCCTTTCCCATCTTTTATCGCGATCCATGGCATAGTACCTTCCGGTTACAGAAGCAATTTCGCCACCGAATTTATTTAGATGATCTGTTAATGAGGTTAAAAAACCAAGTCCGGATTTTGGATCCGTATCTCTGCCATCTGTAAAAGCATGTATGAGAGGATGATTAACCCCTTCGTTTGCACAAAGAGTAATCAATGCTTTAAGATGATCGATGTGCGAGTGAACACCGCCGTCACTCACCAATCCCATAAGGTGCAATTTTTTGTTTTCGTTTTTGGCTTTACGAATGGCTTCCAATAAAATGGGGTTTTGTTGAAATTCGCCTGTTCTAATGGCTACATTTATTCGCTGAAGTTCTTGATATACGATTCGACCCGCGCCAAGATTAAGATGCCCCACTTCGCTGTTGCCCATTTGCCCATCGGGCAATCCGACTTCTTCGCCGCAGGTAATGAGGGAAGTATTGGGATATTTCGTGTATAAAGAGGATACAAAAGGGACTTTTGCGTGTTGAATAGCATCACTTTTAGCTACGGAGCCCAATCCCCATCCATCCATGATAATCAGAGCGGTTTTTTTGTTGTTCATGCCATAAAGTTAACAATGAATGTGGATAAAAGGCCTTGAGATAAGTTCCATTTCGGACAATATGCCAACCATTTTGACGTTTTATTCAAGTCATAATTTGCTTTTTTCCTAAAATCAAACTAAAAAAGCATAGAATCAATGACCCATTTCAAAACATGAGAAGAATCATCCTCATATTATTTTGTTTGGTTGGAATATTATCCTTCAAATCTCAAACTGCTGGAGATGAGGTGATATCAGCGTTAAATTCGGGTGATATCGAAAAGATATCCGTTTATTTTGAAGAATCTATTTACCTCACGTTACCTGGGAAAAGCAGCAGCTTTGATAAACCAGCAGCAAGAACAGTTTTGCGTGATTTTTTAGCTTCAAAAAAAGTAAGACAATTTCTAGTCATCCATAAAGGAGGCAACGAAAACTCCCATTACTTTATTGGCAACCTCAATACAAACGCTGGTAATTTCAGGACTACAGTCTATCTAAAAAAGAAAAGTGGCTTACTCTCCATCCAAGAAATTCGGATCGAATCCAATTGATAGTTTTTTCCCATTGACGAATCATGCATTTCAATCCGTAGTTTTGTTTCATCATGAATACAGAACAGTTGAATTTTTTCGTAGCTCAGGCCTTGCAAGAGGATGTTGGCGACGGTGATCATACCACATTAAGTTGCATTTCCAAAGAAGCACAAGGACATGCCGTATTAAAAATCAAACAAGAGGGCATGCTTGCAGGTGTTGATGTAGCCAGACAAATTTTTAAACACATCGACCCATCGTTACAATTCATTCCACAACTGAATGATGGCGAACAGGTAAAACCAGGAGACCTCGCTTTTGAAGTACGAGGGTCTGTTCATACCATTCTTACCGCAGAGCGATTGGTACTCAATACCATGCAAAGAATGAGTGGAATTGCAACCCTTACCAATCTGTATGTTGAAAAAATAAAATCATATTCATCCAAATTACTTGACACCAGAAAGACGACGCCTAATTTCAGAATGTTGGAAAAAGAAGCAGTACGAATCGGTGGCGGTACCAACCATCGTTTCGGTTTGTATGATATGATTCTGATCAAAGACAACCACATTGATTACTGTGGTTCTATTGAAAAGGCGATAGAATTGGCATTTGAATACGTTCAAAAAAACAAAAAAGGAATTCAAATAGAAGTAGAAACTCGGAATTTGGAAGACGTAGTAAAGGCATTATTAACAAAAAAAGTGGATAGGATCATGTTCGATAATTTTACACCTGCACTCATTCGCGAAGCCATTGGTTTGATCGATGGACAATGTTTAACCGAAGCCAGTGGAGGAATTCATTTGGAGAATATCGAATCCTATGCCGCTACCGGAGTAGATTTTATTTCTAGCGGAGCATTAATTCATCAAGCACAAAGCATAGACTTAAGCCTAAAGGCAGTTATTCAATAAAAGAGAATCATGTCAAAAAAAAGAACCAATCTGGGTGGGATTGTTTTTTCAACTGATCCGGATTATTTACCCCCAAATCATGCCGAAGAAGAAGTCATAACACTCGCTCCTGCGAAGCAGCCATTGAAATTGAAACTTGAAACAAAACACAGAGCAGGTAAAGCTGTGACGCTGATTTTGGGATATGTAGGGCAGGAAGAGGATGCTGAAACCTTGGTAAAAAAACTGAAAAACCATTGTGGTTCGGGTGGATCAGCAAAAGATGGCGAATTGCTGATTCAGGGGGATCACAGAGAAAAAATTAAGCAATGGTTGCATAAGAATGGGTATGGTTTAACAAAAATCATATGATATAAGTGGAAAAATGAACGATTGATTTAAGTATCAACTCAAAAACAGAGATTGTTATCAGAAGTTAGACGGTATTTCATTTTTCATTAACTTTAATTAAACGCTTGAATATGAATTCCAAGATATCTGAAGGAATACAAGTTACTGCCGAACCTTTTTATCAGCCAGATCAAAGTAATCCTTTGAACCAAGAATTCATGTTCGCTTACCGAATTACCATCGAGAACAAAAACAGTTTTCCGGTAAAACTGCTACGCAGACATTGGCATATTTTCGACAGCAATGGGGTATCCAGAGAGGTAGAAGGAGAGGGCGTTGTAGGGGTTCAGCCTGTAATCTTACCTTCAGCATCTTACCAATATATCAGCGGTTGCTCCCTCAATACAGAAATGGGTAAAATGCAAGGAAGTTACCTATTGGAAAACTTGCATAACAAACAAACGTTTCAGGTTATTATTCCTTCCTTCAATATGATTGCGCCCATAAAACTAAACTGATTGCAGTTAGGGTTTGTATTTAGCCTTTTGTAAAATTTCATCTGTAGACATCATCATCAGTTGTTGCAAACTTGTATTGGGATTCTTTTCCATAAAAGCGTCAACGATTTTCCATCCACAAAAAGAACCAATATTCCCAGGAGAAGCATCGCCAAGCTCTCTGGTTTTGGGTGATTCTCCAATATAATTTTTGTTTATGGCATAATTGCTCGATTGAAGCAGATTGTTTTGAATGAAAATTTGCCAAATGGTAGCTTCATGATCTAGACATTCTTTCCACTGTTTTTCTGTATACCCGATTACAATTTCCGGCACTTTTTGAGGCAATAATTTTTGAAGCAAGTATAGTCTTTTTCCTTTTTCAATCATTTGTGCAGCCAGTGGCAGATCGTCGATTGATTCTGGATATCTGTCTAGGATGATGTTTTTCATCGCGTTGACAGCTATGGAAGCAGGGGTGAAATGGCGAGTGATGTATTCTGGATAAACTTCTCTAACGATGGAACTTTGATAATAAGAGGCATTTCCTCCAAGGTGGTCGTGGAGTCCGATCGCTATTGCATCAGGAGACATCACATCTCCATATCCATTCAAAGGTCCTATGTATGTTATGATTTGTTTCGGGAGGGAATCGTCTTTCGGAAAATAGAATTTCATTCGCTTTAATCCGTCGATGATTTCATTTGAGTACGGACTAAAATCTTTGTACACTAGGTTACAAGTGTCATATATGCTTCGATAGGCAGTTAAAAAAGATTGCGTATAAAGCATCAGGGTGTCCTTACTCCAGTTGGGATCAGCATTTAAAATCGTGCTGAAAAACAAATCACCAAACACTGGGTAGTTGGAGTACAAAACGTCTATCTCCGAAACGGATGCATTTGATTGCATCGAAAACAGGTCTTTTTCAAATCGTTTTACAGTAACAGGGAAATCAATACCAGACAAATCTGGGCTGTTTTTATTCTCACAACTCGAAAAAAATAAAACAACTACAATGAGAGCTTGAAACTTACGCATACAAAAAGGTTAACTTTACACCAATTCTGGTTTGGCAAAGTTAATTCCAAACCGGAAAGTATGCGCAGATAATAACTAGGCATGAAAATTACACTCGCTCAACAAAATCATCACATCGGCAACTTGATTTACAATGAAGAAAAAATTGTAAACGCCATCATGGCTGGCAAAAAAGAAGGTGCAGATTTGATTGTGTTTTCTGAATTATCCCTTTGCGGTTACCCGCCACAAGATTTAATATTGTTCGATTCTTTTATTGACGATTGTCAGAAAGCTTTAATGCGAATCGTAGAACACACAAAAGACATCGCCATCCTATTGGGATTGCCCAGATTGAATCCATCCGAAAAAGGAAAGAAATTATATAACTCCGCCTGCTTCATTAAAAATGGGAGTGTCATTTCATATATAGATAAAACAAGATTACCCAACTACGATATTTTTGATGAAAGTCGATATTTTGAACCCGCATCTCAATGGAATATCATCCATTTAAACAACACAAAAATGGGTGTAACGATATGTGAGGATATTTGGGATGATGATGATGCAGGAAGACCATACGAATTAAATCCACTAGAAAAAATAGCGGAACAAAAACCTGATTTGATTATCAATCTTTCTGCTTCTCCTTTTGATTACACCCATCAACAAAAGAGAAGTGAAATCATAAAGTCTGTGGCTACAAAATACAGTTGCCCTGTGTTCTATTGCAATGCAACAGGAGCACATACGGGCATTTTGTTTGACGGACGTTCTCAGGTGGTAGATCAAGAAGGAAATGTTTTAGGAATGTTGCCTTCATTCGAAGAAGGATTCTTGACGGTCACCCGTTCTGAAGATGGGTCGCTTTCAAGCCAAGAGTTGGCTACGGAGGAGGT
>JBDLUO010000066.1:0-7814 GCA_039805285.1 Bacteroidota bacterium
TTTTGGATTTACAAATTCAAAACTATTTTATGAAAATTTATTCCATTATTTTGACAATAGGTATTGCGCTCTCATCATGTAATTCCACCCTAACAAAAACCCTCTCTTCTCCTACTTATGCGCCAAAATTAGAGATAAATCCAATCCGAGCTGACGTAGAAATCGACATGAACAAAAAATTGACAGGTGAAGCAAAAGCGAGCTATTTCCTAATGTTTAAAGTTTCAAAGGCTGATAATAAATATGTAGAGGGATTGACATTCTCATCTGAAGGATTGAATTTACAAGACTTCTTATATTCTGTTTACGGTATGCAGTTTCTCAATCCAAACAATAAAGTTGCAAAAACAAAAGCTTCCGCAGCTTATAATGCCATTTTAGGATCTGGAGCTGACATCTTGGTTCATCCAACTTACACTGTTGACAAACACAATTACGTTTTTTTTAGCTTCTATAAAATAAAAGTTTCTGGTTACGCAGGATATTTTAAAAAATTCTACCAAGAGCCTTACAAAGACAATAGAACACACCACATAGATGGAACTTCTATTGAATTTCCTTTAATTGATGCATCAAAAATCATACATTAAAACATAATGAGTTTAAAAATTATATACCACATCAATTAAACAATATGAAAAGTATAAACTTAGTATGTTTTACAATTCTGTTTTTTATAAGCAGTAATAGCATTTTCGGACAACATAAGATTTACGGAGGTTTTAAATTAACCTCGAATTATTCTGTTTTTACAGAAAAGGTACAAGAATGGAAATCACGCTTAGGATATGGATTTGGCTATTTTGAAGTGATGGAGTTAGATTATCCTGTAAATCTTCAAGCTGAGATCAATTTCACAACTAATACTTTTATAAACAAAACAAGTTTCGGAACACAATCCGTTAAAATAACCAATAACTATCATTCATTTGAAATACCATTATTGGCAAAATACCGGATAAATGACCACTTTTCTTTCGGAATCGGTTATCAATTCTCAATTGGCTCTTCTGGAAAATCAAAAACTGTTTTGGACAATAATGGAAATCAATCAAAATCATCAACGAATTTAACAGGAATAAACACCTCAGGTTTTTTGTTTGACGCTAATCATTCTTCTGAAAAAACCATGTTTGGATTTAGAATAATAAGAACGAATGATAATTTTATTGACCCTTTCAAATCTATTAATGCCTCGGTTTTCTTTGGGTTTAAACTTTTCTGATTTTTCGAATTGATCTTTTGCTGATTTTTAACAAAACCTGATAGGGCTTTACGAAATAATGATACTTTTGCATTATGAATCAAAGTTTAGACGCGCTCTTCAGCAACCAGAAATACGACAAAAATAATTTCTTCCTCATAGCAGGCCCCTGCGTTGTTGAAAATGAAGAGATGGTGATGCACATTGCAGAAAAAGTTTCTGAAATCTGCAAAAGACTGTCTATTCCCTATATTTTCAAGGCCTCTTACCGAAAAGCGAATCGTACCAGTGCCAGCTCTTTCACAGGCATTGGCGATGAACAAGCGCTTACGCTGATTCAGAAAGCAGGCAAACATTTCAACATTCCAACTACAACAGACATACATGCTGCGCAGGAAGCAAAACTTGCTGCTGATTTTGTAGATGTGTTACAAATTCCTGCATTCCTGTGTCGTCAAACCGATCTCCTTGTGGCTGCGGCTGAAACGGGGAAAATCATAAACGTAAAAAAAGGACAGTTTTTAAGCGGTCCTTCCATGAAATTCGCCGTTGAAAAAATAAAGCAATCAGGCAATGAAAACATCTGGCTAACAGAACGTGGAAACAGTTTTGGTTATCAAGATATGATTGTAGACTACAGAAACATCCCTTGGATGAAAGCACATGGCGTGCCTGTAATTATGGACTGCACACACTCATTACAACAACCCAATCAAACCAGCGGTGTAACAGGCGGAAATCCAGAACTGATCGGAACCATAGCAAAAGCCGCTATAGCTGCAGGTGCAGATGGTCTATTTATCGAAACTCACCCCAATCCATCTCAAGCAAAAAGCGATGGCGCGAATATGCTTCACCTCGATTTATTGGAATCTTTACTGGAAAAACTGGTGTTGTTAAGAAAGGCGGTGGTGTAGGGAGGTTTCAAAGGTTGCAGAGGTTTGAAAGGTTTGAAAGGTTTGAAAGGTTTAAAAGGTTTAAGAGGTTTAAATTGGTTTCAACACTTTAAACACATTCAACATTTCAAACACATTAAACATTTTATACTCCTGCCGGATTTCTCTTCGATAACCTCACGTACTTTTTGATATTCATCCAAAATGCAAGAAAAAGATAAATGACTACTGGGGAGCCGATCGTAAGAAAACTGATGTAAATAAAATACTTACGTATAACAGATGTGGCAATACCCATTCGTTCTCCGATGGTTGTACAAACCCCAAAAACATGCCATTCCACAAACTGTTTTAATCTTTTCATCTGAGTAAATTTAGGGATTTTATCTTATAAAAAACAAGGTTTTTGTTTACTTTTGCACCCGAATAAGAACAATGAGTTATTGAATGTCAATCTATATCTGATGGATTCAATTTACTCGAAGTAATCATCATTAAAACCTCCCACCCATGGCTTTCGACATCGAGATGATCAAAAAAGTGTACGAAAATTTACCTGAACGTGTAGCTGCAGCCCGCAAAGCAACCGGTAAGTCTCTTACGCTAACAGAAAAAATACTCTATTCGCATCTTTGGAATGGCTCTGCCAACCAAACGTTCGAACGTGGTGAATCATATGTAGATTTCGCACCGGACCGTGTAGCCATGCAAGACGCAACGGCTCAAATGGCATTGCTTCAATTCATGCAATCAGGCAGAAGCACCGTGGCCGTTCCAAGTACGGTTCATTGCGATCACCTAATTGAAGCTCAAGTTGACAGCAAAACAGATTTAAAACGCGCCGTTTCTGAAAGCAGCGAAGTTTATGATTTTCTCGCTTCTGTTTCTAATAAATACGGTATCGGATTCTGGAAGCCAGGCGCTGGAATCATACACCAGGTTGTTCTGGAAAACTACGCTTTCCCAGGTGGAATGATGATTGGTACCGACAGTCACACGGTAAATGCCGGAGGACTTGGTATGATTGCCATTGGTGTTGGTGGAGCTGATGCTTGTGATGTTATGGCTGGTTTGCCATGGGAACTTAAAATGCCAAAACTTATCGGAATCAAACTTACTGGCAAATTAAATGGCTGGACTGCACCTAAAGATGTCATCCTTAAAGTTGCTGGTATCCTTACCGTAAAAGGGGGAACCGGAGCGGTTGTAGAATATTTTGGTGAAGGCGCTGTTGCGATGAGCTGTACTGGAAAAGGTACCATCTGTAACATGGGTGCAGAAATAGGTGCTACCACTTCTACTTTCGGATATGATGAAAGCATGAGCCGTTATCTTAAAGCGACAGGAAGAGCAGACATCGCCGAAATGGCTGATGCCGTTCGTGAACACCTCACAGGCGATCCAGAAGTTTACGCTAATCCTGAAGCCTATTTTGATCAAGTGATTGAAATCAATTTGAATGAGCTTGAGCCACATCTTAACGGACCATTCACTCCAGATCTTGCTACACCCATTTCTAAAATGAAAGAAGCCGTTGCCGCTAACAACTGGCCAGCAAAAATTGAAGTTGGATTGATTGGCTCTTGTACCAACTCATCTTATGAAGACATCAGCAGAGCGGTAAGCTTGGCCAAGCAAGTGGAAGCTAAAGGACTAAAACTTAAATCAGAATTCACGATAACGCCCGGCTCTGAGCAAGTACGTTATACCATCGAAAGAGACGGATTCCTAGAAATTTTTAATAACATCGGTGCAACCGTTTTCGCCAATGCTTGCGGACCATGCATCGGAATGTGGAACAGATTGGGTGCAGAAAAAGCAGAACGCAATACCATCGTCCACAGCTTCAACAGAAACTTCGCAAAACGTGCGGATGGCAATCCAAATACTTTCGCTTTTGTAGGTTCTCCAGAAATGGTAACCGCAATGGCAATCGCTGGTGACCTTACCTTCAACCCACTAACCGATACGTTAACCAACGACAAAGGCGAACAAGTTAAATTAGACCCACCATTCGGAGACGAACTCCCTATTAAGGGCTTTGCGGTAGAAGATGCAGGATATCAAGCACCTGCTGCAGATGGCTCTCACGTTCAGGTTCAAGTTTCCCCTGAAAGCAACAGATTGCAATTGCTCGCTCCTTTCGCCGCTTGGGAAGGAACCGATCTTAAAGCACTCAAACTGCTTATCAAAGCAAAAGGAAAATGTACCACCGATCATATCTCTATGGCTGGTCCATGGTTGAAATTCAGAGGACATCTAGACAACATCAGCAATAACATGTTGATTGGTGCGGTGAACTTTTTCAATGAAAAAACCGACAACATCAAGAATCAACTTACCGGAGAACACGGAACAGTTCCTTCAACCCAGCGTGCTTACAAGGCTGCCGGAATCGGAAGTATTGTGGTAGGTGATGAGAACTACGGAGAGGGTTCATCGAGAGAGCATGCTGCAATGGAACCAAGGCACCTCGGAGTACGTGCAGTTTTGGTGAAATCATTTGCAAGAATCCACGAAACCAACCTGAAAAAGCAAGGCATGTTGGCACTGACTTTCAATGATAAAGCAGACTATGAGAAATTCCGCGAAGACGATACCATCGACATCAACGGACTTACTCAATTTGCTCCGAACAAACCATTGGAAATGGTTCTTCACCACAATGATGGTTCGCAAGATACCATCACTGTAAATCACTCATACAACGAACAACAAATCGAGTGGTTCAAAGAAGGAGGTGCTCTCAATATCATCCGCAAAGAATTCGCTGCGAAAAACTAAAGGCAGTTTATCCTACAACATAAAGGCAGATTAATCCTCTGCCTTTTTTTATTTCCCAAATCCAACTAAACCTTTCCTTTTATTCATTGTTATTAATTTTGAATTCAAATCAGGAAAAATGCAGAAAATAGTAGTCGCAGTAACCGGAGCAAGTGGATCCATTTACGCTCAATTGCTCATGGAAAAACTGGTGGGTATGACTGACCAGATATCAGAACTTTCTTTGTTGATGACCACAAACGCAAGGGAAGTATGGAAAACCGAATTGGAAAACGAAGCGTACAAAGATTTGCCAGTAAAACATTATTCCCAACAAGATTTCAATGCCCCTTTTGCATCAGGATCTGGGCAGTATCAAACCATGATAATTGTACCCTGCAGTATGGGAACTTTAGGAAGGATAGCATCAGGTGTTTCAGAAGATTTGATCACAAGAGCTGCAGATGTAATACTAAAAGAAAGAAGAAAATTAATTTGTGTAGCTAGAGAAACACCTTACAACCTCATCCACATTCGGAACATGGAAACCATCACACTCGCAGGGGGAATCATTTGTCCGGCCACCCCTTCCTTTTACAGCAAGCCAAAATCCATAGAGGAAGTTGCCGGAACAGTCGTAGATCGTATCATCGACCTTGCTGGACTTAAACTAAAAAACACCTACCGTTGGGGATCTTAATCCCAAAAGCAGGTGTTTAAATTAAAGATTGATTTCCGTTTATTTACCGCTGATTGCAGCAATGCCTGGAAGTGTCTTTCCTTCGAAATATTCTAACATTGCTCCTCCGCCAGTAGAAACATAACTCACTTGCTCCGATAGGCCGAACATGTTTACCGCAGCCACACTGTCTCCACCACCAACGAGACTAAACGCACCATTTTTTGTTGCCTCCGCTACAGCGAGCGCTATAGACTTGGTACCATTTTGAAACTTCTCCATTTCAAATACACCCATCGGACCATTCCAAAGTATGGTTTTACTTTTCAGAATGACTTCTTTGAAATCTGCTATCGCTTTTTCACCTATATCCAAGCCCATCCAACCTGATGGAATGTCATAACTTTCGCAATTGGTGGTTTGTGCATCAGCAGCAAATTTATCCGCAATCGTACTGTCCATAGGCAAATGAATGTGCACTCCTTTGGCTTTTGCTTTTGCCAAAATTTCATTGGCCAATTCTAGCCTATCATCTTCACACAAAGAGTTTCCGATAACCTTTCCCTGTGCTTTCCAGAACGTATACGCCATTCCTCCACCAATGATGATGTCGGTAGCTCGATCCAACAAATTTTCTATGATTAAGATCTTATCAGAAACCTTAGCTCCACCGATAATTGCCGTGAAAGGTTTTTCGGAAGCATGCATCACTTTTTCTGCACTTCTTACTTCTGACTCCATCAACAAACCAAACATTTTATTTTCAGATGCAAAATAGTCTGCAATTACAGCCGTTGAGGCATGTGCACGGTGTGCGGTTCCGAATGCATCATTTATATATACATCTCCCAATTTACTCAGCTTTTCTGCAAACGCTGCATCTCCTTTTTCTTCTTCTTTGTAAAAACGTAGATTTTCTAAAAGCAATACAGAACCTGGTTGTAATGAAGAAGCCAAAGCAGTTGCCGTTGCTCCGATACAATCGTCTGCAAACAAAACTTCTTTCCCATTCAAAAGTTGGCTAAGGTGAGAAACAAGATGTTTCAAAGAGAATTTATCTGTAGGTCCATCCTTTGGCCTGCCCAGGTGACTCATTAAAATAACTGACCCTCCATCACCCAATACTTTTCTAAGTGTAGGCAATGTGGCTGTCATTCTTGTATCGTCGGTAATATCAAAAGTATCACTTAAAGGCACATTGAAATCTACACGAATCAATGCTTTTTTTCCTGCGAAGTTGTATGAAGAAAATGATGCCATTAATAAAAATTTGAAATTTTGGATTTGGAATTTAGGGTTTGGCGTTTGCGAGGTTTGATTTAAACTATTCAAACAATCCATACTCACTCAACATTACAAACGCACTAAACCTAAGACAAGCCAAACCTTTTAAACTTATTAAACTTCTCAAACCCCTGCCGGCAGGCAGGAATTAAACCATTTATGAAATCAAACCCGCAAAATGCTTCACGGTTCTTACGAGCTGAGAAACATAACTCATTTCATTGTCGTACCAACTTACGGTTTTTATCATTTGTTTATCTCCTACCGACATTACTTTGGTTTGTGTAGCGTCAAACAAAGAACCATAATGGATTCCGATTACATCGCTACTTACAATTTCATCTTCGTTATAACCGAAGCTTTCGTTGCTTGCTGCTTTCATTGCAGCGTTGATTGCTTCTGCAGTTGCAGGCTTTTCCAAGATAGAATATAATTCAGTTACAGATCCTGTAATTACTGGAATTCTTTGTGCACCTCCATCGAGTTTTCCCTTTAGTTCTGGTAAAACCAATCCGATCGCTTTTGCAGCACCCGTACTGTTTGGTACGATGTTGGCAGCTGCTGCACGAGCACGACGCAAATCACCTTTTGGATGTGGTGCATCCAATGTATTTTGATCATTTGTGTATGCATGTATTGTACTCATAATTCCGGTTACAATTCCAAAATTGTCATTCAATACTTTTGCCATTGGCGCCAAGCAATTTGTAGTACAACTTGCACAACTGATAATGGTTTCGCTACCATCAAGAATATGATGGTTCACATTGAATACAACGGTTTTTAGATCTCCTGTAGCTGGTGCAGAAATAACTACACGCTTTGCACCTGCAGTTAAATGAGCGGCGGCTTTGTCTTTATCAGCAAAGAATCCTGTGCTCTCGATTACCACATCTACCTGATGCGTTCCCCAAGGAATTTGTGCAGGATCTTTTTGAGCATAAATTCGAACTTCATGTCCGTTAACGATAATTGAATTCTCGGTATG
>JBDLUO010000067.1:0-29414 GCA_039805285.1 Bacteroidota bacterium
ACTTACTGGTGATAGCGTTAAAGCACGTTATACCTCAAATTGCGGTGCTGGAGTTTGGAAAGCATCTAAATTGTCTAACCTAGCATTGGGCGTTCCTTTATCTCCATCTGCTATCACAATTACTTCAGTAGCTCAGAACGTATGTAACGCACGTCAATATCGTTACAGCGCTCCAAACCTTCCTGCTGCAACAACTACTGCTGGTGCTGCATCTGGTTGGAATTGGGAATTGATTGGATCACTTGCTGAATTCGCTTCAATCGATTCTGGTGATATCAATAGCCAAAAAATCCTAGTTACTTATTCTATCAACACTGCATCAGCAGCTGGTGATAGCGTTAAGTTGTTCTACTCTTCTGGTTGCGGAGACAGCAAAGCAAAAGCTTCTAAACTTTCAAACACTGCATTGAAAGTGCCTACTGCTCCAGCTTCTATCACGGTTCAAAACATCCAAACCAATGTTTGTGGTGCACGTAAATACCGTTACATCGCTCCAGTTCTTCCTGTAGCTACTACAACTGCGGGTGCTGCAACTGGTTATGTATGGTCATTTGTTGGGTCGTTGGCATCAACCATGACTGTTGATTCTGGAAGTTTAACTTCAAGAACGCTTACAGTAACCTTTACTTCTAACGATGCAGCTCTAGCTGGAGATAGCGTTAGGGTATTGTATACCTCTGATTGTGGAAACAGTTTGCGTAAAACTTCTAAGTTGAGCAATCTTAAACTTGCTGCGCCATTGGCTCCAGCTTCTATCACCATCCAAACTAAATCTGATGTGTGTGGCGCTCGTACCTACCGTTACATCGCTCCAGCTGTATTGCCTACTGCAACTACAACTGCGGGTGCTGCATCTGGTTACTTGTGGACTTCTCCATTCGGAACTGTAGGTTCTACAGGATCGATTGATTCAGGTACAATAAACAGCAGAATCATCACGGTTACTTACACATCAAACGCTGCAGCTGCAGCAGGAGATAGCATCAAATTGCAATACACTTCAGGTTGTGGCAACGGTGCGATCAAAGCACAGAAATTGTCTAATAACAAAAAGAATGGATGTCCGCCATCAATCATTACCAAGGCTACTATCACCCAGATTCCTTCGGGATCAATGGTTGTGAAAGTTTACCCTAACCCAACTACAAGTCAGTTTAATGTTCAAGTAAACACCACAGGTTCTGAAGAAGCTGTGGTACGTATCTTGGATATACAAGGACGATTTGTAAAATCGGTTAAGGTTGCGGCTAACCAAGTAATTGGTTTAGGCGCGGAACTTAAAGCAGGTGCATACATGCTTGAAGTGAAGCAAGGCAACGAGGTTAAAACAACTCGTGTGATCAAGTTCTAATAAAACAAGATCATAAAATAAAAGAAAGCCCACCGTTACCGGTGGGCTTTCTGCGTTAGTAATATAAAAGATTAGGGATTTGAGATTTTATTGTTTGTTGTTCCGCTGCGCGGATTAAAGGTTATTGATTTAGGATTTAAGATTTAGGATTAGGGATTTTTGATTACGGATTTGTTGTTTTTTGTTTGTTGTTTTTTGTTTGTTGTTCCGCTGCGCGGATTAGGGATTTGGGATTTAGGATAATAAACTATTAATTACCAATCACAAATTATAATGGAAAATGTGCGGAGCGATCGGGTCAGAGACCATCGCCAACAGACAAAGAAATGAAGAATAACAAAATTTCTTTTGAAAAAAAGTCACATTCCATACGTACCACCCACAACACATACGTATGTTTACCTACCGAACTTGCGTGTAAAGACCCATTTTATATTCTTTGATACACATTAATTATGACTACAATCATGCAGGCTATACTTTTACATCAGATATCCGCAACAACATATCCAAATCCAGAAAAAAACCAAACCAATCCAAACCTAGAAAAAACCAACCTAACAATCCAATCCAAAAAAACCAAACCCGTTTATCCAATCCTTACGAAAACCAAAAATCCTGTTGCGGGAATCTGGGCTTCCAATATCCTATGTGCAAATTAAATTGTAACATTCGCGAAGCTCCTTAAAAATATAAAACCCCGATAATCTCGGGGTTTTTTTATAACTAGCACGGAGAAATTTGTGATTTAGAATTATCGACTTGTGATTTGTATTTACAACTGTAATCAGACGAGAAATTAATTAACGGATTTGCGCGTAAGCTAGACAAAACGAAGAAAAAATTAGTGATTTAGGATTTGTGATTTATGAGATCATGTAAGGAATGTGTCGCCAAATTTAGAACCAAATGAACAGCAGCTAAATCAATGATGCTTTTCAACCCCGTCCTCTCCTGTACTTGTAATACCGCCACTTACCGCAAACTTCATTGCTTGGGCACTATTGATATTATTAATGGGTTTGATTCTGTTTTTGGGAACAAACACTACATTTCCCGCCACCGAATAGGCAGAAGGCAAATACACGGCTACGTGTTCGGTTAAACCGAAATCTGTAAGATCTTCTTTTGTGATGAAGCCAAGTCTCCATACATCAGTATCATCTATACTCGCAAGAACACTTTTTGTAAACTTCTTTTTGTCTCCAGCAAAGGCTTCAAAAAAATCACGGGTAGTAGAATACACATGCTTCAATCCAGGTAAACGATGCATGATTTTGTCAAAAAAAACAATGATTCTATTGGTAATGAAAAAACTACTGAAATATCCAATCAGCACAACAACCACGATGATTACCAGAAAACCAAGTCCGTAATTCTGAACGTGAACTTTACCTTGACTGTCGGTGTGTGTAAAAAAAGGAATCAGATTGTCTATATAACTTACCACTACAAAAATGACATAAAAAGTAATCAGAACGGGAGCCATTACAAGAAGTCCTTGCAGAAAATATTGTAAGAGCTTCCTTATCTTGAATGAATTCGTCATTTTATTTCTTTTACGCAAATGTAAAACATTGCCCTTTTTGTTTTGTCATTCTTCATAGCTCAATCCAACATGATTTTCATCATCTCTCAAATAAAAAACGATGGAAACTTTGATAACAAAAAAAGTTTCCTTAGTTTTGCGCCGCAATGTCAACTTCAACTACAACCGAAATCAGAGAAAGGATTCTTCAAGAAGCACACGACCTCTTCATGCAATACGGATTAAAAAGCGTGAGCATGGATGACCTTTCCAGGAAACTCGGAATCAGTAAAAAGACGATATATCTGCATTTTTCTGATAAAGATGCCTTGGTAAAGTCAGTGGTGGAAAGGGTGCTTACTACAAATACAAAACTTCACATTGAAGAAAGAGCAAAATCCATAAATGCGATTCACGAAGAGTTTTTGATTATAGAATTGATGGGCACATTGTTCAAAACAATGAATCCGTCTATTCTTTTCGACATGCAAAAATATTATCCTGATGCCTTTGTGTATTTTCTTCAACACAAGAACAACATCATCAAGGGGATGATCAGAGAAAATCTTCAAAGGGGACTCAAAGAAGGTTTGTATCGCGAAGAAATCAACTTGGATATCCTTACCCGTTACAGGGTTGAATCTGTTGTAATGCCTTTCAATACAGAGTTTCAACAAGGATTAAAAAAAGAACTGATTGAACTATGCAGAGAAATATCTATCCATTTTTTACATGGAATTGCAACAATAAAAGGAAAAAAACTCATCGAAAAATACACAAAGTCAATCTAAATATGTTTAACAATTACATCAAATCCACTATTTACTTTTTGCTGCTGATGGGTGGTCCAGCTTTTTCTCAACAGAAAAGAGAATTTTCTGTAAAACAAGCTGTTGATCATGCGATTAAAAATTCGGTAGACATCAAGAATGCCCTAATTGACATTGAAATTCAACGTCAAACAAACAATGAAATTACGGCTATTGCTCTTCCTCAGGCCAGCCTTTCCATCAACACAACCAGATTTATCGATATTCCTACCACTACGCTTCCTGATTTTATTTCTCCATCGGTGTATGGTGTACTGGTGAATGAAGGGGTGACAAATGGTGCAGGAAATCCAATTCGTTTTCCGGCTGGTGGATTTGGAAATGTACCTGCAAAATTTGGAACCAATTGGAATGCATCTGGTGGTGTAGATGTATCTCAAATACTTTTTGATGGTCAGGTTTTTGTTGGATTGAAAGCCAGAAAATCGGCCTTACTTCTCTCTAAGCAATCATCTATCGTAACACAAGAGCAAATAAAGGCAAATGTCTACAAGATGTATTATCAATTGGTCGTTGGTGCAAAACAAGCTACTACTATCGACGCCAACATTGAGCGTTTCGAGAAGTTGTATGCAGACATGAAAGAGATTTATAAAAATGGATTGATTGAAAAGCTCGATTTGGATAAGGTTGAGGTACAGCTTAACAATCTAAATACAGAAAAAGAAAAAATATCCAATCTCTTAGAAACCGGAAACTCGGCTTTGAAGTTTATGATTCAAATGTCGCAAAAAGACACATTGATTTTAACAGACACCCTAAATGATGCCTTGGTTCAAGAGTTACTTACAGACACCTTGGATATTAACAACAGACCCGAATATCAACAATTAAAAACGGCGCTTAGATTGAGTCAGTTTAATGTAAAAAGATACCAACTCAGCAAGCTTCCAACCATTGTTGCATTCGGTACGTATTCTAAAAATGCGCAAAGAAATGAGTTCGATTTTTTCAATCCAAAAGGACTATGGTTCAACACGAGTTTGGTTGGATTGAAAGTTTCTTATTCTCTTTTTGATGGTCTCGCAAGACAATCGAGAGTAAGAAAAGCTACACTTGAATCTGACAAGTTGAAAAACAACATGGAAAAGTTGAAAGAGGGAATTGAACTTGAGTCTAGCACAGCGAAACTACAGATGGAAAGCGCTATGAAAACCATGAATGCACAGCGTAAAAACAATCAGCTTGCGGAAAAAGTGTATGAACAAACCCGTTTAAAATACGAACAAGGTTTGGGTAGCAATACAGAAATATACAATGCACAAGCTGAGTTAAAAATGGCACAAAACAACTACTACGGTGCGCTTTATGATGTTATCATTTCAAGAATCAATTATTTAAAAGCAATAGGAAAATTATATTAAAATAAAAACAACCCCATACAAAATGAAACAGATATTTACCCTTTTCATAGCTTCTACTTTGTTGTTTGTTTCTTGCGGAAGATCCGACAAGAAAGAAAACGCCGCGTTGAGCGAGAAGAAAGAAATGTTGAAAAAACTTACCACTCAAAAATCTGAAACCGAATCGCAAATCAGAAAATTACAAGAAGAGATAAATATGCTTGAAGGCGGATCGGCATCAGGTTCCAATGTTAAGTTGGTTGGAATTTCAACTGTAATGTCTCAGGCATTTGATCACTCAATCGATCTAAGAGGTAGGGTTGATGCCGAAAATATTTCTTATGTCGCACCGAGAGGAATGGGTGGACAGGTAAAAGATATTTTTGTGAAAGAAGGAGATGTTGTTAAAAAAGGTCAGTTGCTCTTAAAACTGGATGATGCTATCATGAGACAGTCAATTGTAGCCGCACGTCAGCAATTAGAGGGATTAAAGACCCAACTTACGCTGGCAAAAACCTTGTATGAAAAACAAAATAACCTTTGGCAAAAAGGCATAGGCACGGAGCTCCAGGTTATCTCTGCAAAAACCAACATGGAAACATTGCAAAATCAGCTTAGTTCTGCAGAAGAACAAGTGAAGGTTGCTGTTGAGCAACTCAATACAACAAATGTATATAGCGATGTTGATGGTGTGGCTGAAACGGTAATGGTTAAACGCGGAGAATTGTTTGCAGGAATGGGACAAATAAAAATCGTGAATACAAGCAAGTTAAAAGTTGTTTGTATCGTTCCAGAAAACTACATCAGCAGAGTTAAAAAGGGAGTAAATGTGATGATTGAGATTCCAGAAACAGGACAACGTTTCGCTTCAACGATAAATTTGGTTGGACAAACCATAGAGAATACACAAAGGGGTTTTGTTGTAGAAGCTGCTTTGCCAGCATCGAACATGTTTAAACCCAATCAGACCGTAGTGGTAAAAATTGCAGACTACTCCGCTTCGAATGCCATTGTTATTCCGGTAAACACGCTACAAAGCGACGAACAGAATAAATATGTGTATGTAATGGAAAAAAAATCGGACGGTAAAAACATTGCCACAAGAAAAACCATTCAAATCGGTGAAATCTACGGAGATCGCGTAGAAATAAAATCTGGATTATCAGGAGGAGAACAACTCATCACCGCTGGTTATCAGAATTTGTACGAAGGTCAAGTGGTAAGCACTTCCGTTAACTAAATCACATCATTCATTCCAACGCTTTCAACATGAAATTTGCAGAAGGATTTGTAGAAAAAATAAAAGAATTTAAACCCACGAGTTGGGCCATAGACAATCGAACATCGGTATACATCATTGCCATCATTATCGCTTGTTTCGGTCTTTATAAATTCAACACATTACCCAAAGAACAGTTTCCAGACATTGTGGTTCCAACCATCAGTGTCACTACCGTGTATGTAGGAAACTCTCCCAAAGACATAGAAAATCTGGTAACGCGTCCGATAGAAAAACAATTAAAAGGAATCAGCGGAGCCAAAGTAAAAAAGATTACCAGTACATCACAGACAGACTACAGTTTGATCATTGTAGAATTTGATACGGATGTTAAAACGGATCTTGCCAAACAGAAAGTAAAAGATGCGATAGACAAAGCGCAAAGCGATTTACCAACAAACCTAACGCAACAGCCCAATGCACAAGAATTCGCATTCAGTGAGATGCCGATTATGTTTGTTAACGTAAGTGGCGATTACGACGGAATCAAATTAAAGCAATTTGCAGAAAAGCTGCAAGATCGCTTCGAAGAGCTTCCAGAAATAACCAGAGCTGAAATCGTTGGTGCGCCCGAAAGAGAAATTCAGGTGAATGTAGATCCTTATAATATGCAAGCCGCACGTGTAAGCTTCTACGACATAGAAAATGCGATTTCTAGAGAAAACAATGACATTACCGGAGGACTCATCGAAGTGGGTGATATGAAACGTACGCTGAAGGTGAAAGGACAGTTTACCAGCGCATTGGATTTACAAAATATTGTTGTTCGAAGCAGCGCACAAGGATCTTCTGTTTATTTGAGAGACATTGCTCAACTAAAAGACACCATCAAAACAAAAGAAAGTTACGCGCGTTTAGACGGGAAAAATGTAATCACACTAAACATCGTTAAGCGTTCGGGCGAAAACTTGATAGCTGCGGCTGGAAAGGTAAAAGACATCGTGAAGGAAATGAAAGCGAACGAGGAATTGCCGCCGAGTTTAAAAGTGGTGATTACCGGAGATCAAAGTAAAACGACCGCAACTTCTTTCAATGATTTGGTAAACACCATCATCATCGGATTTGTTTTGGTATTGATTGTTTTGATGTTTTTCATGGGTGTTACCAATGCATTCTTTGTTGCGCTGAGTGTACCGCTTAGTGTGTTTGTAGCATTCTTGTTTCTGCCAATCGCAGATTCTATTGTAGGCACATCGGTTACCTTAAACTTCATTGTACTATTTGCATTGCTCTTCGGTCTCGGTATCATTGTGGATGATGCGATTGTGGTGATTGAAAATACGCATCGTATCTATGCGAATGGAAGAAATAAAATCATACGAAGCGCAAAAGAAGCTGCTGGTGAGGTTTTCATTCCCGTACTTGCAGGAACGGCAACCACACTTGCTCCATTCTTTCCGCTCTTGTTCTGGAAAGGCATCATTGGTAAGTTCATGATTTATCTACCAACGATGTTGATTCTAACTTTGGCTGCCTCATTGATTGTTGCCTTTATTTTTAATCCAGTATTCGCGGTAAGCTTCATGAAGCCCGAAGGAAAAGAGTTTGAAGAGAAAAAGAATCTGTTGTTTAAAAAATGGTGGTTCTGGACTTCCATTATTTCGGCTTTGATTTTACATCTTTTAGGTTCTCATGGATTTGCCAATTTCTTATTGTTCATGATGATCTTGGCTATCTTGAATCGCTACGTTTTCAATGGCATCATCCATACGTTCCAAACTCGATTGTTGCCTGGATTAATGAATCGTTACGAGAAACTATTGAGATGGATTTTGGTTGGAAGCAGACCGGTATGGGCCGTTGTGATGTTGTTTGTTTTGTTTCCAATATCAGTAATACTATTGATGGCAAGAGGAAACAAAGCCACATTCTTCCCGAGCGGAGATCCGAATTTCATTTATGTTTATTTGAAACTTCCTCCAGGTACAGACGTTAAAACAACCGACAGCGTAACCTATGTTTTAGAACAAAGGGTGATGAAAGTATTGGAGAAAGAAAGACCAGGAAAAGAAGGATCAATTGTTGAAAGCGTTATTACAAACGTGGCAAACAGTGCAAATAATCCAAGAGACAACAATAGAAGCGTTCAACCCAACTTGGGACGAATTCAAATTTCATTTGTAGAATTTGAGAAAAGAGAAGGAAAACAAACAAAGCCTTTTCTGGATTCGATTCGTTCAGTGATGGGAGGTATTCCGGGTGCAAGCATTGAGGTTACACAAGAAGATGCTGGTCCGCCAACAGATCCTCCTGTAAATATAGAAGTGGTTGGAGATCGTTTTGAAGAGATTGCATCTATAGCAACCAAACTCAATAACTTTTTAGACACCAATCGAATTGAAGGCATTGAAAACCTAAAATTGGATGTTGATTTGAGTAGTCCGGAAATCACCGTTAAAATTGATCGTGAAAAAGCGATGATGGAAGGGTTGAGTACAGGACAAATCGGTATGGAAATCAGAACCGCAGTGTTCGGTAAAGAAGTAAGTAAACTTAAAGAAGGCGAAGACGAGTATAAAATACAATTGCGTTACACCGACTTACTAAGAAACAACATTACCGATTTGATGAACATGCGTATAACCTTTATGGATATGAATACCATGAGGATAAAATCTGTTCCACTCAGCTCCGTAGCCAACGTAGATTATACCAATACCTCTGGAGCAATCAAACGTAAAAACGCAAAGAGAACCATTCAGTTGCAGTCTAACGTATTGGACCCTTCAATGACCGCAGGTATAAATCAGAAATTAGCAGAAAAAATCGCTGAATTTAAATCTGTCAATACACTTCCGGGTGATGTAATGATTCGCCAGACCGGGCAAGGTGAGCAAGAAAAAGAAACGAATGACTTTTTAGGAATGGCCTTGGCGGTAGCATTGGGTATGATCTTCTTGATTCTTGTTTTGCAATTCAACTCTCTTAGCAAACCATTCATCGTACTCACGGAAATTTTCTTCTCCATCATCGGAGTGTTGCTCGGATATGCCATTACCGGAATGACCATAGCCAGCATCATGTTGGGTGTAGGTGTAATCGGATTGGCTGGTATCGTAATTAAGAATGGTATATTGTTGATTGAATTTACAGACGAGTTAAGAGGCAGAGGGATGAAAACCAGAGAAGCCGCAATCGTTGCTGGTAAAATCAGAATTATACCTGTACTGTTGACTGCAGTAGCTACGATACTCGGACTGTTGCCATTGGCTGTTGGATTCAACATCAACTTCGTTTCCTTGTTTCAAGAATTGAACCCACATATTTTCTTGGGTGGGGATAGTGTTGTTTTCTGGGGCCCATTGAGTTGGACGATCATATTCGGACTCATATTTTCATTCTTCCTTACCCTCGTTATGGTACCTAGTATGTATTTGATTTCGGAAAGATTGAGAAGACCAATGAATGCGTTTTATGGAACCAAATATGTTGCTATACTTGGTTTTGCGGGACCATTCTTCTTCATATTCGTCGGAATCATGTATTTGGTGAGGAGAATACAAGGGAAGAAAGTGTGGAACGGAAAATTAAAGTGATGCCTTAAGAAATAGAAACTTAATTTTTGATCCCGACTGCAATCAACAGTCGGGATTTTATTTAGTGTCTATCGATACCGTGCTTTTTGCTAAGGAGTAGAGGTTGATTTTTTATATCCGAATTCAAAATTATACATCAAACAAACAAGGTTCGGCTGTATCTGATTTCAAGCGTAAGTGTATCAAAATATTTCATGACAGGAGGATAAAAAGTTTTAAGGTTATTTGGATGAGGTTGGGACTATTAATGAATGGGTAATGGTCTTTGAAAAATTCTTTTAAAATAAAAACCTTGTTATGTTATCGTAATATTGCGAAATCCGAAACCTTTTTTTAATAAAAAATAAAATTTCGAAAACTCCTCACTCAATCATTCCCCTTTCTTATTCAGCACCTCAAAATAAATTATCTTTACATCATGTATAAAACAACACTTTTGAACGCAGTTCAGGCAGGAGCTGCACAGCTGCAACATTATTTTAACGGCAGTTTCAGCATAACCACCAAAGAAGGCATTAACAATCTCGTAACCGAGGCGGATCATGCCGCGGAAAAAGCAATCATAGAAACCATCAAGCACGACCACCCAGATCATTTTATCTTGAGTGAAGAAACTGGAGAAATAAAAACAGATTCAGAAATTAAATGGATTATCGACCCCATAGATGGAACGGTAAATTTTGCAAACGGAATTCCTTTGTGTTGTGTTAGTATTGGAGTAGAGAAGGCGGGAAAAATGATTTTGGGTGCGGTTTATAATCCCTTTATGAACGAGTTGTTTTTTGCTCAAGAGGGAATGGGCGCTTATCTCAATGAAAAACGAATTCACGTAAGTCAAAAAGACACCGTTATCAAAAGTTGTTTGGTAACCGGATTTCCATATACATACCTTGATTCTCCGAATGGACCTTTGCAGGTATTTGAGAAACTCGTTCGTCAAGGCATTCCGGTACGCAGACTCGGCAGTGCGGCAATCGATTTGTGCTGGGTTGCAGCAGGTCGATTTGACGGATTCTATGAACACAGTTTACAGGCTTGGGACAGTGCAGCAGGATTTTTAATGGTAGAAGAGGCTGGCGGAAAAGTTACGGATTACGAGGGAAACCATTATTCTCCTTATCAACCACACCTACTTGCTACAAACGGAAAAATACACAACGAGCTTCTCGCATACGTACGCGGAGAAAAATAATACCAGCAATAAAAATACCATGGAACAAAGAACAGAAATCGCTTCGATGGGCGAGTTTGGACTTATAGAACATCTTACAAGTAACATACATTTTCAAAATGCGTCCTCTCTGCTTGGCGTTGGAGACGACGGCGCTGTAATAGATCATTTAGGAAGACAAACTGTAGTGAGCACAGATCTTCTTGTTGAAGGTATACATTTTGATCTTTCCTATACACCACTCAAACATCTTGGATACAAATCCGTGGTGGTTAATCTGAGTGACATCTATGCCATGAATGCCAGGCCCACACAGATTTTGTTGAGCATTGCCTTTAGCAACAGATTCAGTGTAGAAGCATTGGATGAGTTCTATGCTGGAGTTTATGCTGCATGTGAAGCCTATGATGTAGACCTAGTAGGAGGAGATACAAGCACCAGTCAAAAAGGATTCATCATTAGTGTAACTGCAATTGGAGAAGTAGCGCCTGATAAGTTTGTAAAAAGAAGTACAGCAAAAGCCAACGACCTAATTTGTGTAAGTGGAGAACTTGGCGGATCTTTTCTTGGACTAACCTTGTTGGAAAGAGAAAAAAAGATTTTTCAAGAAACCGGTGCTCAACCCGATTTGGAAGGACAAACCCATATTGTAGGAAAATTGTTGAAACCCGAGGCTAGAAAAGACATCATAGAATATTTTACAGAAGCTGAAATCCTTCCAACAAGCATGATCGACATCAGCGACGGATTAAGCAGCGATGTGCTCCATTTATGCAAGCAGAGCCAAACCGGCTGTGTGCTTTACGAAGAGAAATTTCCGTTTAACGACGAAATGAAAAACTTCGCTTATAAATTACAAATAGATCCAACCGCTTGCGCACTAAGTGGCGGCGAAGATTATGAGTTGCTCTTTACTGTAGATCAGTCTGATTTTGAAAAAATAGCATCCAATCCAGCAATAAGTATTATCGGATATATGACTTCAGAATCAGAAGGAAAAAACCTCATTACCAGAGCCGGAAATAAACATGAACTTGTAGCACAAGGATGGAATCATGCCAAGCAATAGTTTATTGTTTCACTTCATTGAGATACGATATCAACAAGGATAAAAAGGCCCTTATTTTTTCTTTTCCCTCACTGCTGGAAATTTTTTTGCAATTGGATTGAAACCTAAAACCAGGAAATACATCCGATTGCATGATAGCCATGATTCCTGACGAAAGCCCCAAATAGCTTGGGTTTCCCCAAGTATCTGTTTGGTATACCACTTCATGAACCGGAGAGTCACCCCAAAAAACAACAACAGCATAACTTCTGAAATTTTTTATGTCCCATACATTAGACTCTAACAAAGCCAGGTTATCTAAAGTTTGAAATTTATTTTTCTGAAGAAGTGCAGGATCAATTAAATGCTCATGTCCTAGTGAAAAAAATTGTGCATTTGTACAGAAGCTTGATAACAGAAAACAAAAAAAGTAAATAGGGTACTTCATAAAAACGGAACGGTTTTTCATTCATTAAGTTGAATTGCATTATCGATTGAAAGAATCATTATTTTGTATGCATCTCCATGTTGATGCATTAATTCTAAAACACGTTTCCAAAGCGATTTATAATATCTGCCATATTGATAGGAGTATAAAAAAACCAGAACAGGTTTATCAAAATAGACTTTCGTTAAGCGTTCACCATCTAGCATTCTTTTTAGATTGTAATGAAATAAAGAACAATCTTTTTTAAACGAAAAAGAAGATAATTTTTCATTTCTAAATAGACTGTCTAATTCTTTTTCAATGGATCCAGCACAAGCATTATTCAGTGGTTTTGGAGATGAAGGGATATACGTGCTATCGTTTATAAACAAACCCAGATAAACGAATTGACTGTCGCGAAAAATCCGATTTACCAGAAATTCATGAAACATCAATTGGTCGGGGGCATAAAAAACAGAATCATTTAAATCCAAATCAGACCTTGCTTTATTTATATAAGCCGCAACTGTTTTTGGAGGATGTTTGCTTTTGATTCCGTATCTCAAATTTGAATAAAGAGAACAGCTGAATAAAGAAAAAACAGCAAGGAGAAGCAGAATTGTAATGGAATGTTTCATGAGAAAAAATAAAGGCAATACCCCTTGAGATATTGCCTGGTGAATCAATTTAAACTTACGGTAATTACATACTCGTTGTCTTTAATGGTTGTATTGTAAATACCGCCTTTGGCATATCGTATTTTACCATTAGACAATTGAAAACCCATCATGTTGTCATCCATTTCAAATTGGCTAAAATTCACTTTTTCAAAACCCTTCTGGTTTTTTAAACCTAATGGAATGTGTAATTCAGCGGCGTTTTCTTTTAAAATGCTCCACATTTTAATGCTGGTTCCAGAAACGGTTGACTTTCCAAAACAGCTTGTACAAGTAACTCCCCAACTTATTTTTAAACAGAGCCCGAAGCCCTCTATACAATTGGTTCTTGGTTTGTGAAAATTAAGCGCATCCAAACTAATATATGCCATCGGACACATACCAATCGGACAATCACTCGGATTTTCAATCGTGGTAATAGGTGTTTTGGTTTGCTGTGCAAATGCCAGTTGAGAAAAAAGTACAGACATAACGAAGATGATTTTATTCATGATTTACATTTTTGTGCCTACTCTTAGATTCGGTTTTCGGCTTACCCGACCAACGGCCATTGAAATGTAAAATTGAAAAGAGTGAACTGCAAAACCATAAAAATTGACCGAACTAACTTCAGTAAAATAGAAGTTTATTTTATTGAATCCAGAAGAAAAAACCACTTAAAAAATGGTTTAAAAAACGCATCAAAAATGTGAAAACCCCTTTTTTCTTTTTTGTGAAAGAGAAGAAATTTGAATTCATAATTCATCAAAATAATGCATGATTTTGATGACACAATTAAAACAAAACACAACAAGTATGAAACACAAACAAAATGCAGGCGGATACGAACGTCTGAGAATTGGTTCGCATATCCGTAAATGGAGAAACATCAAAGAGGTGAAACAAAAAGATCTTGCTGTTGCTTTACGAATTTCGGAAGCAGCCGTCAGTAACATCGAAAATGATCAGACTGATGTTTCATTGAGTCAGCTGGAAGATATTTCCATAGCGTTAGAAATAGACTTAAATGAATTATTTATAGATCCACAGGAAGTCATGGAAAAAAGGATTAAAACAACTGCTCCAGAATACAATCAAAAAATCATGTTGGAGCCAGAATGGTTTTATACCTTGATCGGTAATCTTCAAAAAAAAGACGAGCACATCAAAGAAGTAATTGACCGGTTTCTGCTGAATCTAGATCAAAAAGGCAGTTCGAAAAGGTTAAATCATTAAAGGCTTTCACAATTGCGATTCCTTTGGTTAATTTTGGAGACATATGACTCGCCCTTTGTATTTTTTTGTCGCTTGTATCCTGTTTGTTTTATTGAACGGCTGTTCCGTTTTACGCAAATCCTATCAGCCCGAAAAAAAATACAGCGCCACCCATTTGAGAAAAGATTTCAATGTTTTCAGAAAAACCATAGAACGAAAGCATCCGTCTGCGTATTGGTATATCACAAAACCAAAGATGGACAGCATATTTGATTCGTATGAAAGTCGGATTGTAGATAGCTTAACAGATCAGGATTTCTTATGGCATATTTTATCGCCTGTTGCCTATGAAATAAGATGTGGACATACGACAGTGCGCAAAAGCAAAAAAAGAGAGAGATGGGAGAAAAAAATAAAATTCAATTCTTTTCCATTGGCGCTGAAATTATGGAATGATACGCTTGCAGTAATCAGATCGGCGCATCCGAAAGATTCTATTTTCAAAAGGGGAACCATCATCAAAAAAATAGACCAACATTCTGATACAGAAATGATTCAAAAGATGATGGGATCTCTTGCTTTGGATGGTTATGCAAAGAATGTAAATACGGTTCGAATAGGAAATAATTTTCCGCTGTTGCACAGATATCTTTTTGGAGTTAAAAAGAAATATGTTGTTGATTATATTAACCTAGATGGAGAAAGGAAAGTAGATACGGTTGATTGGTATGAGTCACAAAAAAAAGACAGCAGCAAAAAAAAGCAAGAAGAAACCAAGTCGGGTCTATCTAAAACAAAAAAACCTGTAATCAAAACAAGGAGGTTAGAAAAGTATCGAAGATTCAGCATAGACTCATCAGGCAGGTATGCGGTTATGACGATCAGTACGTTTTCGAATGGACAGCTTCGCAGATTTTTCAGAAAATCATTTTGGGAAATTGAGAAAAGAAAGATTGGACATGTGGTGATTGATATTCGAAGCAACGGGGGTGGTAAAGTGAGTCATTCCACACTGCTAACCAAGTATGTGACTCGAAAACCATTTAAAGTGGCCGATTCTGTGTATTCTAACACGAGAACGCTAAGACCTTTTTTAAAACATACTCATTCTGCCATTTTTAATGAGTTGTTCTTTTACGCACTTTCTTACAAGAAAAAAGGGACTACTTACCACATCTCTCGACTGGAAAATAAAATATATCAACCCCAAAAAAAGCATCATTATTCTGGTAACTTATATATACTCACCCATGGTCCAACTTTTTCCGCATCCACTTTGTTTTCGAATGTGATGAAAGGGCAGGAAAGAGTGAGTATCATTGGTGAAGAAACCGGAGGAGGTTGGTACGGGAACAGCGGTATCATAATTCCTGATTTTGTTTTGCCCAATACAAAATTGAGGTTGAGAATGCCTTTGTTCCGTGTGGTTCAATCTGGACATAGCAAAGAGCGTTTCGGAAAAGGAATTCCGCCCGATGTTCCTGTAGGCTATAGTCTTGATGCCTTAATAAACGGCAAAGACTTAAAAATGAAAAAGGCAATCGAAATGATTGAAGGAGAGAAAGTAAGGCCTTAAATCAACCACAAACAGGGAATGGAATAACGTACTTGTATTTCTAAATTCCAATACCAGAAAATTTCATTTATGGGGATATTTCAAGTATTCTGAAATCAAACAACAGGATTGATTTCTAAGATTATACCTTTTGAAATACTATGCCATTGGTTTTCTTACAATGCAAACTGCATCATAAGCAACAGGTATGGGACGACGAAGTTTTTTTAGTCCTGGGAAAAGAGACAATAGTTTGTAATAAGCAAAAATGACTTTGTATTTAGATTTCATCAAATCTGCCATAGTATCTACGCCAACGCCAGGTAGGGTTGGAACATGACTTGGTATGAGTGTTTTCTCGAGAGATTCAAAAGTGTTTAAAATAATTTCGAGGCCCTTATCTTCCATAAGTGCTTTCATGCCGTCTGGATAAATTCTCCAGCAATCAACAACTTCTGGCGCAATGTGATAAGGCCAACTTACAGGCAAAATGGTAATGATTAGTCCACCTGGTTTTGTAATTCTTTTCAATTCGTCCATCCATTTCCATATGTTCTTTACATGCTCCATTACCTGACCAGAAAAAACAATGTCGTAGGTATTGTCTTCTACAGGGTAATTGTATTCATGTTTACTAACAAGCTGTCTATTTGAGGCAGAATTGTTTTTACTGATGGCTAAGGTGTCCCAATGGGTCTGTATGTCGAGTGTATACCAATCTATAGAAGGTTCTCCTACGGTTTCGCAATACCAAGTGGGCAATCTGTCTGCACCTATTTCCAACACTTTCATGTTGGGTTTGAAATGAGATGCCAGATATTTTTTGAATAGTAGCTCGCTGTTTAAATGCATGAAACCGTATTTTAAGGATATTAATGGCTATAAAATTAATGAAATTCTTGTTAGCACAGCATTAAGTTATTATGTCAGCAAGGATTAGAAGCAGTTAATTGGAACATGAAGATGAATCACAGAAACAAATCAAGTAAATGAAAAACGAACAAAACAGCATTTCGTTTAACTCAGTATCGTGAAGGAATCTCCGTCTTTAAGAAACGGTAGTTTTTGTCTTGTTTCCAAAAGCGACGTTTTGTCTAACGTGAAGGTGTGAATGAAAGCTTCATTTGATTTTTGAAAAACCACATCTCCCATTGGATCAATAATTGAGCTGTCGCCTGAATGTTGATTTCCATGTCCATCAACTCCAACCCTGTTTACGCCAATCAAATACGATTGATTTTCGATTGCCCTTGCTGTAAGAAGCGATTTCCAGGCATGAGATCTTTTTTCGGGCCAGTTTGCCACGTATAAAAGTATGTCGTACTCATCGTTGTTTTGCTGTCTGGACCATACCGGAAATCGTAAATCATAACATATAAGAAGGTTGATGCGCCAACCTTTTATAGAAGCAATCAGTCTTTTATTTCCAGCAGTAAAATGTTTGTCTTCGCCAGCATATCCAAACAAATGTCTTTTGTCGTAATATCCATACTCGCCGTTGGGCAACATCCACACGAGTCTATTAAAGTTGCTTCCATTTTCCTTAACCATAAAACTCCCCGTTAAAGCCACTTTTTTGGTTGTGCTTATTTTTTTCATCCAGGCCAAAGTTTTACCTTCCATTTCTTCAGCAAGCATTTCTGTATTCATGCTGAATCCCGTACTAAACATTTCCGGTAATATTACAAGCTCTGTCCGTTCTTTGATGCCCATAATTTTCCGCTCCAAATTTTCTAAATTGGCGACTTTGTTTTCCCAAACAAGATCGGTTTGTATAATTGAAACGGTGAGTTGTGACATGATTTTTTTCTGATTTCAAGAGGTTTTTTGAAATGAAATTTTTAGAATCTGACTTTCCCCATTCGATACACATCTCCATTTTCAGCTCTTATTACACACTCTTTTTCATTTAGCTTAATAAATACATCAGCCTTTAATAACATCGGTTCTTCTTTATTTCCTGGGTTCTGATAGTCCTCTATAGGTTTTGAAGGAGAGGCTACACCTGTTAAAGGATCTAGGATAGCATAAACAGGAATCTTAGGCACACCACCGAAAATAATCCATTTCTTTTTTTCATCATATCTCGTTTTGTCATCCATAAAAATGAGATACAATTTATCATTCATGATTTCCCCGAAAAAGGAATTCCATCTCGAGAAATCGTTTTTGGAGCTGTTCGTCTTTTTAACAGACTGTTGGTACATCGATTTACCCTGTGCATCAAAACCATCTACCCAAATGTCGTAGGCGGAATAGCTGTAATCTCTGGCAAAAGGATCTTGTTCACTCGCCGGGATACTTGGATCTTTTGGCCTGGCACTCGAATTGATGTAGTTGATTTCTCCCGTTAAGATTGTGTTTCCTTTGTAAGAAATTATTCTCCTAGCACTGATGTCTTTTCTTTTTTCGAAAGGAGAAATTGTCTTTATTCTCCATGCTCCCATTTTGCCATCCGTTTTAAAAACAAATGAACCATGGTATGCAGTTCCAAATCCTATTTTAACCTTGGCATCTTCTGTGTAATAACCACCAACAAGAAAATCTCCTTCGGCTGTTACATCCGATACAAGTGTTGCGGCTTTTTTGTTTCCATCAAATTCCATTTTCATTTCTTTCATGTCGGTTCCATTGCAGCTAAAAACGGAATATGTGATTCCTTCTCCTTTCATGTCTGTTTTTTTGAGGAGATAAACCATACCTGCATTACTCACATGTGGTTGATTGAAAACAGCGCGCGTCCAGAGATAAGAAAAGGTTTGTTCTGATTTCCATATTTTCTCTAACTTATCGTTGAATAAAGTAAGTGTGATTTTTTCGTTTTGATCTTTCATGAAATTAGGTTCAGCAACTACAATCAATTTACTGCCATCATCAGAGCAACTTGCGCTGAATAGTCCGCGTTGCGAAAGTTTTTCTGCCGGAATTGTTGCCAAAGTAATGGCGTTTTCATAATTACCATCCGAAGAAATAGGAACAGCGAATAAGGTATTTACTCCAGCTTCTTTCTTGAATAATGATTTCAAAAGGTATGCCTTGTTGTTTAAAAGCACAACATCAACAAAATCTTCCATAACCTCTACCGTACAGTTTTTCTTATACACTCGTTCATTATTTGCATTGAAATATTCTGCAGTTATCGATGGTGCAAAAGTTCCGCTGGCCGGAGGCATTTTGTTAACCAGCAAATATCCCCCTTGTTGATCTGTATAGCTTAAAATCGTTTGTTCGAGATTCGGTTTGGTATTTCTGTTCGTCCAGTTAAATACGGGATCTTGAGCAAAAAGTAGTGTTGAGAATAAAAAAGTCAGTGAAAGTAAAATGATTTTTTTCATAATAAAATTTGAAGGCCAAAAATACTTGAATACGGCGAGCTATAAAAAAGATATAAATCATCAACCATCCATGTTTTTGATAAACCGCATTTTCATTTCTGTAGTTGGTATCTTCGCAAAAAATATTAAAATGAAATTTTCAGTCCTTGTTTCCATATTTATTTTGATGGTTTTTTCTGTAAAAGCCCAAGATAAGATTCCAACTATCGATCAGTCAGTTATGGATATGAGTTATTGTCCTCCCAATTTTCCGGTATTAAAAATTCAACAAAAAACAAGCTCGCCGCTTGTTGCCCGAATCATATACAGCAGACCCGCATTGAACGGCAGAAAAATATTTGGCGGACTGGTGGAGTATGGCAAAGTTTGGCGTTTGGGTGCGAATGAAGCTACTGAGATTGAATTTTTTAAAGATGTTACCATTCTGAAGCAGAAAATAAAAAAGGGGAGATATACGATGTTTGCGATACCGAATGCTGAAAAATGGACCATCATCCTGAACAAAGAACTCGATACTTGGGGTTCATTTTTGTACAATCCTAAAAAAGATGCAGTACGTATAGAACAGGTTGCAGAAAAAACAACTGTTCCTGCAGAATACTTCAGTTTGTATTTTGAGAATCCTCAAACTGGACCTTACAACTTGGTTATGCAATGGGACAGCGTTAAAGTGCGTTTGCCAATGACTATAGGCAAATAATAATTTCGATGATTTATATTTTTGTGGTACATGCAATAATCAGGATATTTACAACATGTGTGGCATATCCGGAATCATAAGTACTGAAATTTGTATTGAACAAGAAGTTGTTGTTCGGAGGATGAATGACGCGCTTTCACATCGTGGTCCGGATGGTGAGGGATATTGGTGTAACACAAAAAAGACAGTCCATCTCGGACACCGAAGATTGTCTATCATCGACCTTTCTGATACTGCTGCTCAGCCCATGCATTATCTTAGTCGATACACCATAGTTTATAATGGTGAAATATACAATTACCCCGAACTCCGAAATACACTTGTTTCGCTCGGACATAATTTCACCACCAACAGCGACACAGAAGTCATACTTGCTTCATACCACCACTACGGAGAAGATTGCCTGAAACATTTCGACGGCATGTTTGCTTTTTCCATTTGGGACAATCAAGAAGAACAATTGTTTTCTGCGCGTGATCCGTATGGAGAGAAGCCCTTTTTTTATTACTACAAAAACGAAAAACTGTTTTTTGCCAGTGAGATGAAAGCCCTATGGGCAGCAGGCATCGAAAAAAAAAGCGATGATGCTATGGTCGGACTCTACCTAGGACTCGGCTGGATGAAAGATCCATCAGATTCAGGTAGAACTTTTTTTCATAACATACGATCCCTGAAACCCGGACATACCCTGACTTACAAACAAGGGAAGATTGAAGAAAAAAAATATCATCAAGAAAAAAATCAAACAAACAGGAGCACGAAAGGGGATATTCATGAAATAGATGAGCTTCTAAAACTTTCTGTTCAAAGGAGATTGAGAAGCGACGTGCCTCTGGGTATCGGATTGAGTGGAGGCTTAGACAGCAGTACCTTATTGTGGTACATGTTACAACAGGATACAAACCGCATAAAAACATTTTCTGCGATTTTTCCCGGATTTGAAAAAAATGAAGAAAGGTATATCCATCAACTCACAAAAGCATTTGAGGTAGAAGCATTTTATGTTAGTCCTAAAGCAGATGAGTTGGTGCGTGATTTTGAAAAAGGGATGTATCATCAAGAAGAACCCATTTCATCCTCAAGCGTTTTTGTACAAAACAGCGTGTATAAATGCGCGAGAGAAAATGGAATAAAAGTGATGCTCGAAGGACAAGGCGCGGATGAGATTTTTGGAGGATATTCAAAATATTTGCATTGGTTTTTGCAAGAGCTATTGGCAAAAGGAAATGGGAAAACATTCCAATCCGAAAAAAAGAAACTGATTCAAAATGGTGCTGGACTCGAATGGAGCGCTAAAAATATAGCGTCTGCTTTTTTTCCAAAACTGACAGCAGCAGCAGTTGAAAAAAGAAATATTCAAAGACTGTTACAATCGAAATTGTTTGATATAGATTTTGCTGAATCGATGCAAAAAGAATGGAGTAACAAATTACGGAAGCCAGTAATCAAGGGCCTTCAGGATGTGATGTATGAGGATAGAAACGGAATGAATTTAGAAGTGTTGTTTAGATATGCGGATCGCAATTCCATGCAACACGGCGTCGAAGTAAGATTGCCTTATTTGTTTAGAGATTTGATAGCATATGTTGGAAAAATGAAACCAGAAGCGCTGATTCATGATGGATTTACAAAATGGATCGTGAGAGATATGATGAAAGAAAGACTGCCCGCTGAAATTGTTTGGCGAAAAGATAAGGTTGCTTATGAACCTCCGCAATCAGCATGGATGCAATCGAAAGGGATGGGTGATTATTTGTTTGAAGCGAAGAAAAAATTAGTGGATGAGCGCATTATATCGAAAGAACAGTTGGCTGAGGAAACGCCTTCATTGTCAGCTCACGCCGCGAATAATTATGATTGGAGAATATTGTCGGTCGCAGCTATTGTGGGGTAAAGAGGTTAAACAGGTTAAAAGGTTTCAAACCTGCCTGCCGGCAGGCAGGTGTTTCAGAGGTTTAATGCGTTTAAATGGTTTGAACGTAAACGTCACAAACAACAAACACTAAACAACAAACATTAAACAACAAACCCCAAACACTAAACAACAAACAACAAACCTTCCCAATTCCATTACCTTTGCAATCAAATAATCAACATGAACCAAGACAATCTGAAAAACAAGAAAATAGCCACTCGATTTATACATGCTGGAGCAGAACCTGATCCTTCTACAGGAGCGATTATGACTCCGATATTTCAGACCTCTACTTATGTTCAATCGGCACCCGGACAACATAAAGGGTACGAATATGCACGTTCACAGAATCCAACTCGTGCAGCACTTGAAACTGCATTGGCTACCATAGAAAATGGAAAATTCGGCTTAGCATTCAGCAGTGGAGTAGCGGCAACAGATGCGGTTATCAAATTATTATCGCCTGGCGATGAAGTTATCGCTGCGAGCGACATGTATGGTGGTACGTACCGACTGTTTACCAAAGTGTTTGAGAAATTCGGAATTCGTTTTGTTTATGTTGATACTACGAATCCTGCGAATGTTACTGCGGCAATAACAGAAAAGACCAAACTGATTTGGCTGGAAACACCAACGAATCCTTTGATGAACATTACGGACATCGAAGCGATTGCTGCCATATCAAAAAAAGCAAATACCATACTGTGTGTAGACAATACATTCGCTTCACCTTATCTTCAAAATCCACTGGATTTGGGAGCGGATATCGTGATGCATTCATCAACCAAATATCTTGGCGGACACAGCGATGTGATTCAGGGTGCATTGGTAATGAACGACGAATCATTGCGCGATCAACTTTATTTTATACAAAAAAGCTGTGGAGCAGTACCTGGACCATTTGATTGTTTTTTGGTATTGAGAGGAATTAAAACACTACATGTTCGCATGAAACAACATTGCGAGAACGGAATAGCCATTGCGCATTATCTCAGAAATCACGATAAAGTTAAAAAAGTATACTGGTGCGGATTCGAAGACCATCACAATCATGATGTAGCAAAAAAACAAATGCGTGGATTTGGCGGAATGCTCAGTTTTACTTTGAAAGATGAGAGCGTCGAAGCAGCAACCAAAGTACTTTCATCAACCAAACTATTTTCACTCGCAGAAAGTTTAGGCGGAGTAGAATCACTCATCAATCATCCGGCAAGTATGACTCACGCCAGCATACCCAGAGAAGAAAGATTGAAAAACGGATTGACAGACGGACTCATTCGCTTAAGCATTGGTATCGAAGATGCTGATGATTTGATCGAAGATTTGAAACAGGCGATAGGGTAGAATGTTGGTTGCCTGCAGGCAGGCAAGTTTGTTGTTTGATGTTTGTTGTTCGGTAGATTTATGATTATTGATTTGAGATTTGTGATTATTAATTTGTTTAGGGTTTTGTCCAATGATAAATTTTGATGAATGTGCGGGTTGGCTAGGCAAAACGCGCGGAGCGATCGGGTTTGCCTTGATTTTTCTTTGCTTCGTTTCTTTGTATCAAGACAAAGAAATGAAGAGAAAAGACAAAAGAATGAGAAAGACAAAGTTTAGCATTAGAAATTGTTCCGCTACGCGGAATAAAGATTAAGGATTTGAGATTAGAGATTGGGAAGGTTTGTTGCCTGCCTGCCGGTAGGCAGGTTTGTTGTTTGTGACGTATACGTTCAAACCATTTAAACGCATTAAACCTCTGAAACCCCTGCCTGCCGGCAGGCAGGTCTGAAACCATTTAAACGCATTAAACCTTTTCAACCTTTGAAACAACCCTTTTTCCACCTCCAAACCCTCCTCAACGAAAAGGTTGAAACCTACAATCGGCCTTTTTTTATTGACAGTGATCCCATATCCATACCACACGCATTCAGTAAAAAACAGGACATTGAAATAGCTGGTTTTTTTGCAGCCATTTTTGCCTGGGGCAATCGCACAACCATCATCAATAAATCTCGAGAACTCATGAAGTTGATGAATGATGCGCCGCATGATTTTATTTTACATCACAGTCCGAAAGATTTAAAAAAATTGTTGTCATTCAAACACCGGACTTTTAATGCTACAGATCTGCTTTATTTTATCGCATTTTTTCATCATCATTATTCCAAAAACGAATCATTAGAATCGGCGTTTACTAAAACACTAAATCGAAAAGACGAAAACGTAGAAAACGTATTGAACGGGTTTTACAATTATTTTTTTTCATTGCCGTATGTTCCAAATCGAACGATGAAACACATCGCTTCGCCCAATAAGAAATCGAGTTGCAAACGCCTTAACATGTACCTTAGGTGGATGGTGAGAAACGATAAAAATGGCGTTGATTTTGGAATCTGGAAAAACATAAAAACGAGTCAGTTGATCATGCCGTTGGATCTGCATGTGATACGAGTAGCAAAGCGTTATCAATTGTTGAATCGAAAACAATCAGACTGGCAAGCTGCCGTAGAGCTTACAGAAACATTGAAACAATTCGATGCCAAAGATCCCGTTAAATATGATTTTGCTTTGTTTGGTATGGGGGTGATGGAGAAATCATAAAGGGAAAAACAAACCCAGATTCATTTTACTTTTTGCGAATCGGAATCCACACCTCCTCCTCCGAATCATCACTGTTGTTCTTGTATTTTTTTCCAAGCACCTCAAACTGAGGCCTATTATCCCACATATAATCTGAAGACGGCATCCATTCAGAAAAAATATGGTTCATCGTAGCTCCAAATGCTTCTACACCCCCTTTATGTATAAATACTGCGTAGAGTCCTTCTGGAATTTCACATACTTCCATATCTTCTGGAACGTTGTTGGTTGTCGAAACTTCTACGCCCGCCCATTTCATAAATCTCGTTTCCATATTCATCTGGTTCATGGAAAAATCCGGAGCGTAAATATTTATGGAATAATATTCTTCCCCAACCCTATCAAACACTTCGTTCCTGCGAATCATAAATGAACGCCAGAGTTCAGCTGTTTTGTTTTCCAAAAGACTCATATTCATATTTTTTCCAACAAAACGCTTAGATCGCATTAAAATGATTTCGGACAGCATGATAAATATTAGGTTTTTTTTAGAAAGGGAATCGAATATACACTCTACTTTAGCGTATGCAAAATAATCAAATTACAACCACGGTATCGATTGAAGACGTAATGCAAATAAAAACCATTGCAAAATTGGATGAACGTGAATTATTGCTTTCGCTTGCTGCTTATGTAAACGAATTGATTATGACCAATTTTGAAAGATTGGTTCAATTGCTCTATAGAATTGATGTTTCTGAAGAAAAATTAAAAAAATTGTTACGGCAAAATCCGGAGTCGGATGCGGGAATCATTATTGCCGATTTGATCATAGACAGACAAAAACAAAAAATTTTGATTAATACGGAGGAGAACTTTGGATTTCGTTTTGAAGAATCGGAAGAAGAATTGTTGTGAAAAAAGACTTTCTTATCTTCAAAAAGCTCAATTAACACAAACATAACCTAAAAGTAATAAACTGGTAATTTTCAAAATGAAGGAATGGGATAATGTTTTTCTTGCTTTGCATAAAATTTCTAAGAATGCAAAAGTTAGTCTCATTTTTTGTCGCATTATTCTGTCTGATTCATGTTGCAACAGCCCAAAAATCTAAAATTGAAGGTAAAGTAATCGGTTCAGCAAATGCAGAACCGCTAATCGGCGCAACAGTTTCTGTTGAAGGCACGAAAAAATCTACACAAACCGATCAAAATGGTTATTTCTCTTTTTCGGGATTAGAAAAAGGCACATATAAAATAAGCGCCTCTTATGTTTCTTACACCGCAAAATCTGTGACTATACAAATTTCAAAAGACGGTGAGCTAGTAAGCAATGATATCGTTTTAAGTAGAGCCAATGATATGAGTGGTGTTGTGGTAAAGGCAAGTGGAGGTTCAAAAAAGCCGGTGGAAACAGTAAGTTCTTTGTTGATTGCACAAAAAAACAGCGCAAGTGTTGGTGATGGAATCTCTGCAGAAACCATCAAAAGAACACCGGATAAAAACACAGGTGATATCCTTAAAAGAGTGAGTGGAGCGAGTTTACAAGACGACAAATTTGCCATCATCAGAGGGTTAAATGACAGGTACAATACGGCAACGTTAAATGGAGCGCCTTTGCCAAGTTCTGAAAGTGATCGTAAAGCATTCGCTTTCGACATCTTTCCAGCCAATATGCTTGATAATTTGGTGATTCAAAAAACAGCAACACCAGATATGCCAGCCGAGTTTGCAGGTGGACAAATTCTGATCAACACCAAAGGAATTCCATCAGAAAATTTCCAATCTTTTACCTTCGGTATGGGCTTTAATACACAAAGCACTTTCCGTCCGCGTAAATTTGGACAGCAAGGTCAGTGGGATTTCTTGGGAATAGATGACTATAGAAAACTGCCTTCACAATTTCCGACCATAAAGTCGTTTAAGGAAATGAGTGTAAATGACAGACTTGTTTATGCCAAAAACTACAATCTAAAAAACTGGTCTTACGATACCCGTACAGCTCTTCCGAATACCAACTTTCAGTACATCTTGGCAAGAAACATACAAAGAAAAGAAAAAGACTTTTTCGGATTTTTGATGTCGGTAACATACCAAAAGACTTTATCTAAAAATGATGGAGACAGAACTTTTTTCGCACCAGAATACGAAAATGCACCACAAAGAGTGTATCAAGAAGAGTTTAATTCTGTTCAAACCTTGCTTGGGGTTATTGGAAACATGTCGCTTAAAATCAACAACAACCACAGCATCAGTTTAAAGAATATTTTCAGCATCAACTCAGATGATCGTGTAATTACAAGAGACGGTGTAAATGACATCATCAATGAACCCAATCAATATTTCAAGTCGTATGCTCTTTGGTTTACCTCCAATCAGATTTTTTCATCTCAATTGGTAGGTGAGCATTATATCCCTTCTGCCAAATTAAAAATCAATTGGGTAGGTTCAATTTCTGATATCAAAAGAGATATTCCTGCTTTAAGAAGAATGGCTTTTGACAGTGCAGCTGGACTCCCAGGATATCAGGCTAAGCTTTTTAACACTGCTCCGGTAGACAACGACAATACAGCAGGCTTGGCTTTTTATTCTACCAACAATGAAGTATCTCACAATGCAAGAATCGATTTTTCTAGAAATTTTAAATTCAACAAAGACAACCAGATCAATGCCAAATTTGGAGGATACTATCAGATGAGAGACAGGGCTTTTAATCCAAGATTGCTTGCGTTTTCTAGCTTTGATGCAAATAAATTTAACGCAGATGTTTCTTACGTAGACCCAAGCACCATTTTTGCCAAAAAATACATGGGATATCTTGCCGGAGGGAAGACAGGACTTAATTTAAAAGACATTACCGAGGTAAGAGATTTGTACACAGCTGGTACTGAGTTGTATGCTTATTATGGAATGTTAGACCAGAGAATCGGAAAAAAACTGCGTTTGATCTACGGAGCAAGGGTAGAGATGTTTCATCAAACATTGAATGCAGAATTCAATCAGTTTACTCCCGTTAGAATTAATACAAGAAAAACAGATCTATTGCCTTCTGCAAACTTGGTTTATTCACTCAATACCAAACAAAACCTCAGATTGTCTTATTCTAAAACCATCAACAGACCTGAGTTTAGAGAATTGGCTCCCTTCTTATTTAGAGACTATACCATCAGATATTCGATTTTTGGAGACACCTCACTTAGAAGAGCAACGATTGAAAATTTCGATTTCAGATATGAGTTTTTCCCGGGTAAAGCACAGTTGATTACAGGATCTTTGTTTTATAAAAAATTCGTAGATCCAATCGAATTGATTTCTACCAATCAACCCAATACACTTTCTTATAAAAACACACCATCTGCAACTTTGTTGGGTGCTGAATTTGAGTTCAGAACCAAGATTGGAAGTCTGATTGAATCTGGCGCTTCGTCTATCTGGAATAAACTTACGGTATTTGGAAACTTCAGTGTAATCAAGTCTGAAGTGAAGTTGAATGTGATTGATTCAAACAACTACTACTTTAAACAAGGACGTGTTATGCAGGGACAGTCTCCGTATGTAATCAACGGTGGAGTTACCTACCAAAATGATGAGAAAAACATTTCTTCTACTGTTTCTGTAAACAGATACGGACAAAGGGTTTTCCTTGCCAGTAATGGAGATGCAACACAGGACGGACTTTTGATTGAGCCCAATTTATGGGAGAACGGAAGAACCCAGATTGATTTTCAGTTTTCAAAATCATTCCCAGAAAAAAACATCGATATCAAATTGAATGTGAAAGACATACTTGCACAAAAGTTGGTCTTTTTTGAAGACTCAAACAACAATAAAAAGTATGATAAGGGCATAGATGCAAAAAGATCTTCATTGCAATTTGGTCGTGTAATTTCATTTACAGTTTCATATAAGTTTTAATAATAACGATTCAACAAGTGTTTCAGGCAGGATTTTTATCCTGCCTTTTTTTATGTCTGCCGAAAATGAAAAACATTAATTTTTAATGCTACACAATCCGGTAACAATTAAGTAAGATTTACTTAACACCGCCTTTCAGATTAGTTAACATTAGAGTCTAACATTTGTGGTGCCAAAAAAAAGGCGTAAATAATATGAAAAAATTGTTGACCATGCTTGTACTGTTGTTTGCGATAGCAACAACCCAAGCACAAAACCCGTTCTTCGAGGTAGTAAACTACAGAGGAGCGTTTGCACCGTCTCCTGCCAGTCCATGGACGCAGGGTTGGACTAACTTCGATCCACAGAATGCTGTGTATCCTGCTGTAACAGATACGGTAACTGCCGCTATCACAGCAAACACCACTTGGACATCAGGTAAAACCTACTTGCTCAAGGGGTTGATTTATGTAAAGAATGGTGCTACACTTACCATTCAGCCTGGTGTTGTAGTTAAAGGAGATGCTACCGTTTCTGGTGGTACTGCTTTGATTATCACTAAAGGTTCTAAGATTAACGCTGTAGGTACTTCAACAAGTCCTGTAGTATTTACTTCTAGCAAAGATGCTGGTTCACGTGCCACAGGAGACTGGGGTGGTGTAATCATCTTAGGTCGTGCTTCATTGAACAGACCTGGTGGAGTAGCCAATATCGAAGGAATTGCTACTTCTGCTGATACAGAATATGGTGGAGGAACAACACCTGATGATAATGACAATTCAGGGAACTTGAAATATGCACGTATTGAGTATGGTGGTTATATTTTCGCTACCGATCAAGAGATCAATGGTTTGACCATGGGTTCTCTTGGTAGAAATACCATCATCGATTTCGTACAATGTTCATTTATCAATGATGATTCATTCGAGTGGTTTGGTGGTACAGTAAACTGTTCTCACCTTGTTTCTTTCCGTGGTATTGATGATGATTTTGATACTGATTTCGGTTATTCTGGTTCAGTTCAATTTGCTTTGGGTGTTCGTGATCCAAACTTGTCTGATCAATCT
>JBDLUO010000068.1:0-10762 GCA_039805285.1 Bacteroidota bacterium
AAGTTTAAAGCAAGGGAAGAAAGAGATTATCTTTGTAAAAAAAGATACATGTTCGACTTTGGAAAAATAATCGGAAAAGAAATCATCACCATCAGTTTTACCCTTTTTGCGGTAATCGATATGTTGGGATCCATTCCCATTCTGATTTCACTCAGAGAGAAAATGGGCGGACACATCAGAAGTACACAAGCCACATTGGCATCTGGTGCACTCATGATCATGTTTCTCTTTCTTGGACAAGAATTTTTGAATTTACTCGGACTCGACGTGAGGTCTTTTGCCGTTGCCGGTTCTATTGTCATTTTTATTATAGGATTAGAGATGATTTTGGGCATTGAGTTTTTTAAATCAGACAATAATCCCAAAAGTGGAAGTGTGGTTCCCATCGCTTTTCCCTTGATTGCCGGTTCGGGAACGTTAACTACGATTATGTCGTTGAAAGCAGATTTTCAAGACATCAACATTATGATTGGAATAATGATCAACTTGGTTGTGATTTATATTGTTTTGAAATCGTTGAAATGGATTGGCAATGCGATAGGTCCCAGCGGATTGATTGTACTCAGAAAATTTTTTGGTGTGATCTTGTTGGCGATTGCCGTTAAAATATTTGGTACGAATATTCAAAATTTTGGAAAGTAGAAAAATATGTTTGTGGTTTGTGGTTTGCGGTTAAATGTTACAACAAACAATAAACACCAAACAACAAACTTAATCAGGCCTCGTAGTACAATGGATAGTATAAGAGTTTCCGAAGCTCCAGATCCAAGTTCGATTCTTGGCGAGGCCACAAATGTTTTTTTAGAAAACAATAATTGTCTCATAAAACAACCAATAAAATCCACATATTTTCATTTCTTATATTTTACATTACATTTGTAATATGAGTTCTTTAGTTCAAACAAAACAAGAATTATTAAATCTCTTGTTTCAAAACAGAGATGCCATTAAATCTTTTGGGATAAAAGAACTTGGCTTATTTGGCTCCTTCGTTTCTAACGAAAATATTAATAAGGATAGCGACATTGACTTCTTGATTGATTTTTTACCCAATCAAAAAACTTACGATAATTATATTGGATTGGTTTTTTATTTAGAAGAGCTTACAGGTAGAAAAATAGAATTAGTTACCAGAGCATCGTTAAGTCCATATATTGGTCCACACATTTTAAAACAAGTTGAAAATGTCGGTATCTAATATTGAGCTAATAAAACACATCTTTGATGAATGCGAATTTATTGCTACCTACACCAATGGAAAGGATTCGGATCAAGTTATAAACGATAAAGTATTAGTAAGAGCTCTAGAAAGAAGTATAGAAATTATTGGAGAAGCTGCCAATAAAATAGACGATGAATTTAAAAAAGATTATCCTCACATAGAATGGAGAAAAATGGCGGCTACCAGAAATCAATTTATTCATCATTATTTTGGAATTGATTATGATATTTTTTGGGACATCATTGAAAATAAAATACCCGAATTACATTTTTTTGTGAAAGAAATTTTAGATGAGCATTCAGCAAGGTAAAATTTTTAAGAATAATCTTAAATCCTCTTCCAAACACTTCGAACTCAAACCCGTTAGGACCACAAAGCAATTTTAAATCTCACAAATCATTTCACAAAAAATATAGATCCAAGTTCCATGCCGGCAGGCCGGGATTCTTGGCGAGGTCACTCTTTAGAAAAACTAAAAGAGTTTCAAATGGCTCAGGTCGCTACCCTATTTTAGAAATGCTTTTAAGAATACGTTCTGGAGTATCAATACAATTCCCTTTTTTCATCATTCAAAAAATACAGGCTCTAGATAAATAGTGTTACCATAAAAGAAGCCGAAATAAATCATCTCTAATCCTGTTCGCCTCTATACTCCTTAATCAATCTCGGAATTTATTACCCATCCAAACATACTTCATGGACATGCGAAGTAGGTTTAAAAATTGATGTGTTTCCGACTATATTATTCTTACCGTAAAAAAAAATTAACTTTTTTATTCGCTACAATTATATTTTATTCTTTTTTTCTGTAGATTTGGTCAAACAAAAAAATATTTCAAACATGAAAGCAAAATTTTCCTTGATCCTTGCATTCGTATTTGCTACCGTTCTTTCAGCAAATGCATTCCGTACTGTTTCTACTGTAGCTCCTGCAACTACTCCAGAAGCTCAATTGAAATCAAACATTGCTAAGTTCACCACAATGACTCCAAAAGAGTTCCAACAGGTAACTGGTAAGAAAATGACTTTGAAAGAAACCATCAAATTCAAAGCGGCTCAGAAAGTAATGAAAAACAAAATGAAGAATGGCGGAGATGGTATCTCTAAAGGTCTTTACATCTTGTTGGCTCTATTGGGATTCACTTGGATCTTCATGGGTATTCAAGACGATTGGTCTGGAAGCACTTGGATCGTTAACCTTCTTTTGATGGCTCTTTGCTGGTTGCCAGGTTTCATACATGCATTGGTTAAAATGAAGGATTATACTAAGTAATCTTTTTAATAAAAGAATTAATTTTCTTTAACTCTATAAAAAGCCATGTTAGCACTAACATGGCTTTTTCATTTACACACTACATTCAATGGCACCTCTTACTTTTATCAACCCCGCTACAAAATACAAGTGGTTTAATTTAACTTGGCTTTTTGCTTTACTCGCATTTCCCATTGTGCTTTTTATCATGCCATCAACCTTCTTTGATAATACCGGCGTAGAAATGTGTCCATCTAAATTCTTGTTCGACTTCGAATGTTACGGTTGCGGAATGACCAGAGCCGTTATGCATATGCATCACTTCGAATTGAATGATGCCATTTATTATAATTATGGCATAGTTTTGGTTTATCCTGTGCTTGTTTTTTTCTGGTTTCTATGGACAAAAAAAGCATGGGACCGGCACAGAAAAGGGTTTGCTAAAAAAGCAACTGAAAATATCTTAGCTTAACTTACACCAGAACTTGGCATGAATACCCCTTAGTTTTCAAAACAAATTACCCATGCTTGATTGGATACAGTTGTCTGTGATTTTGATTCTTCTTATCCTTCTTTTTCTTCAATGGAAAAAGTCAAGAAAATACAGCAAACTGGTTAAAGAAAAAATCACCATTCAAGACTGCATTAATGATGCCCTCATTGTTACAGACAATCAATACGAAATCATTTTTTGGAACAAAAGAGCCGAACAGATGTTTGGATTCTCCGAAAAAGAAGCCCTCGGAAAAAGATTAGGCATCTTATTGAAAACAAAGTCTGAAACCTTCTCTATTGATGAGTTACGCAATATCATAAAGGAAAACAAAAGCTGGAATGGCTATCTTACCTATTTACATAAAAGCGGTAGCGACATATTCGCCAATGTAACCACCTCCATAACAACGGATGAGAATGGTGAAATATCATCAACCGTTTCAATCATCCGCGACTTCTCCCTTTTAAAACAGATGATTGCAGGTTTGGAAGTTTACAACTCAGATTTAAAAGTATCGCTTTCCAATCAGCAACATGAAATGGAATCCTTATTCAACAGGATCACAAATGGTTTTTTTGCATTGGACCACAATTTTAAAATAAGATTCATCAATCCGATTGCTGCAGAAATTCATAAAATAGACAGGGCTACCGCCATAGGAAAAGATTTTTTTGAATTGACAAATCATGATCTCGAAGGAACAAAATTCATGACTTCCATCAAGGATGTTGCTAAAAAAAAAGAAAATCTTCATTATACCTTATTCTACGAACCGACAAACAAATGGTTTGAAAACTGGATTTATGCCGATGATAATGGCGTTTCTGTGTATTATCGAGACATCACGAGCGAAAAAGAAGCAATTCTGAGCTTAGAAAAAAATCTGGAAAGACTGAATCTGATTGTATCTGCTACCAACGATGCAATTTGGGATTGGGATATGACAACAAACGATGTTTGGGGAAACGAAAATTATGCTTCTATTATCGGCACAAGGTATGATGATGAAAATAACTTCGCTACTTTTTTAAGAAGAATGCATCCAGAGGACAGAAACGCGTTTTTTTCAAAGTTTCAGCAGAGAATTGCAGAAAAAGAATTGGAATTCATTTATGAATTCAGATACATTCTTGAAAATGGAAAAACAATTCATCTTCTCGGAAAATCGAACATCATTTATAACAACGAAGGAATCCCATTTAGGTGTGTAGGAATTCTTCAGGAGATCACACTACAAAAAAGGTATCAACAACAAATACTTCAACAAAATGAAATTTCGGAATCACTTATCAATAGTATTCCTGGTTTATTTTATCTCATAAACGCTGAAGGTAAAATCATACGTTCACACAACAATCAAATATTCGACACTCAGTATGAACAAGATGAAATTGATAATGCAGATGCCATCAACTTTATTGATCAACAATACCACAAGATTTTCACAGAAAAATTCAAAGATGTGTTGGAGCATGGAATTGGACAGGCTGAATTTGAAATAGTCACCAAAGGAGGAAAAAAAATTCCCATTCTTTTTTCAGGGATCCGAGTAAATTACTACAACCAACCTTGTGTTATGGGAGTTGGAATTGACATTTCTGATCGGGTACAGTATCAAAAAGAATTGAGAGCACTTACTCTTCACTTAGAAAAAATTCGTGAAGAAGAAAGAACCATAATTGCAAGAGAAATTCACGACGAATTAGGTCAGCAGTTGACCGGATTAAGAATGGATCTGTCTTGGATCAAAATGAAAACCGAAGCGCTTCCAATCAAAAATAAAATCATGGATTCCATAGGATTAATCGATACCACCATGAAAACAGTCAGAAGAATTTCGACAAGATTAAGACCTGGTATTTTAGATGACCTTGGCTTGATTGCTACATTGGAATGGCAGATGGAGGAATTTCAGAAAAGATATGATATCCCAGCCCATTTTGAAACCAATGTTTCCAGAGTGGATCTGAGTACCGAAATTACCACCTCTGTTTTTAGAATTTTTCAGGAAAGTTTAACCAATATCGCAAAGCATGCGCAGGCCAATCAAATATCAGCATCAATAACGATTTTAGAAAATCAACTTACACTCATCATTTCAGACAATGGAGTTGGTTTTGATTCAGACATGCTAAAAGACAAAAAAACATTCGGTATCATAGGCATGAGAGAGCGAACCTTGTTGATGAGCGGTCAGCTCCAAATTGAATCTCAGTGTGGCAATGGGACAGTCGTTATCGTTAAAATTCCACTCAATAACCCTTAACTTTAGTACATGCTTAGAATTTTGATTGCAGATGATCATACCATTGTGAGAAGAGGAATCATTCAAATTCTTTCAGAATCATATCCCAATGCTCATGTAGAAGAAGTTGCTGATGCCGATGCCATCATTGCTGCAATGATGAAAAGCAAATGGGATTTAATTATCAGCGATCTTTCTATGCCTGGTAGAAGCGCATTGGATGCGCTACCTCAAATCAAACAGATAGATCCAGAATTGCCGGTTTTAATTATGAGCATTCATCCCGAAGACCAATTTGCTATCCGGGTGCTAAAAGCGGGAGCCAGTGGTTATCTGTCTAAAGACCTCGCACCAGAAGAACTGATTCTAGCCGTACAAAAAGTTTTGTCGGGCAGAAAATACATCACCCCAAGAATAGCAGAGAAACTGATTTTATCCATTCATGGACAAATCGAGGAAATGCCCCACCAATCGTTGTCCGACAGAGAATTTGCTGTATTTTCTTTGATTTCAAAGGGAACGACAATCTCCGAAATTGCAGAATCACTTCACCTGAGTCCAACCACCATAAGCACCTATAGAAGCAGAATCCTTCAAAAAATGGACATGAAAAACAATTCGGAATTGACCGTATATGCCATTCAACACAACCTTTTTTAATTGGTTTTGTAGATTTTATACTACAATAAAAAGGAGAAAATTCTACTTTTGAACGCCTTGTATTCAAATATATTTGTTCTAGTTATTCCCCGCTTTAATTCCCAAGAGTCAGAACTTACTATGAATGATCTTAATAAATAACCACCACTAAAAAGGTGGTTATTTTGTTTTATACAGCTCTTCGATCAAATCGATGTGTTTACCGAAAATGATTTTTCTACGCATACTTAATTTCGGTGTCATTTCTCCATTGTCGACACTCCATTCTTGATGCATTAAAACAAATTTTCTGACCTGTTCAACATGATTGAACATGGTATTGTAGCCCTCTATGATTTCCTCATATTTTTGAATGACAAGCGGATGTTTAAGTGCTTCTTCTCTGGTGTTGAATGAGATTTGATTTTCCGTCATCCATTGCTCTAATTGATGAAAACCCGGTACCAATAAAGCGGCAACAAATTTTCTATCAGCTCCGATGATCATCACCTGTTCTATAAATGGCGATTCTTTAAGTTTGTTTTCTATGGGTTGGGGAGCAACATATTTTCCACCACTTGTTTTAAACATTTCTTTTTTGCGATCTGTTATTTTCAAGTACTTACCATCTATCCAAGTTCCGATATCCCCAGTATGCAACCACCCGTCTATGATAACTTCATCTGTAAGATCAGGTCTTTTGTAATACCCCATCATAACACTTGGCCCCTTTACACAAATCTCTCCATCTTCTTCTAATTTAACTTCCTGTCCTTCTATGACCAATCCAACCGTTCCAAATTTTTTACCATTGGGTTTCTGGCAATTGACACTTATTACGGGGCTATTTTCTGTTGGACCATATCCCTCATAAATTTGAATGCCTGCTGCAGAAAAAATCCGAAGCAGTCTTTCTGAAGCTGCCGCTCCACCCGTTATGATATATTGAATGTTTCCTCCTAACGCAGCCCTCCATTTACTGAATACCAATTTATCTGCCAATGACTTTTTGAAACGGTAATTCCATTTTTCTGAATCCGGTGTTCCAAATTGTTCGGCTACTGAAATGGATAAATTGAATAATGCTTTTTTAATGCCTGTTAGTGTAGCTCCTTTCTGTATGATCTTCTCATACATTTTTTCCAACAACCTCGGCACCGTCGTAAACAAAACCGGTTTTACTTCTTTTAGGTTTTCTCCAATGGTTTCTAAACTCTCTGCATAATAAATACCAATTCCCGTTGAAATATAAATGAATGAAGCCATTCTTTCGAATATGTGATTCAGCGGTAAAAAGCTCAATGCGCGAGCTCCCGGCATTTCAGGAAAGGGAAAAGTTTGGGTACTGTTTATAACGTTGCTCACCAAGTTTGCATGACTGAGCATAACGCCTTTAGGTGTGCCTGTTGTTCCGGATGTATAAATGATGGTTACACAATGTTCCGGCAAAATTTCAGTTTTCGTTTTTTCTAACGCTTCTTTTTCTACTGGTTGAGATGGCTCAGAAAAAAGCGTATTCCAATCTGTTGTGCCTTCCAATATATCAAATCCGAAGATTCCTTTGAGGGAAGGAATTTGGGCTTCTATGCCAAGAACTTTGTCGGCTATATCTTGGCCGCTTACAAATACATACTTTACTTCGGCATCATTTAAAATAAATTTTATCTCGTCGGGATGCGTTGTGGGGTAGATTGGACATAACAACACTCCAATTTGTTGAGTAGCCAAATCCAGCATCAGCCATTCTGGTCTATTTTTGGATATCACAGCAATTTTATCCTGTTGTTCTGGTTGATGATTGTTGGCACTCAACCCGAGTCTTTGCAATGCGATACTCAACTCATTCACTTTGCTGATTACTTCGGATGTACTATGTGTTTTCCAAGTTTCATTTTCCTTTGAAGCCAACATGGCATCTAGTGGAAAGCGTTCCAATTGATCGTATAAAAAATCAAAAACCCTTGTAGTTTTTCGCATCTCGGTAAAATTTAGGATCCAATGATATAGGATTAGCTAAATTACGTAAATATCAAGTTAAGGGAGAGAGACTAACGATAATATTGGGCCTTTGGAAATGGCGAGGTATTTTTTTTGATGAAATCCAGGAATCGGTTGTATTCTTCTTGATGCAATTGTGTCCACAACTGAAAAGAGGTTAGGTTTTCTGCAGAGCCGAATAGCCATTGGTTATAGGCTTCAAAAATGCCTTCCCTCAACATGAATCGAAGTCTTTCGAACAACTGATAGGGAAATTTATCTGCATTTTTTTCATTGTACCAATCGAGTATGAACCCGGTTCTGTACATAATCAACGATTGGGTTTGCAAAGTAATCGTAGTATCTCTTACTTGATTCAGCAAAAGGGTTGAAACCCTTTGATCAAATTTACTTTTCCCTTTGTTATATGATTCTACATCGCGAATGACAAAAAAGTTTCTATAGCTCCTAAGTAAAATTTCTTTCATTTCAGAACTCTTCGTGCTAAATGGATCCATTGTTACATACATTTCTCCATATAATAATCCAGCGACATCCCCAGATTCTGAATAAAAACGACAAGCATTGAAATAATTTCTTGGATAAGATGGATCTTTTTCAATTCCTTTTTCCCAATACGAAATACAGTTTGGGTTTTTTCTGATTGCGAGCAACTCCCCCATCTCATTGTAAAGCGCCCCATCTTCCGGAAACTTTTTTAATCCTGTTTTATACAACAGCTCCATCTGATCATACTGCTTCATGGCCCTGTAAATATTGCCAGTAATCTGAAAACATTGATTGTCTGCCGTACCACTTTCAATTTTGGGCAGCATGATTTTTAAGGCCTTCTTTAACTCTTTCTGGAAATAAAGACATAGGGTAAGGTCTTTGGCAAAGACAAGATTTGTGGTATCTTTTTGATATGCTTCAAACAGTAGAGATTCTGCATTTACGTAGTCTCCTTCAATCATGTAATTCTTTCCTAGTTCATGTAAACGATTTGGATCTTGTCCCATTGCAGGAACAAAAAAAGCGCAAACCAGAATACAAAAAATGAGGAATCTGATCATGAGTGATGTATTTATGACTTCAATTGCTTTATTCCTTAAAGTTCGACTTTAAAAAAGGAACATTGTTTTGTTTTTCGTCCTTTTTTCTTTGAGTTGAATCGAAAACTTTCAACCCATTAAAAAAAAGCAATTAAATCAGATGTGTCAATAGACCATCTCTCAGCTTCGGTTCAAACCATGTGCTTTTAGGTGGCATAACATTTCCACTATCTGAAATATCGAAAAGTTGTTCAATACTTACCGGATATAAGCTAAATGCAATTTTCATTTCTCCTGAATCCACTCGTTTTTCGAGTTCTTCGAGTCCTCTGATGCCACCAACAAAATCAATTCTTTTGTCTGTTCGCTGATCTGCAATTCCAAAGATGGGAAGAAGTATGTTGTTTTGAAGTAGGGTTACATCCAAAACGCCGATTGGATCTTGAGTGAATGTTCCCTCTTTTGCCGTTAACTTGTACCACTGCTTGTTGATGTACATGCCCATTTCGTGGAGTTGGGCAGGTTTGCAAATTTGATCAACGGGTTCCACGTTAAAATTCTGCTGTAATCCAGCGAGAATCGAATTTATGTCGTGTCCGTTTAAATCGCTGATGACACGATTATAATCCAAAATTGCAAGTTGGTTGGAAGGAAATAAGGTAGTCAGGAAAAAATCTGACTCCGCGGTTGCTTCATTTCCCAACGCTTGTCTAACTTTTGCCGCTGAAGCAGCACGATGGTGGCCATCGGCGATATAAGTACAAGGAACTTTTTCTAAAAATATATTTGTGATCTGACTTACAGATTGGTCGTCGCTTACGATCCAAATGCTATGTTGTATTCCATCATCAGCTTTAAAATCGTATTGCGGACTTTTTTCACTGCACCATTTTGTAATGAGGTTGTCCATTTCCTCAACATTTCTATAGGCCAAAAATACATTACCCGTTTGAGCTCTTGTGGTTTTGATGTGGTTGATTCTGTCTAATTCTTTTTCTGGACGTGTAAACTCATGTTTCTTGATGAGTCCATTTTCATAATCATCCACCGAGCTTGTACATACCAATCCGGTTTGGGATCTGCCATTCATGATCAGTCTGTATATATAATAACAATCTTTGTTCTCTCTAAAAAGCACGTTTCTGCTCATGAATGCCTTTAGGTTTTCAGCGGCAGTGAGGTAAACCTGTTCGCTGTGAATGTCTGTCGTTTCAGGAAGATCAATTTCGCTTTTGGTGATATGCAAAAAAGAATTCGGATTTCCTTGAGCTTCTGTTTTTGCTTCGCGGCTATTCAATACATCGTAGGGTCTTGATGCTACCTGACGAGCCAATTGTGGTTCGGGACGCAGGGCTTTAAAAGGAGATATCTTAATCATAATTTCTTAGTTATCGCAAATGTAGGGTTTCTAGTTTGAGTAAGGTGTTTAACCTTGTTTTTGTGTAAATGTTTTCATGACTTCTGTAAGATATTGAACAGATTCTACAGGAAGGGCATTGTACAATGATGCCCTAAAAGCTCCGGCAAGTCTATGCCCTTTTATACCAACAATCCCTTCTGCTTTGGCATATTCCAGAAAACGTGCTTCAATTGATTCGTCCATGGCTTCAAAACAAACATTCATATGGCTTCTATCTTTGGCTAAAACGCGAGGAATGAACAATTCGTTGCGGTCAATTTCCGTGTAAAGCAAATCTGATTTTAACTTATTCTGCTTTTCCATCGTTTCCAATCCGCCCATTTCCTTAATCCATCTAAGCGTTAGCATACATACATAGATGGCAAAAACCGGCGGGGTATTGAGCATGCTTTTTTCAGCAATATGCAAACGGTAGTCGAGGATGGTTGGAATATGTCTTTTCACTTTTCCAAGTAAATC
>JBDLUO010000069.1:0-3652 GCA_039805285.1 Bacteroidota bacterium
CAATCCCATGTCTGTAAGCTTCTGTTTTAGGTAATATTCTACCGCTTTTACATCGTGGTTGGTTACTTTTTCAGTCGATTTAATGCCTTCTGCTTCCTCGGGGCTGAATGCTTCCATTATACCCCTCAGTTGAGTCACTTGTTTTTTATCCAATTTGAAAAATCTTTTTTCAGCGAGAAAAATAAAATATTCGATTTCTACTTGAAGTCGGTATTTAATAAGCGCGTATTCTGAAAAGTAGTTTCGAAGCTCGTCTGTTGCGTTTGCGTATCTGCCATCAATGGGTGAATTGGCTAAAAGTGGGGATTGATTCATGTTGCAAAAATAAGTTGAATAGATGAGATGGAACAATACTTGCTTTTGAGGATTTCAACCGGTGTTTTGGGTTAGCTTTGCGGCTCATACTTATTCCTAAAAATGTCGAAAATTAAAGTGGCGGTTGTAAGTTATCTCAATACCAGGCCTTTGGTACGGGGTTTTGAATCTGGTACAATGGACGGTTTGATGTCACTAACTGATGCGTATCCCTCACGCTTGGCAAGTATGTTGATTGAGGATGAAGTTGATATGGCTTTGATACCTGTAGCGATGATTCCCTCGGTTCCTCATGCAGAAATCGTATCTGATTTTTGTATCGCAACAGATGGTGAGGTTGCCAGTGTTTGTATCTTTTCCGATTGTCCCATTCAAGAAATAGAGGAGCTGGTTCTCGACTATCAAAGTCGATCTTCCGTCGCGTTAACGCGTATTTTGCTAGACCAATTTTGGAAAATTTCTCCCGTTTTGGTTGATGCTAAACCCGGATTTGAGGATGAGGTTGCTGGCAAAAGAGCGGCTTTAATCATCGGAGACAGGGCACTGGAAAAAAGAAATCAATATCCTTATATCTACGATCTGGGTTCAGCATGGAAAGAAATGACTGGATTGCCCTTTGTATTTGCTGTTTGGGTTGCCAATAAAAAATTGCCTGCCGATTTTTTAACCCAATTCAATCAGGCAATTGAAAATGGTTTTACCGAATTAGAGGAGGTTATTAAAGGTGTCGATTATCCACACTATGACATTAGAACTTATTATACCCAGAATATCCTGTACAAATTGAATGACGATATGAGAAAGGGCATGGATTTGTTTCTCAATTTAATATCCAATCGAAAATAAAAGAATCACTTGTTTTTGATGATTCTTTGTTTCAGGGTTTGAAAAAGCTGTTTCACATCTGGCGATATGTCGCGCCAAAGAAACAGACTTCCATAAATTCCGGAAAAAATCAAAATTGAACTAGCTATAGCTAAGATGCCGCTGAGTTTTATTACGCTAAAATAACTGATGCTAAAAGCGAAAAGGGCAATAAAAAGCAACTCCAGGGTCTTAATGGAAAAAGGTTGTAGCCCGAATTTTTTCCAAAGAAATCTAAATCGAATAAAGTTATAGACACTGAATGAAATCAAATTGGCCATGGCGGGTCCGATAATCCCATATTTTACCGTAAAATAATAGCTTAATGGTATAATCATTAATGTTAGTATCAGGCTTGTCCACAACTCAAATCGCCAATATGTAGAGGTAGCAATGATTTGTCCGTTTACACCTGTACCCAATTCTATGATTGTCACCAATCCGAGTAATCCAAATACCCATTTGCCTTCTAGGTAAGCCGGATTGATGCCAAAAACCGAAATGCCATGTTCAAAATTCATCAAAATACATCCGTATACAAACAAGGAAAACCCGAGCATATTAATGGATGAGCGCTGATAAATACGTTGAATTTCGGGTAGATTTTTCTCTTTCCAAGCCCGAGAGAGCAGCGGAATGGTAATGGCAACCAAGCTCCTAAAGGGTGCTTGTAGTATAGATACCATATAACTTGCGAGTCCGAATATTCCCACTTTTCCCAAATTCTGTTTTGCGGCAAGTACAAGTCCATCAATGCTTTGTCTGAGTATGGTAACAATAACCACCACAAAGGTGAGCGAAAGCATGGCAATGATTTTTTTTCTGTATTTGCGTGTTACCCTGCTGGTTTTAAAGCTGATCCATAGTTTACCTTCTTTTCTCAAATAAATTGCCATTATGACGACGATTACTGCGTATTGAAAAGCAAAAAGGATGATAAATGAGTGAAAATCGATGACATCTGCGATCTTGAGTAAAATGATGATGAGGGTATAAAGTCGGATCACAGTTTCTCTAAGTAGACTGCTGACCACTCCTTTGCCAAAACCATAGGAGTAGGCCTCAAGCAATTGAAAGGTTAATATGAAAAATCCCATGGGGATGGTCCAGTAAACGTATTCGACCAATAAGCTGGAGTTGGTGCCGAATTTTTTTACAATCAAAGGATTCAGGGCCCAAATACCAAGTGCTGTTAAAGCGAATCCAATGACAGCTATGGAAAATGCGGTTGTTAGCAGATCGTTTTTCTTTGGCTCGAGGTTATCTTGATAATAAGGGAAAAATTTATAAAGATAATTGGTTGTACCAAAAGAGGAGAAGGCGTAAATCAACAAACTGATGTCGATAAGGGCGCGTGTCAATCCATTTTGATCGGGTGTGAACCAGTTTTTATGGGCCAGAAAATAAGTATTAGCAGCACCAAATACAAAGCCAACGTAAATCCAAATGGTTGCTTTTAAACTTTTTTTTCTGATTTCTGACATTGGAATCTGTTGAAATAGGCGTAAAGATTTGTCGCGAATGTAATTCATTCAAACGGCTTCAAGTTGCTTTAAAGCCGATAATCGCTAAAATATAGCATTTTTATCATAGTTTATCGTGGGATTCGACTCCTTTTCATCATTAGAAATCTTTACATTTGCGACTAATCGAAATTATGGCAGAAACACTAGGCATGCTTTGCGACAAGTTAACCATTGTAAAGCTTAAGCAATATCATACAGAAGATGAATCTCGTTTGCAGAGTTTAGCCCTGCAGGCTGGTCAATTGCAGACTGAAATAGATGAATATATTTCTGATGCTGTGGCTGGAAAAATTGATCCTGTGAAAATGTCTTTCTCAGCCAACAAAGTTTTTAAAAAAGAGGGGAATGAGGTTGCGGATGTAAAGGGATTATTTGGTGCTGTATTCTACCAATTGGCTGATGTGAACTGCCGACTTTGGCACGAACAAGAGAAAGTGTATGATTTTGAAGCCGTTCCTGCAGATCAAAAAGATGTTGTGGTAAAGCAACTCGCTGTGCTTAATTTGGAACGCAACAAATGTATAGATGCGATAAATGAACAATTCAAACAATTGATATTATCTAAAATAGACTGATTATGCATATTCGTAAAAGAACCACTTGCCGTGTTTGCGGCTCAAACTCACTTAAGAAAGTCATCGATCTTGGGCCTCAGTATCTTCAAGGTAGTTTTGTGAAGCCAGGAAAAGAAATGCCAAGCTCGAGAAAAATTGACTGCACCTTGGTTCGTTGTAATCCCGAAGAGGATGAAAATGCTTGTGGACTACTACAAATGGAGCACTCCGTTCCAAGCGAAATTCTCTACGCTGCTTACTGGTACAGAAGCGGAACAAACAACACCATGAGAAATCACCTCAAGGATATTGTTGACTCTGTTATCGATACCATGTCGGGTGTAAAGCATCCTTCTGTGCTCGACATTGGTTGCAATGATGGTACACTTCTTG
>JBDLUO010000070.1:0-23902 GCA_039805285.1 Bacteroidota bacterium
TTGTGGTTTATATTTTGTTGTTACAACGGATGTGCGCGCTAGCCTGGCAAAACGCGCGGAGCGATCGGGTTTGCTGCTGTCGCTGGTGTACCGAAAGGGCACCTGCGACATTTCAAAATCAAAAAGGCCATTTACCAATTTATTCTTTGCGTTTTTAGGCGCGGTCAGAGACCGGCGCGAACAGACAAAGAAATGAAGAAGAACCATTAAAGATATTGTTGCCAGACCATTATCAAACAGACAAAGAAATAAAGAAGAAAGACAAAAGATAGAGAATGCGTTTGGGGTTCCGCTTCGCGGATGTAAGATTTCGACGTTTTGGGCATTAGAGATTAATGATTTAGGATTTGAGATTTGCTGTTTCGGGTTTTAACGGATGTACGCGTTTTGAAAGGCCTCACGCATAGTAATTATTATCATCTTTACGTTTTTCATTTAGCGACAGTATCCAAACAATGTCTTGCAGAGCCAAGCTACTTAAGTAGAGCTCTCAATGCCAATAAAAAACCCACGGTTAAACCGTGGGCGAATCCTTTGTTTTAAAGCAATCAAAATTTTAGAATCACATCGCAGCATGCATACGCTCTTCGATGGTATTCCAGTTGATCACATTCCAAAAAGCAGCAAGATAATCTGCTCTTCTGTTTTGGTATTTCAGATAATAAGCATGTTCCCAAACATCAACTCCTAAAATCGGGCTTCCCTTTACTTCCGCAATATCCATAAGTGGATTATCTTGATTTGGTGTAGAACATATTTCAAGTTTACCATCTTTCACGATTAACCATGCCCATCCGCTTCCAAAACGGGTCATACCAGCAGCTTGAAATTTTTCTTTGAACGCATCAAACGATCCGAAAGATGCTGTAATCGCTTCTGCAAGTTTTCCTGTTGGCATACCACCAGCATTCGATGATAAGCTATTCCAGAAAAAATCATGGTTCCAATGTCCACCACCATTGTTGCGTACGGCTACACTTATACTTCCTGCATGTTTTACAATCTCTTCAATGGTTTTTCCTTCATGCTCAGTTCCAGCCAGGGCTTTGTTCAGGTTGTCTACATATGCTTGATGGTGTTTTCCATGATGAATCTGCATGGTAGTGGCATCAATATGTGGCTCTAATGCATCGTATGCATAAGGCAAGGGGGATAATGTAAATGACATATGTTTTTGTTTTTTTGTTTAAAAATTCAATTGCGAAGTTATAGCTTTTGTATAAGGTAAATCATGATTTTGATTAATGAATCGTTACGGATGTAAATACGGAGTACCTACTATCCTTCTCGTTCTCGTTCTCATTCTCGCTCAACATCTCCTTCTCGATCTCCTTCTTGTTCTCATTCTCATTCTCGCTCACCATCTCCTTCTCGGTCTGATATCTCATCTTCTCATTTTGAAAAATGTTTTCATCAAATCCGCACATTCTTCTTCCATGACCCCTCCAGTTATTTCTGTTTTCGGATGGAAAGGATTTTTTTCGCCCGCAATGCTTCGATAACCATGTTTTTCGTCATAGGCCCCAAATACAATTCTGCCAATCTTGCTCCAGTATAACGCACCAGAGCACATGAAGCAGGGTTCTAGCGTCACATACAAAGTCGCATCTGGAAGGTATTTGCTGCCCAAATGCTGGAATGCCGTTGTGAGTGCCATGATTTCGGCATGTGCCGTGCTGTCATTCAAGAGCTCAACCTGATTGTGTGCCTTTGCAATCACTTTGTTTTGCATTACCACAATGGCACCAACGGGAACTTCTTCCAGGTCAAATGCTTTCTGCGCCTCCAAGAGCGCCATCTTCATAAAATGAACATCCTGATCCATTTGTTGTTAGGTATTAGAATATCGAAAGTAGTACATAAAATTTTTTGTTTCTCATTCATTCAAAAATCATGGAATATCTACATCTTTAACAACATTTAAGCGGGAAGTAAGTTTTCATTATCCCATGCAAAAAACAACTTCAATTATGAAATGGATACTGATTTCTTTATTGGTAATAATCTCAGGTTCTGCCGTTATCCTTGCTATCCCCAACAAACAAAACAAAAACATGACCCCCAAACAACGCATACTGAAAAAGCTTTACCCTCTAGTGGTTGGTATAGGAAGATTCACAGGAAAAAATCACAGCTTAACCGGAAATGAAAAAAGCATCACATCTGTCTACGACATTAAAATTGTGCTGAATGATGGATCGGAACTTGATTTATCCAACTACAAGGGCAAAAAGATAATGATTGTGAACACAGCTTCTGATTGTGGGTATACCGGACAATACGAATCGCTCGAAGCGCTGTATCGTCAGAAGAATGACAGTTTGGTCATCATCGGATTTCCAGCAAACGATTTTGGAAATCAGGAAAAAGGGGACAATGCCACGATTGCGGCATTCTGCAAAAAAAATTACGGCGTCAGTTTTCCTTTAGCCGAAAAATCCATTGTAGTTAAGAAAGACGGTCAGCATCCTTTATTTATGTGGCTGACGGATCCAGCAAAAAACGGCTGGAACAAACAAGCACCTACATGGAATTTCTGTAAATATTTGATTGATGAAAATGGAAATCTCTTAAGATTTAGCGATTCAAATGTAGAGCCGTCCATTGATTGAAAGGAATAATGATTAATGATTATTGATTTGTGATTCATGTGTAGTCAAGGGATATTTGTCTTTTTGTGTTATTGGTGTCCTTCGGAACACAAACAACAAGGGACAAACCCGATCGCTCCGCATTTTGGCATTCATAAATCAAATGTCTTTCTTCTTCATTTCTTTGTCTTGATACAAAGAAACGAAGCAAAGAAAAATCAAGGCAAACCCGATCGCTCCGCGCGTTTTGCCTAGCTCACGCACACATCCGTTCTCTAACCCCAAATTTCAAATCACAAATACTAAATCATAAATCCGCGCTGCGGACAAAACAATAAACACAACAATAAACACCAAACAATAAACACCAAACAATAAACACAAAACAATAAACACCAAACAATAAACAACAAATTTATAACGGACAATTCTGATGATAATCGATAATCTCAATCGGGATGTGAGGAAACTCGAAATCTTTGTAGTGTTCTGTAATCTGATCCAATACTTCGTAAATCGATTCCGGTGAAGTTAAGGTGACCAATTTCAATCTATACTCTTTGATACCAGGCAACCCTTTCAGATAATTTGTATAATGTCTGCGCATTTCATTGATTCCCACTATAGGCCCTTTCCATTCAATCGATCGGTCTAAATGCTTTTTACAAACCACAATTCGCTCTGCCAATGTGGGCGGTGGTAGCAAGGTTCCATCTTTTAGAAAGGCTTTTATTTCTCTAAAAATCCATGGATATCCAATAGCGGCTCTTCCTATCATAATTCCATCTACACCATAACGTTCTTTATATGCTTTCGCTTTTTGAGGTGAATCTATATCACCATTTCCAAATATGGGTATTTTAATTCTTGGATTGTTTTTCACTTTCGCAATCAGCGTCCAATCTGCTTCTCCTTTGTACATCTGCGCTCGGGTTCTGCCATGGATAGACAATGCCTGAATACCGACATCCTGAAGTCTTTCTGCAACCTCTTCAATGTTTTTATTTTGATCATCCCATCCCAATCTGGTTTTTACGGTAACTGGGAGCTTCGTGCTTTTTACTACGCTGTCAGTTAATCGTACCATCAAATCAATGTCTTTCAATACTCCGGCTCCGGCTCCTTTCAATGCCACTTTTTTTACCGGACAACCAAAATTGATGTCCAATAAATCCGGATTAACGGCTTCACAAATTCGCGCCGACATTCCAAGAGCTTCCTCATCACCCCCAAATATTTGTATTCCAAATGGCCTTTCCTCTTCGTTAAAATCGAGTTTTTTTCTGCTTTTGATGGCATCTCGAATCAATCCTTCGCTGCTGATGAATTCGCTATACATCAAATCAGCTCCGTTGTCTTTACAAACAGCACGGAACGGAGGATCGCTTACATCCTCCATAGGAGCAAGCAGCAATGGAAATTCAGGCAATGATATGGGTCCGATATTGGGCATTTCTATTTTTGTATCTTGCAGCAAAATTAGGGTTTAACAACGGCTTATGCAATATAAAAGCAACAAGGGATATACAGGTTTTGGTCAATTGGGCATTCTAATGTTTTCCATAGGTGTAGGATTGATGTTGGCTTCCGTTATACAGCTCATCCTGTTTTTGCCTCTTTTGCCAAAAGGGGTTCCGATGGAGAAAGCAGCAGCCTATCTCGAAGGCATCATCAGCAATCCAAAACATGTTGGTTTGGTTCGGTGGGTCAATGCTGCATCGGCTTTGGTCGGTTTTCTTATTCCTGCAGTCATTTACTCAAGAATATGCCATGGCACCTCTTTTTTTTGGCTCGGGTTTAGCAAATACATCCATCCGAAACAACTGCTCATTGTAATTCCGGTTGTCTTTCTTTCCGGACTCACAGCGGCTACTTTACATGCTTTTTCGCAGCAAATTCTAGAGTATATTCCTGCCTTGAAACAAGTGGCAAATGGATTAGAACAGAATTACGACAAACAAGTAAACATCATCGGTCAAATGAACGGACCCGCAGACATGTTGCTGGTACTTGTTTTGCTCGCCTTTCTTCCTGCGCTTTTCGAAGAGGTTCTTTTTCGTGGAGCACTGCAGCGATTGTTGGAACGTTGGTGGAAATGGCCTTTGCTTGCCATTGTGGTTGCTTCTCTGATATTCAGCATCATCCATATTTCCATCAGTCTTTTTTTAAGCAGGGCTTGGCTGGGTTTTATCTTGGGGATGTTGTACTTCTATACGAGAAACATTTGGGTTCCCATTTTTGCCCACTTTTTAAACAACGCCGTTGCGGTAGTCCAGCTTTTTTTCATGAAAGGGGGCAAACATTCTCAGATGCCCGCAGATGATGTGATGGAATCAAATTGGTGGATGGGACTCATCGCGATAGCCATCTTGGTTGTTCTGTTTCGTAAATTGAAGGAAGTGAGTGAAGACAATGTCGCTCGCATTCATGTAAAAGAAAATACAATGGCTGATTCGTTTAGTCTGCAAGACAACCGAATGGCTTCATCCTAAATCATTATCAGTGGCCTTAGATACCCATGTGCTAAAAACCAGAAGTCTTACTGCAATTATATTCGTAGCCGTAATGCTATGTGGACTTTTTATTCACCCTCAAGCGTATAGAATTTTATTCGCACTGATTTTGGGTGGTTGTTTGCAAGAGCTTTTTCATCACAATCCGAAATTGGGGGAAAAAAACAAAAACATCCGTTTAATCTTAAGCGTTCTCTACATCACCATACCGATTTTATTGATGATAGATCTGGGTACGCATGCCTCTTTTTCTGAAGATGGTTTTTTACCCTTGTATTCTATTGGCATATTATTTTCTATTTGGATCAACGACACCATGGCTTATCTCGTTGGTTCAATGATTGGCAAGACTCCATTGTCCTCCGTTTCCCCCAAAAAAACATGGGAGGGAACCATCGGCGGAATTCTCCTTTCGGTTGTAATAATCTCTTTAGCAGGTAGATACATCGATGCTGCAAGACCAGTAGCACCAATGCAATGGACCATGATCGCCTTAATCAGTGCCGTTTTTGGCACTTTCGGAGATTTAATTCAAAGCAAATGGAAAAGATTGGCAGGAATAAAAGACAGCGGATCGTTCATGCCAGGTCATGGTGGTTTTCTTGATCGTTTTGATTCTCTTCTGATGGCAGCAACGCCCGTATGGTTCTACCTTAAATTTATTGCAGGGTAATTCCTTTGGTCGTAAATTCGCGCTTCAATTTACATTATGCGCATTCACAAAGAAGGAAGAGGCACCATTCTCGTAACAGCAATCGCTTTACTTGCCCTAAACATGACTCTACATTATTTTTTAGGTAATGATTGGTTGCCACTCGTTGCCATCGTTCATGTTTTGTCTCTCGGGCTATGGCTCTTTATTATCTCCTTTTTTAGGATTCCTGCCAGAAAGTTGACCCTTGATTCCAACTTGCTCGTTTCTCCCTGCGACGGAAAAGTAGTGGTCATAGAAGAGGTTATCGATCAGGAATATTTTAAAACAAAAAGACTTCAGGTTTCTGTTTTTATGAGTCCGGCCAACGTGCACGTAAATCTGAACCCAATTGATGGGGAAGTTGTTTATAACCAGTATCATTCAGGAAAATATCTTGTTGCTTGGGATCCTAAATCTTCTACCGAAAATGAAAGACATTCTGTTGTACTAAAATCGAAAGGAAAGGAGGTTCTCGTTAAACAAATTGCTGGCGCTGTAGCAAAGCGAATTGTGAATTATCTATCTGTGGGTCAACAAGTTAAACAATCCGAAGAGCTTGGATTCATCAAGTTCGGTAGTCGTGTAGATTTGTTATTGCCTCCAGATGCTGAGATTTTGGTTGACATGAATCAAAAAGTGCAGGGTGGGGTAACTCCAATTGCCAAGTGGTAATTTTAACGACTTTTTATTATGAAATAAAGAAGATTTCACTATTTTTATAACCTTAAAATTAAAACAAATGAAAAAATTATTTTTACTTGCTACTGCTGCTCTTTTGGTTAGCGGTGTAACTTTCGCAAACAACACAGACAAAGGAAAGAAAAAGAAATGTGCTAAAGGAAAAACTTGTTGCAATAAAGCTAAGGCTTGCGATAAGAAATCTGAATCAGCTGAAAAGACTGCAGAGATCACTAACTAATTCGATCTTACTTATTTTGAATGGCTTCCAATTTGGAGGCCATTCTTTTTTACAAGATGTTTTTTAATTCGATCAAATTATGGATGGTATAAGTAGGAACTATGGTAGCTTCGGCACCAATGTGATTCACGAAAACAGTATCCATTCCTGCATTGATTCCGCCCTGTATATCTGCCTCAAGATTGTCTCCGATCATGATTGAATGTGATGGTATTGCACCGGTTTTTCGAAATGCAGTTTCAAAAATTTCGCGTTCAGGTTTCATGCTGTTGCTCGATTCGCTGGTGATCATTTCTGTGAAAAAAGGAGCAATGCCACAGTTTTCTATTTTCCTTTTCTGCACTTTTTCAAATCCATTGGTAATCAGATGGAGGGAATAGTTTTTTTCTTTTAGATGGGTAAGGATTTCGACGGTATTTGGGAAAACCGCTTTTTGTGTCGGCAAGACCTCGAGGTATTTTTCATTCATCTTTACGGCAAGTGCTTCATCGGGTTTTTTATAATCCAATAACGTTCTCCACATGCGCTTCCATTTCAATTCATCCGAACGGATATGTCCTTTTTGAAATCTATCCCAAAGTACTTTATTGTGATGCGAATATGTTTCGAAGAAAGAATCAAAATCGTTGGTAACGTGAACATCTAGTTCGAAGTGGGTGTAAATCTCACGCATACTGGATTTGGAGTTTTGTTCAAAATCCCAAAGTGTATGGTCGAGATCAAAAAATATATGTTGGTACGTTTTCATTGCTGTAAAATCATTGGCTGTTTGTTAAAGGTAAAGAAAGCGAATTAAGAAAATGGCAAGAACTAAATCATCTCTTATACCAATGGGGTCTGTTATCTTTGTTGAACAAAATTTTTTACGATGAAAGTGGTAATAACTGGTGGAAGTAGGGGTATTGGTAAAGCAATAGCGCTAAAATTTGCTGCGCATGGTCACGATTTGTTTCTTTGTTCCCGAACGATTGAGCATCTCGAAGCAACGCGAAATGAAATAGTAAAACTATATCCTGCCATCTCAGTTGACATTTTTGCTGCCGACTTATCAATTAAAGAAAACGTTTCTGCGTTTGCAAATGCTGTTCTTTCTAAATCAACTGTAGATATTTTGGTGAACAACAGCGGAACATACCAGCCAGGTAATGTTTCTACAGATGATGAAATGGGGTTACAGAATATGATGGATCAAAATTTTTACAGCAGCTTTTACACCACCCGTTCTTTCTTACCGCACCTGATCCAAAAAAAATCGGGCCACATTTTCAATCTTTGTTCCATCGCTTCTTTACAAGCATACGAAGGTGGTGGATTCTATGGCGTTAGCAAATTTGCTTTGCTTGGGTTTACAAGAAATTTGAGACATGAATTGAAGTCTCATGGCATCAAGGTTACTGCCGTTTTTCCGGGTGCTGTTATGACGGATAGTTGGGCCGGATTTGACAACAGTGAGAACAGAATCATGGTTGCTTCGGATATCGCCGACATGATATATGCTTCAAGTATGCTAAGTGCGCAGGCGGTAGTTGAAGATATAATAATTAGACCTCAACTCGGAGATCTTTAATGAACGAATTTATATCCCATTCCCCGAACAGAGAGAAAGTATGTTGGATTCTTAGGATCCGATTCGAAGTACTTTCGGAAATTTAAAATGAAGTTGTCGATGGTTCGGGTAGTTGGATACACATTATATCCCCATACGGATTGAAGTATTTTTTCTCGGGTTACCACCTCGTTCTTATTCTCAACCAGAAGCTTTAACAACATCGCCTCCTTCTTTGTTAGTTCTATATTTTCTCCGCGTTCATTGATTGCCGTTAGTGCATTGAAATCTATTTTGTTCTTTCCGAATTGAAAGCGATCCGGAATCTGTTGCAACACTCCGAGTTGCTCATTCTTACGTATCAACTTTTCTACCCTCAGTAACAGTTCTTCCAGATTGAATGGTTTGGTCAAATAGTCATCCGCTCCTTTCTTGAGTCCCAAAACCCGGTCTGCACTGCTGTTTTTCGCACTCAATATCAAAATCGGAACCGGGTTATGTTGTAGTCTTATGGTTTCACAAACAGAAATCCCATCTATCTCCGGCAACATCACGTCTAGAATGATTAAATCAAAATGTTCTTGTCTCACTTTTTCTAAAGCATCCGCTCCATTGAAACTGCTCGTTATTTCATAGTCCTCCAATTCCAAATTTAACTTCAGTGCCTCCTGAAGATTCTCTTCATCTTCTACCAACAAAATGGAATATTTTTTTTCAGCCATAATTTTTAGTTTAGAAACACCATTTCTTCCCGAAAAAAGTGTTTCAATTCATACATCCGATTTCTCTCAAACACTGTGTTTCAACTGAATAACAAATCTCGATCCTTTGGGTTCATTGTTTGTTACAAATACTTTTCCCTGATGGGCCAAAACGATGCGTTGAACCAAAAACAATCCCAATCCCGTTCCCTTTGCTTTCTTATTTGCCTCAGATCCGGCTCTGAAAAACTTTTCAAATATCTTCTGCCTATCTTCCAATGCAATTCCATTCCCTTCATCCTTAACTTCTATTTGAATTGATTCTTTTTGTAAATCAAGACTGACTTCAATTTTGGCATCTCTTGCACTGTATTTGATTGCATTGTCTATCAGATTGTTAATGGCCATCTGCATCAGAAAAGAATCAACAGTTACATCAATTTCATTTGTAATTTTCTGGTTTATTTTTCTATCCGGAAATCGAATCTGAAAATCCTGAACACATTTTTGCAGGAGTTCGTTTAAATGGATTTTTTCTTTGGTAACAACATATCCGCCACCTTCCATCTGAGAGGATAGCAACAAATTACTGCACAAATCATTCATTCTGTTTGCCTCCTGAAGTGCACTACTGATCAGCTTTTGCTGTTGTTGATCATCGAGTTTTCTTTTCTGCAGCGTTTCGAGGTTAAGTTTTGAAACTGCAATAGGGGTTTTTAATTCATGGGTGATGGCCATCATAAAATGCTGCTGTTGTCTGCTTAATTTCAGCTGATTGCTTACGGCTCTAAAAAGTATGATGGCTCCCGCTCCAATGAGCAATAAAAAGATGGCTCCTTCTCCAAGGTATTGTGCGTTTTTTCTCGCTTCTGCCGCTTTAATTTCTTCTATTTGTTGAATCCGATTCGGTTCGTTGAGCGCGATCTCAGACATTTTTAATTCGCTCATTTTTGTGTTTTGCCTGTTTAGTGCGATGTACCACCAAACCAATGCAGCAAGAATATAGGCCAATAAAAACCAGTAAAAAAAATAGATGAACCGAATTTTTTTAGACTTTGTTACCATGAAGGTTGTTGTTGCTTAGTTCCGCTTGTCTAATCCCCAACTGAGTTTGCTTCTGAGGGTTTGCAGAAAATTATTTTCGTTGAGTCTGATCAAATTGATATCAAAACTTTCTTTTTTTACGGCAAGCTGAACTTCTTTTCCAATGATTTCTTTTCGGCTGTCGAGTGTACAAATAAATCCATCCGTCCTTCCTTCCAACTCGAAAGAAATGATGTTATTGTCGGGAACAATGATGGGTCTGATGTTTAAATTGTGTGGTGAAATCGGCGTGATTACGAAACTGCTGCTGTCCGGAAAAACGACGGGTCCGCCGCAGCTTAATGAATATCCTGTCGATCCAGTTGGAGTGGAAACGATGATTCCATCAGACCAATATGTATTTAAAAACTCTCCATTAAGATAGGTGTGTATCTTAATCATAGGAGAAGAATCTTTTTTATGAATCGTAAACTCGTTTAGCGCATAGGGTGATTTTCCGAATAGGGGAAGATTGGCTTCCAGATGAATTAGGGTTCGCTTGTCTAACACGTATTTCCGTTCTGCAATCGTTTCAATAACGCCCTGAATTTCCTCCTTTCCGATATTGGCTAAAAACCCAAGTCGGCCATAATTGATACCCAGAACAGGTATTCCCGAATCTCTTACCATGGTAACGGTGTCTAGCATTGTACCGTCACCTCCCAAACTGATCATACAATCGGTTTCAGGATCTAGATCTTCAAATGAATTGAACGTAGAGTATTCGTGGGAAAATTCAATGGAGGTATAAAACTGATTGAAAAAATCTTGGTAAAAAATAGGTTGTACGCCGTTGCGGATCAATTCATCAAAAAGTTGATGGATATCCTTCATCTGGTCATTTTCTACGCCTCTGCTGTATATCGCTATCTTCATGATTCCGATGTTTTAAAGATTTCCTCTGGTATGTAAAAATAACCCCTTTTCTCCTAATTGGTTCATACTGTATTCTACACTCAGTCGAAGATCATAGAGGGTCAGAATGTCTATTCCGATTCCGCCGCTGTACAAAAAGCGGTTATTGAGGTTGGCTCTAAATTCAGGTTGATTGTAGGTGTATCCCAAATTGGCGAAGGTCTTCGCATAAAAGGTAAATGGAACATAGGGTATTTCTTTCCATTTGAAAGGCATTGGAATTTTAAAATGAAGTACTTTTTTGTTTAATCCCGCTTTGGCCAGACTGCTGGCTACACCATCTATCACGTAATATTCCAACCCGTCCATATAATGGTCTCCATAACCCATAGCCCGCTGGTTTAAATAGGATTGCTTGAATGGAAGTTTTATTTTGCCAGACAATAATATATTGGCAGATACGGAGTGAGGCAGTTTGTAAAATCTTCTGTAAGATAGATCCAATGAAAGCATGTTTATCCCTCCAATCCACCCCAATCCTCTTTTGTTGATGGTTACTTGATATGCTTTTCCTTTTCTGGGATAATTAACGTTGTCGACATTGATGTATTGATGACTGTAAAACAGGTCACTGAACCATACGGAAGACTGATTCATGCCAAAATAATTGGGATTGTATTTAGGCAGTAAAAGACTATCAGACACTTTGATATAATTGAGTTGAACCCCAAGCGCACTTCTGGTATAATAGGTGTTTCTTATTCTTAAAGCGCCCTGTAAAGAGAAGGACGTTCTGGAAAACCTTTCATTTCTATATTGCAATAATCTGTTGTCGCTTGTTGTTTTATACGGAAACTCTCGGCTTTGAACATAGCTGGTAGAAAACGACAAGCCCCTTGTCATTTTTTTATTAATGTATGGCAAACTATAAGCCAGGGTATAATTTCTCGCATATCCATTTAACCAGTATACATTTAGCGCATCATTTCTACCACTTAAGTTATAATGCGAAAACTTAATGCCGTAAATCACTCTTTCCAAATCATGGTTATATACTTTCCACCATTCATTGAAGTTTCTGTCTGTAAGTTTGAATTGAGGACTTGGATAAATGTACCATCGCTCAACCACCTCAACCCTTAAATCCATGTCGAACGCACTGTTTAGGATAGGAACAATTTTTACTGTATTGAAAAGATTGGTATTGTAGATCAGTTCTTTGCAAGAAGCAATGGTTTCATAGAGTTTGGAAGTAGGGATAGAATCTCCCGGTTTTACTTTTATTTCTCGGGTTATGATGTAGGGCTTTGTTTTGTTATTCCCAACTATGTGAATGGCATTGAGTCGAAAATATCCTGTAGGACTTTGGGGTATTTCTATGGAATCGGACAATTGTCCAAAAGTAGATATGTTGAGCAGCATCAATCCGAAAATCAAATATTTATATGCTACGTGTTTCATTGGTTCGGATGGAATTGTATGGTCTTTCCGATTAGAGGTCGAGATAATTCATCAAGTTTCGGTAATGTAGGTTCGTTTTGTTTTCTATTTTATCTGCGCCAAATTGGTGTACCACTATATATTCAAATCTTTCAAACGTAGAAACCACTGCATCGATTTCTCTTTTGTTGAGGTGAAGGGTAACCAACATGAATCCGGTTAGTGCATCCGTCATGGTATTCAGGTGAAGTACAGTGGCATTGTTGCTTTCAACAATTCTGCTGATTTCGGAGATGGAAAAATGTACGGGCTGTATTTCGAGAATTATGATTCCTCCAATTTCGTTTGCGCCAGAAAAGTCGCCAATGGCCTTCAGTAAGTTTGTAGTTGTGATTGATCCATTAAATGTAGCATCTCTGTTGATTACAGGAACGATGTTGGTTTCGTATTGATTGCAGTAATGGAGTGCGTTTAAAAAATGTACGTCTTCGGGAAGAAATGCCATAAAAAGTTGGTCGGCAATCATACCGATGGTGGCTTTGTCATCCGTGATATCCATAATATCTTCTTCACTGATTAGCCCAAGGAATTTCTTATTGTCTACAACAGGGAGATGGGTTAGCTTAAAATCATTTATGAGCTGTTTCGCCTTAGCTACAGCGTCTTCGGGTTGAAGCTGAGGGATATTCGGATTGACCAGTTGAGCAGTAAGCATGTTTCCCAGATTTGTTCGACTCGGCCTTCGGCCTCGTCATTGTTCTCTTAAGCCAATTGGTTTGGCAAAGCCACTTTTTCCAGAAATTCGCCAAGAATCTTATTGAACTCCAGTGGAACTTCCATCATTGGAGCATGTCCACATTTATCAATAAAATGAAGCTCACTATTCGGGATCAACTTATGGAATTCTTCACCCACAAACGGTGGAGTAATGGTATCGTTGTTTCCCCAAATTAAACAGGTTGGCATCTTAATTTGACTAAGTTCCTCACCTAAATTGTTTCTGATGGCACTCTTGGCCAATGCAATAATCTTGATCACTTTCAGGCGATTATTGGTGATTTCAAAAACCTCATCTACCAACTCATCGGTTGCCATAGCAGGGTCGTAGAAAGTAAGCGCTGTCTTATTCTTAATGTAATCTCTGTCTCCTCGTTTCGGATATGAATCTCCCATTCCGTTTTCGAAAAGTCCGGAGCTCCCTGTTAAAATCAGAGATCGAATATTTTCCGGTTTTTTCAATGCATGAACCAATGCCACATGTCCACCCAATGAATTTCCCATAAGGTGGATGTTTTTGTAGCCGCGTTGTTCTATGAATTTATGTACAAATTTTTGAAGCCCACTTACAGAAGTATTCAGCAGGTCCATTTCCAGCAAAGGCAACATGGGTACAACCACTTTATGGGTTGCACGAAAATGCTCAATGAGGCTCATAAAATTGCTCAATGCGCCGAACAATCCATGCAAAAGCATAAGTACTTCTCCTTCGCCTTCTTCAATATATTTGAATTTTCCGTCTTCTTTAATCTGATAGTTCATTCACATACCCGTTTCGTAATGGTGTTACCCAATAAGTTAAAATTAAACAAAATGCCCAATACATCAAAAATTGCTTTGATTAGGGCTTTTCCTGCTGGTCGTTGAGGTTCAATTGATTTGGAATTTCCTTTATATAAGGTACGATTTCTCCGATTTTTTCCCAAATAACTGGCGCCCATTTACTCATATAGGGGTAAGTCAACGATTTTTCCATGTCCTTTTTTTCCAATAGATGTATTTTCTCAGAAAAATAGAGGAGGGTACTCATTAATAAAGTATACAACAAAGCATAAAGTAAAACGCCAGCTAATTTATTCATCCATCCCATCATCAGCATTTCGGTCATTTTGTCTAGGGCTTTGCCTAACAAATGGATCCCGATAAATGTGGCAATCATCACCATCAAAAAAGACAGCAACGGCACCCATTTATTGTCTTGCATCCCATGATTTTGCAGATAAACACCTACTTTACCTGCAAAAAGGCTTGCCAAAATCCAGCCGATTACAAATGCAACAAGAGAAAGCAATGCGCGAATGAAACCGCGGGTTATGCCTTTGTACATGGCAAGTATCAAAAACAAAATACAACAGACGTCAAGTACCATGTAAATGGTTTTGTAGATTATCCCAACAAGGTTTTAACCAGCTGACTGATTAATTTTCCATCTGCTTTTCCGGCCATTTGCTTCGTAGCTGCACCCATCACTTTTCCCATATCAGAAGCGCCTGATGCTCCTGTTTCCGCGATAATCACGCGTAAAGAAGCCATAATTTCTTCTTCTGTCATTTGTTTTGGAAGAAATTTTTCAATCACTTCCATTTCTTCTTTTTCTTTTATCGCAAGGTCGGCGCGGCCTTGTTGCTCAAATATTTCGAGAGAATCCTTTCTTTGTTTCATCATTTTTTGAAGAAACTTCTGCTCCGTAGCTTCATCAATTTCACCTCCGGCACCCGGATCCGTTTTTGCCTTGATGATTTCGGCTTTAATGGCTCTGAGTGCTCTCAATACAGCTTCATTCTTCGATTTCATGGCTTCTTTCATTTCGCCCATTACTTTTAGTTCGAGTGACATATTCGAGTATTTAATTGTTATGATTGTTGATTTTGCTCCTGGATCATTTCATCCTTGAATTTCTTGTAGAACTGCTTGGCAAATGCTTTCATTTCTTGTGAAAGCTCTTCTTTTTGAGTGGCTCTTTTAAAGGTATCTGCCATTGTCATCATCATCTGATAAAAAAAATCGCCCATCTCGTCTACCATCATGTCTTTGGTCCACAAGTCGATTCGCATCGCTGTTTGATCTGCTCCATCCCAAAAGGCGATAGACATGGCTTTGGCTCTTTGCATCATTTCGGCAGTGCTGTCTGTCGCTTGCCATAGAATTTGTTCTGGCACTTGATGCGCATCGAGCATTACATCTATACTTATCGTTGATTTTTTCATGCGTTTGGTTGCTTTTATTTCTAAAATAGGGACTGCAAAGTTAATTCATTCCGCTTAGGGTTCGAGCAGTTTTCCAATGCTTTGAAGCGTAGGGTTAGAATCTCCGGTATATAAAAAGCGCTTTCGTTGCAACGCCTGCTCTTGAATAGAAATGGTTTCTTTATAAAGTTGGGTCATCGAAGCGAAAATCGATTTTTCATTTTTTTCAAAAAAACTGGATTTTCCATCAAACAATGCCTGTAATGCCGGTTCATCCGGAAGAAAAAGGGGGTTATTTTGGGCAGTGGCTTGTAAAAGAACATGACTTATAACGGGTCTGTCATTCCAAATGAAATTTCCAAATCCTTCTCTAATGGCATCCTGTGTTTCTTCCTTGGACTGTACTACAAATACCGAATCCCGAAATTTATAAAGGGCTAATTTTTGAGCGAGTTCTTGTTGTAAGAAATCTGGAATAGCGATAACAAGCCGAATCTGTGATTTTTGCCATTGTTTAAATTGGCTGAATCCTTTTAGAAACACTACTGCATGGTCAACCTTGTCTACAGAAAGCAAAAAATAATCGTGTTCCTCTGTGTTGCGCTTCCGAAACGAAATCTGACTCTGTTGATGCGATTCTCCAGCCAAATACATGGGTTCAATCTCCAATACTTTTTCAGAAAAATTGGAATAAGCAGCATTTTTCTTTGGTCCGGGATACGTTAGAACAGCGTATGATTTTTTTAATCTTTTCAATAAAGAAGGACTCAATATTTTTGGAAAAGGGTCTAACATCACAACACTTCTCCATTTGCCAGAAACATAAGAAGCCGATGAAAAAAAAACAACATCAGGTTCGAATTGATTCAGCTGTTTTTTTAAAGTTTGATTGTTTAAAAACCGGGCAATAAAATTGCTTTTTTTACTGCGACTTTTTATTTGAAAAAAAGATAGATTTTCTGATGATTTTTTCTGTGCAGACAGTGTATCTATATTATTGTAAAAAACGGCAAACGTTTTGTGCGGTATTTTATTGGACAATGCTTTGGCGCAAATGCTGTACAAGTCAAATTGAAAATCAGCTGTATCTGTTATGAATGCGACTTTCATGAATCTTGTTTGCTTTTGTATGAAGTATCGAAAGGGATAAAATTAGATTATGACCTGATGATTTTTTATTTTCCGATTTTCAATTTCACAGTTTCTATTCTTGTTTCACTTACATGAAGAATGGTGAATTCCATGTTGCCAACATAGATGGTTTCTTTTTCTAAAGGAATTGATTTGTGATGATGGATGATGTAACCAGAAAGTGTTTCTGTTCCATGGTTGTCCTGAAATTCGATGTCATATTTTTCAGCAATCAAATCCAACTCCATTCTTCCGGCAAAAATATATTCATCCGTCGCAATCTGTTTATCTACGTGTATTTCCGGCACATCGTATTCATCTTCAATTTCACCAAAAATCTCTTCTAAAAGGTCTTCCATGGTTACGATTCCAGATGTTCCTCCAAATTCGTCTATCACCCATGCGATGCTTTTTCTTTGTTTGGAAAATTGATTCATCAATTCGGTTGCACTCATCGTTTCGGGAACCGCAATGATGGGATGTAATATTTCTTTTATGGTTTTCGGATTTTTAAACAAATCGAGATGATGGATATACCCAATGATGTTGTCGATGTCTTTTTCATAAACAATGATTCTGCTGAGTTTGGTTTCGATCAGGGTCGCTTTAATTTCGTCGATGTTTTTTCCTTCTTCAACAGCGAGTATTTCATTTCTTGGCACCTGACATTTCCTGATTTTTGTTTCACTCAGGGTAAGCGCATTTTCAAAAAGCGTTTTGTTGATTTCTGTGGTTTCCTCTTCTTCGCTACTTTTGCTTTGATGAAGAAATTGTTCTAGGTCTTGTTTGCTGAATGCTTCTTTTTTCGGATAAATTTTAACGCTGAAAACATATTTTAAAATCCATTCAGAAGTTTTAACGGTAATGGAGGCAAGAGATGAGAATGTTTGATAGAAGAATAAGGCAAAACGACTGATGATGTTTGAGCTGATGATGGATTCGTTTCTAGCGCGGAAAGTGGCTTTAAATAAAACTTCTACAAACAAGATGATGGCGGTAGACAAAACGGTTTCCACTAAAAGTTGAATGTAGTATAGGTAATCGGTAGATGCTAAAAGAGGGTTTGATTTAATCCATTTCCAAAGCGGTGAGAGGAGGTCGCCGATGAGCAGACCATAAACAACAAGTACAAAATTGGCTCCAATCAGCAATGTACCTATGAATTTGGTGGGTTTGTCGGAGAACCTGCCCCAGATTTTTCCGCTGGTTGTGCCTTGTTTGCGTCTAAGTTCAATGGAGAGACGGTTTGCGGTTATGAAAGCGATTTCCATTCCCGAAAAAAAACCTACAAGAAGCGTAGCAATGACAGCTGCGAATAAGGCGATCCAATCCATAGGGTAAAATTAAGTGATTCCGTGTACTTCAATGCGATCATATGTCGTTTAGAAAGGCAGAAACGGTTTCAATTGCTTTTTCGCAAGCACTTTCTAAGTTGTCGTTTAAGATAACCTTGTCGAAATGTCCTTTGAAAGACAGTTCATATTCTGCTTTGTTGATTCTCGTGTTGATGGCATCCTCGTTTTCTGTTCCTCTGTTTTTCAAACGTGTTTTAAGTACATCAACAGAAGGGGGTTCTATAAAGATGGAATAGGTTTGATGGGGATACAGTTGTTTGATGTGCAAAGCGCCTTTAACATCAATGTCTAAAACCGGTGTTTGATTGTTGTTCCAGATGCGTTCTATTTCGGAGTTGTAGGTTCCGTAGTATTTTCCTTCGTAAACCATTTCCCATTCGGCGAACGCTTGTTCTTTGATTTTCTGTTTAAATTCTTCGGTGCTGATGAAGTAGTATTCGACACCATTTTTTTCATTGCCTCTCGGAGCACGGGTGGCTGCAGAAACAGAAAAAGCCAGTGAAGGAAAAGCATTCATTAATCGATTGGCAATGGTCGATTTTCCCGCTCCGGATGGGGCTGTGATGATGAGTATTTTTTTGGGTGCGGCAAACATAAATGCGTTGGAATTAAAGTACACAAATCAAATAGGCAGTCACATTCAACATTATTTTCTGATGATTTCTGCTCCGAGGGCTCTCAGTCTTTCATCTATAAATTGATATCCTCTATCGATTTGCTCTATATTTTGAATGGTGCTTTTCCCTTCTGCGCTTAATGCAGCAATCAATAAGGCTACTCCGGCTCTGATATCGGGAGAACTCATGGTGATTCCTCTTAGTTTTTTTATTCTTTCCATTCCTACAACAACTGCACGATGTGGATCGCATAAAATAACCTGTGCGCCCATTTCAATCAGTTTGTCTACAAAGAACAACCTGCTTTCAAACATTTTTTGATGAATAAGCACGCTACCTTTTGCAGGAATGGCTGTTACCAATAAAATACTCAATAGGTCGGGTGTAAGTCCGGGCCATGGATGATCAGAGAGGTTCAGAATTCCACCATCCATGTAGGTTTGAATGTGGTATGAGTCTTGGGCAGGAACAAAAATATCGTCTCCTTTTATTTCAAGTTTGATTCCGAGTTGTTGGAATTTTTCAGGGATGACGCCTAAAAATTCGACGCCTGCGTTTTTTATGGTTATCTCACTTTGTGTTGTTGCGGCAAGTCCGATAAAACTGCCTACTTCAATCATGTCGGGGAGCATTCTATGTGAGGTGCCTGAAAGTTTTTCAACACCGTGTATGATCAGCATATTGCTGCCGATTCCTGAGATGCGTGCGCCCATTCTGTTGAGCATGCCGCAGAGTTGTTGTATGTAGGGTTCACAAGCGGCGTTATAGATGGTTGTTGTTCCTTCTGCCATCACTGCGGCCATGAGAATATTCGCAGTTCCCGTAACGCTGGGTTCGTCCAGCAACATGTAGGATCCTTTTAATCCGGATGTTTTTAGTTGAAAACAGTTTGTAGCTTCATCAAACACATAATCGGCGCCTAGTTTTTGGAATCCGATGATATGGGTGTCTAGTTTTCTTCTACCAATTTTATCGCCGCCTGGTTTGGGAATGAATGCTTTTTTATATCGGGCTAAAAGCGGTCCAGCAAGCATTACGGAGCCACGGAGTCTACCACTTTTTTGATGGAAAGCGGGGGAAGAAAGATAATCTACATCAACCTGATCTGCTTTGAACTTGCAGGTATGTCTGTCTATTCGGTCCACCTTAACCTGAATTTCTTTGAGCAATTCTATGAGTAAATTAACATCGATGATGTCGGGAATATGCTCTATGATTACTTCTTCTGCAGTAAGCAAGACGGCGCTAATGATCTGAAGGGCCTCATTTTTTGCACCTTGTGGGGTAATGGAGCCGGAAAGTCGCTTTCCTCCTACAACTTCAAAACAATTCATGTATGTTTTTTGGGTTTAATTATCTGTTTCGATGCTATCTAATACATTGCTAAATGCTTATGACGCATGAACTTGAGTAAAAGTTACGAGTAATCAATAAAAAATTGACGGTATCTCAATATCTTTTTTTGAAATTTCGATTGTTTCTATGCTGACCGCCTCCGCCCGTACCGCCACCTTGTCCGCCTCTACCGCCGCCGCCACCTCGATTTCCTTGACGATTGTCGCGACCGCCAAAATTTTGACGATAGCCTCTGCGGTCTCCGTAGTCATCACGATCCTGGCGATTGTCTGTTCTGTGTTTTACAAACGGTCTATTGTTAAACTCAAGTTCTCCGTGTGTAATGGCGCTTAATTCGCTTTGAATGTTGTCGTCATGAACCAATTCCTTATGCCAATTGCTGTAAGTTAATTTCATATAGTAAGCAATGGCATTGGCAAATCCTTGCTTTTTTTCAGGATTCTCTTCTTTCAAAGCCTTGTCTATAACAAGTTCTATATGTTTACCCAAGTGGTTGAATTTCGGGTGTTGTTTGGGGTAACGAAGCTGCTCTGGCCTAGCCTTCAGGGTTTCGCGAGTAGGGATGGGGTATGGACTATCTACATCCAGTTTAAAATCACTGATCAAGAAAAGATGGTCCCATAGTTTATGTCTAAAATCTTCTACATTCTTTAAATGTGGATTCAAGAAACCCATCAGTTCTATAACACCATTTGCATTTTGTTGTCTTTTCTCTCTGTCTTCGATTTTCAGTAGGTAGTCAACCATCTTTTGGATGTGTCTGCCATACTCTTTCATGATGAGGTGATTACGGGTAGTGTTGTACTCCATGTTTTCTAATTCTGACGATTTCAAAGGTAGTTACATCCCATTTTTGAAACAAGGGCGTGTTTTTAATGATTTGAGGGTTGTATTTTTTTGTTGCGAAGGAAGTAAATCAAAACCAGCAACACTCCAACGCTGTCTGCCAGCCAGTCCATCCATTCGAAGCTTCTACCAGGCACTTGCAATTGAATATATTCTGTGGCCAATCCCCAAAAAGCCACAATAATTCCGATAAAAATGGTGTTTTTTCGAAACACTTTCGGCTCGATTCCCCCTTTTTTATAGGGTAAAATAAACAGAAATGCTTGAACACCAAACATTACAGCATGAATAAATTTATCGGGTTTTATGATTTCTATCCACCAAAGTTCAATTTCTGGAACTTTAGACTGTGGTAAACAAATCATAAAAAGAATCAGGAAAAACCAGATTATTCCGGGAACAAAATAAAGAAACCGGACACCACTATGTTCAGGCTTTATCATATTATCCTACCAATGCCTGATATGCTTCCGCACTCATAAGTCCTTCTGTTGCAGAAGAATCGGCTATGGTCATTTTAATCATCCATCCCGCTCCGTATGGATCGCTGTTAACCAATTCCGGATTGGCTTCTAAACCGCTGTTTATCTCAGTAATGGTTCCACTCAATGGCAAAAATAAATCACTCACTGTTTTTACGGCTTCTACTGTTCCAAATACCGCTTCCGCACTTAGGGTTTGCCCAACGGAATTGATGTCTACAAAAACGATATCGCCCAACTCGCGTTGTGCAAATTCGGTAATTCCCACCGTGGCAATGTTTCCTTCAATTGAAACCCATTCGTGGTCTTTGGTGTATTTTAAATTGGCCGGAAAGTTCATGATATAGTCTTATTGTTGTTTAGATTGGTTGCAATTTACTTCAATTTTACCTATTAAATAGGTTATTTTATTATTTCCATGGTCATAATGACGTTCATCAGAGGACGGTTATTTCCGTCAGTTTTCACTGCGGCGATTTTGTCAATCACATCCAATCCACTGATTGTTTCTCCGAATACAGTATAATTCATATCGAGAAACGGGGTTCCTCCATTTGTTTTGTACGTATCGCGCTGCGCTTGGGTGTAGCTGTTGCCACTTCCTTGTTCCATATTGAACAACTCAGCCTCCGAAACAGGCTTGCCCTGAACCAAATAAAACTGACAAGCACTACTTGCTTTTTCCGGATTTCCATCACGAGCGGCACATAATGCTCCTTTTTTGTGAATCAGATTGCGGTTAAATTCTGCAGGAATGCGTGTCATATCTCCACCGCCCATTCCCAACATGGTACCAGTGGCTGCATTTTTACTCATCGGATCGCCACCTTGTATCATAAATCCACTGATTATACGATGGAATAGAAGGCTGTCATAAAATTTTTGTTGCACCAATTTCATGAAGTTATCGCGGTGTTTGGGGGTAGAATCGTAAAGTTTAACCACAATTATGCCCATCGGAGTGGTTATTTTCACTTTCACAGATCCCTTGGTATAAGGAGATTCCGATACCAAAGCTGGCTTGGAAGCCATTGATTTTGATGACTGCTTTTGAGTGGTGCCACTGCTTAGTTTCTTGGCTACAGGCTTGGTTGCTTGTGATTGTGCGTTTAGTGAAATGCCTATAAATAAGGCAACAGTCGCTAATAATGTTCCGATTTTCATGTTTGTATTTTTAAGGGTTAATCACCTTTTTGTCATTTTCGAATCAAAAATGAATCGCACATGAATGAAAATAAAGCATTCATTGTTTTACATTTATAGAATGTCGAAAGATTGAAAGTAAAGCAAAATATGGTCTTTTAAAAAATTTTCCTGTTCTGGAAGATTCTGATCTGGCACCGGTTTTAACTGGGTAAAATGTGGCCAGCCATCATCATCCTTACCATCTAGGCGGTAATATCCACTCGGAGAAAGTACCGTGCATACTGCTATATGCATAAGGTCTTGCTTCTGTTCTTTGGTAAACTCCCTTGCCCCAACGCCCAATTCCTGAACCCCAATCATCAAAAGGATTCCATTCATATCGGGCTTTATACCCCATAACTCTTTCAGTTTAATCCTAAGCTTTAGCCATCTAATCTGCAAATCTTCTTCTGCGTGTTGCATACCACAAATGTAAGATTTAACCAATGGAGATTATCTTTGCGCTTCAACATTTCAAAAAAGAAAACAATCATGCTCTCTATTTCATTCATTCGTCAGTATCCAGAAGCGGTTAAAGAAAGACTTACCATAAGAAATTTTGGCAACCCCAATTTGGTTGATGAACTTCTGCAGACAGACGATCAATATAGAAAAGTAAAATTCACGACGGAAAACATCCAAGCTTCGATCAACGCCGCTTCCAAGGAAATTGGCATTCTTATGGCCAAAGGCGAAAAAGAAGCCGCAGAAGCGAAAAAAGAAGAGGTAGCGTCCATGAAAAATGAAATGGCTCAGCACCTTTCTTCGCTTGAAGCACTGGAAGCAGCCCTTCAAAAACAATTGCTTTTACTTCCGAATCTTCCGCATGCTTCCGTACCTAAAGGCAAGTCGGCAGAAGACAATGAAGTTTTACGAACTGGCGGAGATACGCCTTCACTTTCTGCAAACGCAAAACCACATTGGGATCTGATCAAAGAATATGATTTGATCGACTTTGAGATTGGTGCTAAAATCGCTGGAAGTGGCTTTCCACTTTACAAAGGCAGAGGAGCAAAACTTCAGCGTTCACTTATTCAATACTTTCTAGAATACAACACAGCAGCAGGTTACACCGAATTCATGCCGCCGCTTATGGTGAATGAAGCAACGGCTTACGGTACAGGACAACTGCCCGATAAAGAAGGACAGATGTATCACATTACTGCAGACGGACTCTATCTGATACCTACTGCAGAAGTGCCTGTAACCAATGTGTACAGCAACGAAATCATTAAAGATGCTGATTTGCCGGTAAAAATGACAGCATACACGCCATGCTTCAGAAGGGAAGCTGGTAGTTTTGGTTCTGATGTTCGCGGACTTAACAGGGTTCATCAATTTGATAAAGTAGAAATCATACAACTTACGCATCCAGAAGGAAGCTATCAGGTTTTGGATGCAATGGTTGCTCACGTAGAAAAGCTCATTCAGTCCCTCGAATTACCTTATCGTATACTTCGTTTATGCGGTGGCGATATGGGATTTACTTCGGCCTTAACCTACGATTTTGAGGTGTATAGTGCGGCACAGCAAAAATGGCTCGAGGTAAGCTCTGTAAGCAATTTCGAGACGTTCCAAACCAACAGAATGAAAATTCGATACAAAGACGAAAATGGGAAAACGCA
>JBDLUO010000071.1:0-10068 GCA_039805285.1 Bacteroidota bacterium
GATTATGCCAATGGATTTTCAGGTGGACAACCGCTTGGAGCATCTGCAACCATCAACCCCCAAACAGGAATTATTACCGGAATCGCACCCGCATCAGGCAAATACGTTTTAGCAGTTTGCGTTTCATCATACAGAGGAAATGTACTCTTATCAACCCACAGAAAAGACTTCATCATTACCGTTGCAGATTGCGACTTTGCCAGCGCCGAACTCGATCCAGACTACATTACCTGCGATGGATTCTCATTTACATTCAGCAATCAAAATGCTTCGCCATTAAATCAAACGTTTTATTGGGACTTCGGCGATCCGGGGTCTGGAGCAAACAACGAATCAACATCAGAAACACCGACACATACTTTTTCTGCAGCAGGAATTTACATTGTAAAGTTTGTGGTTAACCGAGGGACTTCATGTGCAGACTCTATTTTTACGAGGATAGCTGTTTATCCAGGATATTTTCCAGATTTCACTTCTAATTCACCCATCTGTAAAGGAAATCCCGTTCAGTTTAGAGATCAAACCAGAGCGAACTACGGAGCGGTAAATGAATGGCATTGGGACTTCGGACTCAACAATGTTTCTTCCGACACCAGCATCGTTCAAAATCCTCAATTTATTTACAACCAAGTTGGAACCTACCAAGTTACCTTGATTGTTGGAAGTGACAAAGGCTGTATTGATACCATAACCAACACCGTCGAAATCGTAGACAAACCGGTGCTGAATGTAACCAACGATACGTTAATATGCTCTGTAGATAATCTTTCCCTGAATGCAACTAGCAGCATCGCAGGAACTTATTCATGGACACCCAATTACAACATCACCAACACCAATATCCCTAACCCTGTTGTAAGTCCAGACGTAACAACCACCTACTATGTGAGCTATACCGATAATTTTGGATGCAACAACAGAGACTCCGTTGTTGTTCGTGTAGTCGATAGCGTTAGTATGAGTACAGGTATAGATACGACCATTTGCAGAACAGACGGAATCCCCATTCCACTTGTTAGTAATGCGCTAACATACAGCTGGAGACCCGTAACCTATTTGAGCAATCCAAACATCAAAAATCCGATATCTACACCACTGATATCCAGCATTACATATTACGTACAAGGAAATATTGGAAGCTGTTTCGATAAAGATTCTATAGTCATCAAAACCGTTCCCTATCCTACACCTGATGCTGGTAATGATACGCTGATTTGTTGGGGAACAAATGCATTTCTCTCCGCAACAGGCGGTAGCTCCTACACATGGACGCCTTCTGCCTTTTTAACAGCAACCAATATCCCTAATCCAACCGCTGTAAAACCAGACGCCACTTTCATCGACTATATCGTTACCGTAACCGATACATTCGGTTGTCCGAAATCCGTTAGCGACACCATGAGATTAACCATCGATAAAATCATTGCGAATGCCGGACCAAGAGATACTGCTGTTGTTGCCGGACAACCCTTACAGCTCAATGCCTCAGGAAGCACCAATTACCTATGGACTCCCGTTACACAATGGCTTAGCAATCCCCGCATACCCAATCCCGTTTCAAATCCAAGAGGAGATATAGAATATGTAGTTCGTGTAAGTAACTCAATTGGCTGTTTTGATACAGACACCATACAAGTGAAATTTTACACCGTACTGCCCGACTTCTTTGTACCAGCCGCTTTCAGTCCGAACGGAGATGGACTCAACGACATCATCAAACCGATTGCGCTTGGTTTACGCTCCATCGAAAAGTTTATGATTTACAATCGCTGGGGTCAATTGATGTTCTCTACCTCAAGAATCGGAGACGGTTGGAATGGAAAAAGATTAGGAAAAGTACAAGAAGCCGGAACCTATGTTTGGTATGCAGAAGGAACCGACTACACCAATAAAAAACTTCAGAAAAAAGGAACCATCATCCTTATCAGATAAACCCAATTCTGAAACGCCAATACACAATGAAAAAAATAGCTTTCATAACCGGAGCCACATCTGGAATCGGAAAAGCATGTGCAGAAACCTTTGCTGAGCAAGGATACAACCTGATTTTATGCGGAAGAAGATCGGAAAGACTTTCTCTACTTCAGCAAGAGTTAATCAAAAAATACGCAGTAGAAATTTTATGCTCCTCTTTTGATGTGCAAAATCAATCTGAAGTAACAAATGCAATACTTTCCATTCCTGATGAATGGAAAAAAATAGATGTGTTGATTAACAATGCCGGACTTTCACTCGGTAGAGATAATTTTTCGGATGCCTCCATACAAGATTGGGAGACCATGATGCAAACAAATGTAATGGGTGTAATTTATGTAACGAAGGCCCTTATGGATGCGATCATTCTGCATCAGACACACATCATCAACATCGGATCTATTGCTGCAAAAGAAGTGTATGAAAATGGCAACGCCTATTGTGCGAGCAAAGCCGCATTAGACAGTCTTTCGAAATCTATGCGGATTGATTTACTTCCGAAAGGAGTTAAGGTAACTGCCATTCATCCTGGCGCAGTTGAAACAGAATTTTCAAAGGTGAGATATAAGGGCGATCAAGAAAAAGCAGACGCAGTATACAAAGGCTTTACCCCTTTAACAGGAAAAGACATTGCCCAAACTGTTTTATTTGCTGCATCACAACCCACTCACGTATGCATCAACGAATTAACCGTTATGCCTGCAGCACAAGCAAGCGCATTCCACTTTCATAAAAAATAACACAAGATCTTGCATGAAAAATCCCGGCTACTTTTGGCAACCGGGATGATCATATTCTTGCTTTGTCAAATTTTTTCATCTATAAATTCAGCATTACAATCATCATTGAGAAAGTGATATTCTGATCTGAACACCCGCTCTTGTATTTATAGTTGGCGCACTCGAAGAGATGTAAGGCTTCACTCTACGCTGATCAAAATAGAATTTAAGATTCACTCTGCTGTTGATGAAATAATCTATAGTCGGACTAATAGAGGTCTCTCTACTTCCTGCTGTTGCAAAATTATTATCCTGATCTAATCGACTATTGGCTGTTACATTGTCCCTAACCCGATAATCTATTCTGAAATTTATTTCGTTGTCTAACTTGCCCGATTTGCTTTTACTTAAGAACGCTGGCAATTTAATTCCGCCCAACAATTTTAATCCTTTCTTTCTAAAACCCGCTCCAATTACAAACTCTGTACTTCTCACTTCACTCAATTGAAAATCATTCAAACTCAAACTGAGCTGTCTGGATTTGGAATATTCAAATTTGGCTTGTAACTGATTGGTGAACATCATATCTAAACCTATCAGCGGAGAAAACTGTTCTTGTATGCTTACGTTTGGCACAAGAAAATAAGGTATGAAATTCTTAGATCCTGTATCGTAGAAAGAAGGATATCCATATCCCGAAATATCTTGATACAACAACGCAGATGTGAATCCATTCATACTTAGGTTTCCTGTGTAGCCATGAGAAACGGTAAAGCTGTTGAAGATCTTATCCAAAGGCTTGATTTTGTTTAAGCCATTGTAATCTAATTTCCAGTTGGGCTTTGGAATGATGGCCTTAAATGGATTTGATCGAATGTTTCGATTGCTTTGATTGATGAGCGCCACATTGTTTGGATCTTGACCCGTGTATGCAGCGATAAAGGATGGTATCAAAACGTCAACGGCATATTTGCCATATCCATAATAGTACCCATCTGCACTTACCTGATTGTTTGCATACGGATTTTGTTTACCCAATCGCTGAGAAAGGATTACCCTGTTGTTTTCAAAAGTTTTGAAAGTAGCAGAAACTCGATTCGGATCAAATTTACCAAAAAGGGTTTTGAAGGCGACATAAGTTACATCGAAGCTACCTCCAGCATAAGGATTTAAATGTTTGAAAGTTGGATTTGTACCATTCAATGAGGTATCTATGAAACGGAATGTTTCACTGTAATTTTTGGTGAATGATTTGCTCAAATTGAGGGTAATGTTTAAGTCTCTTACAGGCTCCAATTGTGCATTGAACGTAATACGCTGGTCGAAGTTCTGTTGGGTGAGCGAATTGAATGTGCTATCCTTAGTCAGCAACCCTGCTCCTGCTTTTTTATTTAACCAAGCGGTGTCTGGTTGCCAACCCATAATGAAATCAAATCCGGGCGACATGCTGTTGAAATTCTGACCAAAGAATCTGGTACTGTCGGTATAACCAGGAAGTCTGGTTGATGCATTTTCTGAAGCTGTTATATTTACTTGCTTCAAACTTGTTAAGAGTTTACCGAAAATTTTAAATCCGGTTCCTACATAAGGCATTGCTGTTCTGTCTACAATGCGTTTGGTTTTAACGACTTTCTTACCGGATTTGGTAATGATGGTATCCTTAACTTTCGTAATTCTATTACGCCACTTTTCCTTGTCTTCTATGTTTGATGGCTGATCGAGTTGTCTGAGCCATTTAGACTTCTGATAAATTTTATTGAAATCCATCTGAACGGTCGCTTCTTTCTGTTGTCCGTTCTCTAGGAAATTACCAAGGTTCACAGCCAAACGAGAAGCACCAATCCATTTATATGTTGCTTGATATCGAATGTTTGTTGTAGTCCAATCCAACAGAGGCAGTTTAGAGAACGGCACTACATAAGATGCATTGATGGTCTGACTGAAAATCGTATTTCTTCCCCCTTTCCAAAAGTTTTGACTTACAGTATCTCTCTTCGCTTTGGTATCTAATCTTCCTGCAGGCTCATCAATTCTTGAATTATTGGTTGAGGTGTAGTCTAGATTGATTGAACGAGTAAGATTCCAACGCAGGATGTAATCACGCTGCATGGTAAAGTATTTGTCGTAGGTTTCGGGAATTTTATATTTTGTTTCACCTACGCTTCTAGGTCTGATCGCACCAAATTGTCTGCTGATATCGGCACGAAGACTGATTTGACTGGGTAAGTAAGCAAAATTGAATTCTCTTATTAAATCAATCCATTTAGTTTTTGCTTTTTTGAATAGTCCTTTAAATGGCTCTATGTATTTGGGTTGTGGAGCAAAGTTGTAGCCAATCGCACCGCGGTGTCGGGTAACTTCATTGTTTTCGATTAGCGGGTTATGGCTTTCTGTTTTGATGAAAGAATAACTTACATCCACATTTTCTATGTCATAAATTTTTGGAGATTTACCATTGGTTTTATTTTTTCTAACATTGGTAAAATTCAAGGTTTTGATGGATGTAAAATCTATCGCATTATTTCTGATTGAATCTCTTTTGTCTTTGGGAGATGTGTTTAATTTGTCTTTCAGTTTGATGTCCAAATCATAAGGATCATACTGAGGTGTACTCGTAGTTTGAGAATAACTCGCATAAACAGGTATAGACATACCTGCGTTTTTAGGCAGCAATTTACCCAACTCCAATGTCGTGGATAGGTCGAACTGTAAAAAGTCATCTCTATATCTTTCTACAACTCTTTGCTCTAATGTTCCGAACCCACGGCTATGGGTATTCGCAGACATAGACATAGTTCCTAAATCAGCAAGATTCACGTCTACTCTTCCTAATGCTGCCCAACCTCCTTGTTCATTGATGGATGAAAGTCGAAGTTCGTTTACCCAAATTTGACCGCACGCTCCGGGTGAGCTTTTATTTTCTACTCCGAGCAGAATTCCTCTCACTTCACCCAGATTGGGATTCCCGATTACAGAATAAGTATGTCCGTTTCCTTGGAGCTGCCTGAATATCGAACCCAATGGTGTCGAAGATAAGTTTCTGGCCTGCTTAATTTTAGTCAGAATCTCGAGATCCAAATCCATGGAGTTAGAAGGATTCCAGAGTGAATCGTTGTAAGCGTCGGTATCAGGAGCTCTTCCGGCATTCAGCGGTGTTAGGGTTAATGGTATTCTGACTTCATAATAATTGCTTACAAAATCAGTACCCAAACGAATCACTGCTACCAGGTCTTTGTCTTGAATGGTGTTGGCCGGATTCTGTGCTTGCTCTGCGTGTATGTACATCGACAACTTTCTGAATTGTCTGATGTCTCTGTTTGGAAAAGTTTGAAACACCCCCTTTGCATCACCCGTTTTTAAATTGCAGAATGACAAACTCATGGCTTGTTCATTTTGTAATAGGTTCACCCCATTGTTACTTAGTGTTTGTACACGTTGAATGTCTTTTGGCGTGCGATAAGGCAATGGATTTCGCTTATCGTTCTCTTCGATATTTACCGCTTCTACATTGAACGATGTTGTAGTTGCAGGTGAATATAAACCGGTAGAATCGATTCTATATTTAAATTTCCTCCAAATGTTTCTTGTCAATTGTAAAAGTCCAAAACGAAGCACCACACTGTCTTCGAATCCGGTCATAAACATTCTCATGAAACGTATCGATTTGAAATCAGGAATATTTCCCACTTTGCGGTCATAGTTTCCGATGGGTATTCTAAATTGATACCATGTTTCATTTCTGGTTGTTCCGTTTACGAGTCCAACAGCCACTTCTTTTTTATCAACAATAAAATTGTTTCCGATAATCATTTCCGGAGCATCCTTGGGTTTTATATCAACGATGTACTGAAAATATTCTTCGATTTCATTGAGTGTATTGTCACGATTTAAATCTTCTCCATCCGGATAAAGTGTTGCAGCATTGGAAAACTGACCTCCATCAGAAATGGGTGAGTTTCCATCTGGATTGTTGTAGTTTTTATATCGCTTAAGGATACCATCATTCGGGGCAAATGTTCCATCTCTGTAATTTTTGAAATTATCGCTCGATGGATCTGCAATTGCTTTTTGATAGATTGGAGAGTTTGTTCCAAAAGTGGATTCCAATTCAGAAAGATAACTTATACGATTAGACGCTTCTGCCGTGTCCGACAATCCATCGAATCCCACATCCTGAAAGGGTCTATCGCTCGGATTGTTACTGAATGCATTGGTAACCTGAATGGGATTACGCGGAACCTTACCCCAAATGGTATTTTCAATGGGAGCTGGCGCATTGGGTGTAGGCAATCCGTTCTCATAAAATCTTCTTCCATCTTTCAAAACATCTTCCGAGATATTACCCAAATTGAAATACAACTTTCCTCCGTTCGAATTGGAATACTGTGGCAAAATAAATGGATCCTGCATCCAGAATTCAATAAACTCAATATTGCTTGTTTCAAAGTCTGTCTGATCGATACTTCTCATCAAACCTCCGAATTTTTTTGTCGGATTTATCAGACTTCCATTGGCATTGATTTCTGCGCTGTTTGTTTCGTAATTGTAAGGACCTTTTTCTGTTGGATAATAAGCCATGTCGAAAGTGATCAACTGACTTTCGCCAAAACCTGTGGTTCTCTGGGGAAATATTTCTTTCTGATAAACCTGCCTAACCCTAGGGTCACTCAATTCATTTCTATCCCTGATTGGATTATTTGCAGCATCAACTTGTTGTAGCGTTTGTTCAATTTGATACCAAGATAATTTCGCTCTGTTTTTTCCATAATCCAAACTGTTGTTCGCCAAAGCTTCTGGGAATAAAATATTTCCGCTGCGATCTGTTGCATTCGCCGGCGTTGATGCGGTTACCCAGCTGATTAATGGAAATCTCAAATCGATGCCTGATTTACTTCCTTCGAAATCGTCAATATAAACCAACCCATTATTCCCTCTTCCGATTTGAGGCGCATGTCCTGGCTTTAGATATGCTCCCTCTCCGTATGCGTTTATACTGGATGGAGCAGTAGTAGAATAGAATGGCAGTTTATCCAGAATTTTAGTTAAGCGTGGAAGGTCTTTGCGGTAATTTACATCAACCCCATACATTGTATTTCTTATAGGCTCTTCGTTATAATTGACTTTGGTAAAGAAAGGGCGCTCTCCTAATCTCACAATGGTACCACCAAAAGACAATTGTTCCTTTTGTGTATTTTTTGCAAGATAATCCAACCTAAGCCCCATGTAATTTCTCTGTTGCAATCCAAAGGTGGCGTTGTTTTCAAAATTTACCTGAACCGGCAACCCTGCATTCAGAATGGCCTGATTGGTCATTTTAATTGTACCTAAATCGTAGTTGATATCGTAATCTATTCCCTCTTGCAAGGTTCTTCCTCCTGCTGTTACCACAACAGAACCCTTGGGTATATTGAATCCGATACTGATCTCAGATGATCCTGAAGTTTTTGCCGTCCCTTTCAAAACGAAACGGTTTATATTGGGATATTGCTGTGCAACGGCTTTTATGGAATCATACAAGTAATAAAATAGCGTATCCGTTACCGTTAGTGGAATGTTTGTATAAATCTGATTTGCAAGGTCCCGTCCGAATGGCTCCAATACAGGGAACATCACTCTGCTGTAGTTGGAGTTGACGGTAAATCCTTCTACATAATCAAAAACGCCATCCGGCTGTGGATCGAGCTGACTGTTAAGTCTATCCAAATTGATCAATGAAATCATTGGAGATCCTTGATTTTTATCTCCGTATGGTACGTATCGTTTTGCTCCTAATCCAGGCTCTTGATACAATACATCGAGCTTAAAGTCTGATGCAGACAATGTTCCATATCCGATGGAATAAACGTTCTTCATCATCAATCTCCAAATAGGCAAAGAAGGTCGCTGAGAAGTCGCCTTCAACAATTTAAGGAACAGAACTTTTTGTGTGGCAGTGGAACTGTCTGGCGTTACATCCTGAGAGAATTCACCTACTTGATAAATTCTTCCATTATAAGAATATTGAAAAGCTACGCCCAACACTTCATCCGTTTGCAGCGGTTGACTTAAAGAAAGCATACCAACTTGTCTGTTGAAGGTATATTGTGTGCTGTCTAGTTTTCTTGCAAATGTTTTCTCGAAATCTTGAACCGGGCTCAACCCGATTGATTGAAGATTACTGAAGATAAAGGCAGGGTTTCTTGAGTTTGGTCTGTTTAAAATATTACTCAACAAATCATTGGCTGCATTGAAAGGAACTGGAAGGCCTGTGAGCACATTAACAACAGGTGCCTGAAGATAAGGATTGGTCTCTCCCAGATCTGCTAAACCAACGATGTCGCGGGTGTCAGTTGTAGTTCCATTCCTGTTCGTTACCCAAACTTCCATACGAAGTACCTGAACCGGAGCCGTTATGGCCGGGAGGTTCGACATTACTTTGTTGTAGTTTTCTTTAAAATACTGCGATATTAAAAAATGTCTGTTTTCTTCGTATTCATCCGCTTTAATTTCGAATGGCGTTGCTGCAGTTCCTCCTTGCAGATTCACATTTTGTCTTTGTGATTTCTGATTCGCGAGTACACCTGTGATAAAAAGTTTACCGAACTGTAATTGTGTTTTGAGTCCGAACAATTGCTGTGCGCCTGGGATTAAAGTTCCTTTTGCAGGGAAGCTGATGTTTCCTGCTTCAAAACGTTTCAATATCTCGTCGTCTTTTCCGGTATAGTCTAATTTAAGTTGATTGTCGAGGTCGAAATTTGCCAGCGTATTGTAGTTGATCGGAAACTTGAGTTTATCACCAATGTTGGCATTCACATTCAGCTGGGTATTCATCTGAAAGTCTAGACCACCATTTTTTCTGGCACGCTCAGGGAGTGTTGGATTATTGATTTTTTGACCCTGATACCCTGCTGTAATATCGACATTCCCTTGAGGAGAAATTTCAATTTTCCCATTTCCAAAAAGTCGATTGAAAAGATTGTCTGTTAGAGATAAACGAGGTTTGATGTATTTTCCTCTATTCAGAATGTTGACCGTATTGGCTCTTTGTTGAAAATAATCAACCTCTGCTTGACGATTTCGAATGCTCCAATATTCGTTGTAATCATACGACACTGGCGTTCTGTAGTATCGATTGCCAATTTTTTCGTAGACAACATAGCGCTTGGTATCGTAGTCGAAAACCACAGAATCTTTTTGATCTGAGGGCTTAAAAAAGTCGAAAGAATTGTAATTACCCGAAGAAAGACCATCTCCTCTCCTGTCGGTTAAAGGATAATGTAAGTTCACCGACCTTATAGGTTTGGTGGTATCTTGAGCGTTGCTTGGATTCTGTGATTGTGATTGAAGCGAAACAATCAAAAAGCCTAGAAAAAAAGCGACACTGATGCTTCTCTCT
>JBDLUO010000072.1:0-15829 GCA_039805285.1 Bacteroidota bacterium
CAGGCTGATGGTTCCTTTAAGTTATTTAAAACCTATAAAATCTGCATGCAAAGCGGAACCATGGGTCCAAAAAGAATGGAAGGCGATTATCAAGTTCCAGAAGGATTTTACCACATAAACGAGTTTAACCCCAATAGCAATTATCATTTATCATTGGGAATCAATTACCCCAATGCTTCGGATCGCATTTTAAGCGATGCAGAAAAACCAGGTGGCGCCATTTACATTCATGGAAATTGTGTTTCAACAGGATGCATTGCAATCAGCGACGACCCGATAGAAGAATTGTATGTACTCGCCTCAGCAGCAAAAAACAGCGGACAAGAATTTATTTCGGTACATATTTTCCCAGTGCGTTATAATGTTAGAGCATCATTGGAGCATCTCAATAAAACCATCAAAGACAACGAGTATCTTCAGAAATTTAACGCCAACATCAGAGAAGTATATGATCACTTCGAATCAGAAAAAGATTTGCCAATCATCATGGTAAACAGGAAAGGCGAGTATGTAATCAATTGATAGATAAGATTTATTTTTATAACCTAATCAACACCTGAATTGTTTCAGGTGTTTTTTGTTCTAGAATGGATGTTCCGCTTCCTACAAGATCAGCCAATTTACTTGGATCGTAATGTCTTACGGTCAACAGGGTCAAATTCCTTTCCAGTTGAACATCAAATATAGCCCCAGCTTCGAGACACAGCGCCTCAATACGTTCTGGCTTATCATCAAAACAACATAAAAGAGAAATTGCGGTTTTCTGGCTGACATTCGGATTTACCTTGAATTGGCTGAATTTTGATTGAAGCCAACCTATGGTTTCATCTTCTAAAAATGAAAAATCCCTCGAAGTAAATTTCAGTAAAACCTGATCCTGTTTCTTAACAATGATAGGAGGTAACGATTTAACCGGAACCTGATCGATCCTAGAGCCTTCTAATTCGGGATGAATGAAACTTTTCACTAAAAGCGGAATGCCTTTGTTTTGCAAAGGTTTTATCGTTTTGGGATGAATCACCTGAGCTCCGTAGTAAGCCATTTCTATCACTTCATTAAAACTGAGTCTGGGTATGGCAACCGCATCTGTAAAAACTTTCGGATCCGCATTCATTATCGAATCCACATCCTTCCAAATGGTTACAGATTCTGCATCCAATATGTTCGCAAAAATGGCTGCAGTATAATCGCTTCCTTCTCTTCCAAGTGTGGTGCTCTCATTCTCACTGGTTGCTCCGATAAACCCTTGTGTGATCAGAATAGAATGCTTCTCAAATGATTGTGCAACTGCTTCAGAAATTGAACTTGTGCAATAGTCCCAATCTACACTCGCATTCCTAAATTGATTGTCGGTTCGCAATACATCCCTAACGTCTAACCATGTGGCTGAGTATCCTTTTTCAATCAGAAGTGCATGCATGATAATCGTACTCATCAATTCACCCGCGCAAACAATCTGATCGTAGTAATAATCGAAATGACGAACGGCATGATCGTGCAATAGCCATTCAATTTCCGTGAAAACTTCACCCAGTTTTTCTTTGGCATGGCGGTTCTCTTTTTGTAACAATTCATCGCATAGCGAAAGATGTTTTTGCTTAAGCCCTTCAAATGTTGAAAGTGCATGGCTTCTGTCGCCAGAGGTAAATGCATGAACCACTTCTTCTAATGCATTCGTTGTTTTTCCCATTGCGGAAATGATAACGACAAGCTTTTCGGCAGAATTTTTGCCGATGATTTCTGCCGATTCGCTACATCTTGTTACGCTGTTTATGCTCGCTCCTCCAAATTTATACACCTTCATATGCCAGTTTTTTTACCGCTTTTTATCACACTCGAAAATGATAAATAAGCTTACATTTGAGCCACAAAATTAATTCCTTCAGGGCATAATCTTAGATAAAAATGAGCGTAAACAGAAAAATACAAACCCTCGACGAGTTCACCATCCAGCAGATGCGTGATTTTCCGAATGCAACAGGCGAATTGGCAGGATTGTTAAGAGACATCGGATTGGCGTCCAAAAGGGTTCATGTTGAGGTAAATAAAGCCGGGTTAGTGGATATTCTCGGAGATGCCGGTACCACGAATGTGCAGGGAGAGGAAGTAAAAAAGTTGGATATTTTCGCCAACAATCAATTTATGGGTGTTCTTCGGCATGGGATCAGCTGCGCCGGAATCGGTAGCGAAGAGATGGATGATATCGTGGTATTCGATGACGAAATCAGCAACAATTCTAAATATGTTTGTCTTTTTGATCCGCTTGATGGGTCTTCCAATATTGATGTGAATGTATCGATTGGGACCATCTTTAGCATTTACAGAAGAACCAGTGAGTTAGGGAAACCAGCCACAAAAGAAGATTTCCTGCAAGCAGGAATCAATCAGGTTGCTGCAGGATATGTGATTTATGGTTCATCCACCATGCTTGTTTATGCGACCCGAAGAGGTTGTCAGGGATTTACGCTCGATCAATCCATCGGTGAATTCACATTGAGTCATCCTGACATTAAATGTCCGGAACAAGGAAAAGTATATTCTGTAAACCACGGAAATTTCTTTCAATACAACGAGAAAGTACAGAAATACATCACTGCATGTCAGCAAAAAGACAAGTCTAACGGCGGACCCTATACGCAACGCTATATCGGAAGTATGGTTGCAGATGTACATCGCAACTTAATCAAGGGCGGAATCTTTATGTATCCAGGTACAACCGATAAACCTCAAGGTAAACTTAGACTGCTCTATGAGTGTAACCCATTTGCTTTTATTGTAGAAATAACGGGAGGTAAAGCAACAGATGGAGAAAGAAGAATATTGGAGATCAAACCCGAAAAAGTACATCAAAGAACACCTTTTTTTGTAGGTAGTAAATTGATGATGGAAGAATATGAAAAAACCATTTGATTGATCCATACATGAATAACTCGAAAAAGAAAATAATAACCGTTACAGATCTTGTAAAAAGATATGGTGATTTTGAAGCCGTGAAATCCATTTGTTTTGATGTTTACGAAGGAGAGATATTTGGCTTGCTTGGTCCGAATGGAGCCGGGAAGTCGACTACCCTCGAAATCATGGAAACACTAAGAGAAAAAACATCTGGTAAAATCAGCATAGACGGATTTGATCTGGACCAAGATGCTTCTTCCATAAAAAAAGTAATTGGTGTTCAATTGCAGTCCTCTGGTTTTTATCCAGGGTTGAATTTAATTGAACTCATCAGACTCTTTGGTGGTCTTTATAACAAAGCGGTTGATCCGATGTCATTGCTTGAAAAAGTAAATTTGAAAGACAAAGCAAAGAACAAAACCAAGGAACTGAGTGGAGGGCAAAAACAGCGATTTTCAATAGCCACTACTTTAATTAATGAACCACGTATCGTTTTTCTAGACGAACCAACAACAGGATTGGATCCGCAGGCAAGAAGGAATTTATGGGATTTGATTCGTGAAATCAGAGATGCAGGCACAACGGTAATCATCACAACCCATTATATGGATGAAGCAGAGGAACTTTGTGATCGAATTGCCATCATGGATCAAGGGAAAATTGTTAAACTCGATTCGCCAGAAAATATGATAGACGAATTGGTAAGCAGCGGTTTTGAAAGAAAAAAACAAGTTAAAAATGCAAATTTGGAAGATGTTTTTTTAACCCTAACGGGACATGAATGGAAAGAAGATTAAATTTACGCCACAATAGAAAAATCAATATGAAAAAAACAATTTGTATTTTACTGGCAACCATAGCTGTTGCAAACGTAACATTCGCTCAAACCAAAAAAACCAAAACTGGATCACCTTCAAATAAGATTGAAACAGGGAATCCTATGAAAAACGGATTGGATAGTTTCAGTTATGCTGTTGGTGTCAGTATTGCAATGAACATGAAAGACCAAGGCATTGAAGAGTTGAATTTGTCTTTGATGTCGAAGGCATTTGATGATGTATTTAAAAACAAAACAACCTTAATGAAACCCGATATGTGTAATTCAACACTACAACAAAAACTACAGGAGTACAATCAAAAAAAGTCGGCTGCTTCAAAAGAGGTTGGAACCGCTTTTCTTGCAGAGAATAAGAAAAAGCCAGGTGTAATTACCTTGCCCAATGGTTTACAATATGAAGTAATGACAGCAGGTGATCCCAATGGAAAAAAACCGATAGCAGCAGACACTGTTGTTGTACATTATGTTGGAACATTGATCGATGGTAAAGAGTTTGATAACTCTGTGAAGAGAGGCGAACCCGCTACCTTTCCATTAGGAGGAGTGATTCGTGGTTGGACAGAAATACTACAACAAATGACAGTAGGTGCAAAATGGAAAGTATATATTCCAAGTGAACTTGGCTACGGAGAGCGAGGCGCAGGTGGACAAATTCCTCCGCACTCAACCCTTATTTTTGAAATCAATCTTTTAGGCATCAAACCTGCGGTTACCAAATAATGCAAGACTTCAGTTTCCCCATCGGAAAATATGAACCTGCACCTTATTCAGAAAGTCTGTTGAGAGAACGATTGCTCGAAATTCGTTTTCTTCCACAACTGCTCGAACTTACCATTCAGCATTTAGATGAATATCAACTCAACACCCCTTATAAGAAAGAGGGTTGGACGGTGAAACAGGTCGTTCATCATATAGCCGATAGTCATTTGAATGCATTTATCAGGTTTAAGTTGGCTTTGTCAGAAAACAATCCAACCATCAAACCATACAATCAGGACAGCTGGGCAAATATGTCGGATGTTGGGTTACCGGTAAATGTATCAACCACTTTATTGCATGCTTTACACTTGAAATGGCACGAGCTTATGTCGCATATGCGTGCAGAAGATTGGGAAAGAACTTTATATCATCCAGAATACGAAAAGAGCATGAGTTTGTGGTACATGTTGGGAAATTATGCGTGGCATGGCAAACATCATGTAGCTCAAATATCCTCCTTGATTGAGCGTGATTTTGTGGTGTAGTTGGTTGTAATAGTTGGTCGTTTTTGTTGGTCTATAGACCAACAAAAACATTTTTCAACTCCGAAAGAATGAAAAAGCTTCCGCATATCACAATCACATCATCTTCCTTTGCAGACTGAGTCGCAAAAGCCAAAGCGTCATTTACATCGTCGAAAGATTTGCCCGAAAGTCCAGCGCTTAATGCAAGTTCCAAAAGTTCATGATGTGGCAAGGCCCTCGGAATATGTGCATTTGAAAAATAATAATTTGCATCAGTTGGCATCATTCCAATCACTTTGTTCAGGTCTTTGTCCTTAACAAAGCCCATTACGAAATGGTATTTACTTCTTGGATAATGCTTATTTAGGTGTTGAAGTATTTCTGAAATCCCTTCGCAGTTATGCGCTACATCACAATAGGTATCAGGGTTAGAGCCGATTTTGTCCCATCGGCCATGTATGCCTGTTAGTTGCTTTACATGAGCCAAAGCAAATTTTTCATTTTCAGCTGCTATTGGAAAACCAAGTTGTTGTAACATATATTCAGCAGCAAGCACCGTTCGTATGTTTTTCAATTGATAGGTCCCCGTTAGGTCCAAAGAAAAATGCTCGGTATGTCTATTAACCAAATCTGTGATGTCGCACTCGATCAAATTGTTTTGTTGTAAGACATTTGTGACGTTATATTTATCTGACGCAAATAAAATTTCCGATTTTTCTTTTGATGCTTTTTCTCTGAAAACGGGTTCAGACTCTGGGTCTTTTTCTCCAATAACCACAGGTATTCCTGGCTTGATGATTCCTGCTTTTTCGAAAGCGATTTTTGGGATGCTGTCTCCTAAAAAAACGGTGTGGTCCATGCCGATATTGGTAATAACGGAAAGAAGGGGAGTTAGCACATTGGTACTGTCTAAACGACCACCCATGCCTGTTTCAACAACTGCGATATCCACTTTTTCATCGGCAAAATATTTGAATGCCATCGCTACCGTAAGTTCAAAAAAGGAAGGTGAAAGGGATTCGCTGAATGCTTTGGTCTTTTCCGTGAAGTCAATTACAAAGGATTTTTCAATCATTTGTCCGTTGATTCTGATTCGCTCTCTGAAGTCGTTGATGTGGGGAGACGTATATAATCCGGTTTTGTAGCCTTGTTTTTGCAGCATGGCGGCAAGCATATGACTGGTGCTTCCCTTGCCATTTGTACCTGCAATGTGTATCGATTTAAAATGATGATGCGGATTGTCTACATACTCCAAAAGCTTTACGGTATTGGATATGTCTTCTTTGTATGCAGCTGCTCCTATCCTGGAAAACATGGGAAGTTGAGCAAAAAGGTATTCGATGGTTTCTTCGTAATTCATGTTGTGCCTTTTGATTGTAGGTAGGAATCAATTGGCTTTGAAATCAAAAATAATCACGGCTTCATAGGTTGTGCTTTCTTTTTCGAACTTCATTTTAGGCAAACATCTGATGATGGCGTCTTTGTATCTAGGGTCTCTGCTGGTTGATTTTTTTTCGAATCCAACCCAATTCGCATTTCCTTCTGGGGTTACCCTGATTTTAGCATAAATTTTTTCTGTGCCTAGTTCGTCTTGAAATTGATATCCCTGCATCATGCTTTTGCTGACGGGGATGGTTTTTATGTTGCCTGTTTGTGTACCTTCTGCTCCTTTGGCACCGGGTGTTTTCCCTTTTGATAGAAACTCATTGTCGGTTTCAGTGTTATTGCCGTTTTCTCCAGTTTTGGTTCCTTTGAATACAAGTTTTGGACTGGGCTTATTGGTCTCTGTTTTTGTAGCCGTAGTTGCAGTTGGCGATTTCGGTTTAGGGTTTGATTTGTTGGTGTTTATCGGAGCGGCATCCACATCTTTTTCGTTGGTGATGGATTCCGGATCTTCATTGTCTGGCGTTGTTGCTGCAGTTTTTTGTGGTTGATCATTTTCTGGCTGAACTGGGCTAGGATTGCCTTTAATTAAAGGAGGATCTTCTCCATGTCCTGGATCATCATTACCTAAATCAATGCTGATCAAATCTTGAATGATTGCCTTTGTTGGAGGTTGTATATTCCATCTGATTACAAAAAAAAGAATGATGAGGATCAGGCAAAAAATACCAGAAAAGGTGAAAGCTTTCTTTTGTTCTTGGGTAGATATAGGGTTTACCATATTGAAAGACAATGCTTTTTAGTTCAAATTAATCCATTTGCTTTTTCAAACGTCAATTCTTGGTGTAATTTAACATTTTCTGTAGCTTATAGCAATTCAATTTAAGTGGAGTACTTCTATTTGGTATAATTCCTTTGTCCAAATAGTAAACTTCCAACCCGAATCATGTTGCTGCCAGTTTCTAATGCAATTGGATAGTCCGAACTCATTCCCATACTGAGGATAGTAGGTGTGTGAGTCAGGTCTTTTTCGATTTTAAATGTATGAAACAGGGTGCTCAATTCAGAAAACTCAGTTTGTATTTTGTTTTTGTCTTCTGTGAAGCTAGCCATACCCATCAATCCATCTACGGAAACAAATTCTAGTTTTTCGGGAGATTGGTTTAAAAGATGATGCTGTACGATCGCATTGAACTCTGATGCGTTTAAACCAAATTTGCTCTCCTCAGTAGCTATATGTATTTGCAGTAGACAATGGATTACCCGGTTTATTTTTTTGCCTTGCTTATTGATTTCCAGTAATAATTTCGCACTGTCAACACCATGAATCAGATGCACAAAAGGAGCGATGTATTTTACTTTGTTGGTTTGAAGGTGACCGATAAAATGCCATCTGATATCTTTAGGAAGTGCAGCTGCTTTTTCAGTCAATTCCTGCACATAGTTTTCACCAAAATCCCTAACCCCGATTTCATAACCTTCCATAAGATCGCTGTTGGGCTTCGTTTTGGAAACGGCAATCAAATCAACCCCATTTAGTTTGAGCTCCGAATAAAGTTGTTCGTATGTGGATTTCTGAAATGGCAATAGGTTCTATCTTTTTAAGGGATAATGCATGATTATTCAGCACAGGTAAACACAAACGTGTACCTATACAAATCGTATTCTAAAACAGCGATGCTGGTAATGAATTATTTTAAGATGCTGCGACTGATTACGATGCGCTGAACCTCGCTTGTACCCTCATAAATCTGCGTGATTTTAGCATCTCTCATTAAGCGTTCTACATGGTATTCTTTCACAAATCCGTATCCTCCATGAACCTGAACAGCCTCCGTAGTGGTCCACATCGCGGTTTCACTTGAAAATACTTTAGCCATAGAACTACTTAGTGCGTAATCCATGTGATTGTCTTTCTCCCATGCAGATTTCAAGCAAAGCAATCTGGAAGTTTCAATTTTAGTCGCCATGTCTGCTAACTTAAATTGAATGATTTGATGGTGCATGATTTCTTTTCCGAATGCTTTACGTTGCTTGCTATAAGCCAATGCAAGTTCGAATGCTCCACTGGCTATACCTAAAGCTTGAGCCGCAATACCGATTCTTCCACCTGTTAGTGTTTTCATCGCAAACTTAAATCCAAAACCATCGGGTCCAATTCTATTTTCTTTCGGAACTTTCACATCATTAAAAAGAATCGTGTGGGTATCGCTACCACGGATTCCCAATTTGTTTTCTTTTGCTCCAACAACTACACCAGGCCAATTTTTTTCGACGATGAACGCATTAATACCATGACTTCCTTTTGATGGGTCTGTTTGTGCAATTACTAAATATACACTTGCGCTATTTCCGTTTGTGATCCAGTTTTTTGTACCATTTAAAAGGTAATGGTCGTCTTTCTCTTCTGCAGTAGTTCTTTGAGAAGTAGCGTCGCTTCCTGCTTCTGGCTCACTCAATAGAAAAGCACCGATATATAACTCACCGTCTTTCTTTCCCTGAGCCAATGGTACAAGGTATTTTTGCTTTTGCTCTTCAGAGCTGTATTCTTGAAGTCCGTAACAAACCAAACTATTGTTCACACTCATACATACACTAACACTCGCATCCACTTTGCTGATTTCTTCCATAGCCAAAACATAGCTAATGGTATCCATTCCACTTCCTCCATATTCTGGTTTAACCATCATACCCATGAACCCCAAATCTGCCAGTTTTTCAATCTGAGCACGAGGAAATTCTTGTTTTTCATCACGTTCAATTACACCAGGCAGACACTCTTGTTGAGCAAAATCTCTGGCAGCCTGCTGGATCATTAAATGTTCCTCGGAAAGTTGAAAATTCATATCGTTTATTTTAGATGGCAAAAATAAGGTTTTGTTTTAGATTCGGTCTTCATTCAGCTTGTATTTCAACAATAAAATGGAATCCATTGATAAAATTTAGGTCATCCAAAAAAGATTTGTTTTCTTCGAACAATAATTAAAAAAACAGTTCACTCTTTGTCAATTTCTATCGCATCTAAGCAAAATTTTCGAATTCAAAAACTTGTCGTTTTGGTTTCTTTGGTTTTGTTTGTCATCAAAGTTTTTGCTTGGTACATTACCCATTCTGTTGCGATTCTCACCGATGCACTTGAAAGCATTGTGAATGTTATTGCGAGTTTCATCGGACTTTACAGCATTTATCTTTCGGGAAAGCCCAAAGATCTGGAGCATCCTTATGGTCATGGTAAAGTTGAATTCATATCTGCTGCCATAGAAGGGGTACTTATTTTCGTAGCAGGGATCTTCATTATTCGAGAAGCTGTGCTTAATCTGTATCATCCAAATGAGATTCATAAATTGGATTATGGTATTTATTTGATTGTGGGTACAGCTGCGATTAACTTTCTGGTTGGATTCATTTGTGTAAAAACAGGTAAAAAGAACAACTCACTTGCCCTTTTGGCCAGTGGAAAACACTTGATTTCGGATACCTACACAACTGTTGGCATAGTCGTAAGCCTCGTCTTGTTATTTCTTACAAAAATTCCTTGGATAGACAGTATTGTTGCGATGGTATTCGCGCTGGTCATCCTCATTACCGGAATTAAAATTATTCGAAGTTCTGTTGCGGGAATGATGGATGAAGCAGATCAGGAAATGCTCGAAAAAATGATTGACTTTCTGAACAAGAATAGAGAGAAGAACTGGATTGATTTGCACAATCTGAGGGTTATCAAGTACGGTTCTATGATGCACGTAGATTGCCACCTTACTATTCCATGGTATTTGAATGTTCATGAAGCACATGCCGAAGTAGAGAAGTTGTCGGGTTTAGTGAAACAACATTTCGGTTCTTCAGTCGAGCTGTTTGTCCATTCTGATGGATGTATGGATTTCTCTTGTTCGATTTGCACAAAAACAGACTGCGACAAGCGATTGTCTGTTTTTCAGAAAAAGATAGAGTGGGGTATCGACAACGTATTGTCGGATAAAAAACATCAACTTTAGATACCTGCTTTAAAACTTACGTATCATTTTACCCATTCTAGTTCGAAAGTTTCCAAACTTTTTTGGATGATTGAAACGGCGTCTTTGATCTCTTGTTCAGAGATTACCAATGGAGGGGCGAATCTTATTTTATCGCCATGTGTAGGCTTAGCCAACAAGCCGTTTTCCATCATAATCAAACAAATCTTCCACGCTGCGTCAGCATCTTCATGCTTTATGACCATGGCATTGAGAAGTCCTTTGCCTCTTATTTCTGAAATCAATGGAGAATCTATCTTTTTTAACTCCTCTCTAAATAACATTCCAAGTTTTGCTGCATTTTCTGTTAGATTTTCGTCTAAAAGTACCTGTAACGATTCTATGGCAACTTTACAAGCCAATGGATTTCCTCCATAAGTGCTTCCATGTTCACCGGGTTTGATGGTCAGCATAATTTCATGGCTAGACAAAACAGCACTAACAGGCATTGTTCCTCCACTCAACGCTTTTCCTAAAATGAGTATGTCGGGTTTTGCCTCTTCATGATCGCAGGCAAGCATTTTTCCAGTTCTTCCGAGTCCAGTCTGTATTTCATCAGCTATCATTAAAACATTGTACTTGGTACAAAGGGTTCTAACGCCGGAAAGATAACCTTCGTCCGGGATAACAACACCTGCTTCGCCTTGGATGGGTTCGAACATAAAACCAGCTACCAACGGATTTTTCAAAGCTTCTTCCAAAGCAATTAAATCATTGTAAGGAATCAGGTCGAATCCAGGCATAAAGGGTCCGAAACCTTCAAAACTACTTGGGTCTGTAGAGGAAGAGATTGCTGCCATGGTTCTGCCCCAAAAATTACCCTCTACAAAAACAATCCTGGCTTCATTTGCTGGGATGCCTTTTATCGCATAGCCCCATCTTCTGGCCAATTTAATGGCTGTTTCTCCTCCTTCAACACCCGTATTCATTGGTAATACACGGTCGAATCCAAAAAAATCGGTGATGTATTTTTCATATTCTCCCAAAACATTGTTGTGAAATGCACGAGAGGTAAGGGTTAATATTGAAGCCTGTTTTTGTAAAGCACTTATGATTCTGGGGTGACAATGCCCTTGGTTAACCGCGGAATAACCGCTTAAAAAATCCATGTATTTTTTCCCCTCAACATCCCAAAGGTTTATTCCGTTACCTTTTTCAAGCACAACAGGTAGGGGGTGGTAATTGTGTGCACCGTATTGTTCCTCCAGTTCCAGAAAATGATTTGTTTTTTCGCTTAGCGTAATAGAAGTTGACATACTTTCAAACTTGATTGTTCGGATAAAATCCGGGATTGATGTAAAATGATGAGACGTAGGGATGCATTCCCATTAAAAAAATGGGCTAATTAAAATGGCGTCAGTGGTTGAGCCAGTCGAGATTGATCGAGAAAAAGGAAACGTTTTTCAAATACATGATTACAAATGTAACAACTCAAACCCATTTGCAAAAATAGGATTCAGGAAAAGAGGGCAATTGTTGAGGTTTATCTTTGAAGATGCCGAAGACCGTGCTTCCACTTCCGCTCATCGAAGCAAAAACAGCACCATGCTCATATAGACTTTCTTTTATGGAGGAAATTTCTGGGTAGTGATGAAAAACAGGTTTTTCGAAATCGTTTTTCACCCATTTGTTCCATTCGCTTATTGGGATTTCGGCAAGTTGTGTTAATACATTTGGTTTTCTGTCTTTATCTAACGCATTAAATGCCCATCCCGTATTGATATGAATTCCAGGATTCACGATTAAGATATGAAACCCCTTGAGTTGAATAGGACAGGGGCTAATGATTTCGCCTCTGCCTAAGGCCAAGGACGGGCGATTTACCAGAAAAAAGGGGCAATCACTGCCAAGTTCTAATGCCATGCTCTTACGCAAATCGTCAGAAATTGGTAAGTGAAAAAGGGTTTCCAGCAATTGTAACATAAATGCACCATCAGAAGAACCGCCACCCATACCTGCTCCGGTTGGTATGGTTTTGTGTAAATGAACTTTTACAGGTTCAATTTCCGGGAAAGAAGCTTTGATCAGCTGATACGCTTTAAAGCAGAGATTTTTTTCGGGTGCGCAGTCTAGTGGAATGCCGGTTTGTGTGAACTCAAAATCAATGTCAGCATCCGAACAAACAATGACTTCTAATACGTCATGTAAGTCAATGGGATAAAAAACGGTTTCCAAATTATGGAATCCATCCGGTCTTTTGTCAAGAATGTTCAGTCCGAGATTTATTTTGGCTGGGGGTAAGACGACCATTTTTGTAGGGGTTTATTTTCCTTCCCGGCTATTGAGCTCGTCGCGAATGGCGATGGCTTTTATATAATCTTCTTGTTCAAGAACGGTATCAAGATAAGTTTGTAATTCCTTGGTACTCATCATTTTTAAATTGTTACCTCCAGTTGCTTCAGAGGTTACCGTTGGGGCGCCTTGAGGGGTGGTGATCTTTTTGTTGTCATCATCCATCATTGTGCCAGCCTGATTTAAAATTTCTTCGTACGTATAAATTGGGCAGCCAAATCTAACTGCAATGGCTAAAGCGTCGGAAGTTCTGGAGTCAATTTCAATGGTATCTCTGTCGGAGCTGCAAACCAATTTGGAATAAAAAATTCCTTCCTGCAAATCATTGATCACAATTTCATTTAGATCCACATTAAATGCAAGCATGAAATTCTTCATCAAATCGTGCGTTAGGGGTCTGGCAGGAGACATTCTTTCGAGAGCGACAGCGATGGCTTGAGCTTCAAATCCGCCAATTACGATGGGTAATCTGCGAACTCCATTGATTTCGCCGAGCACAACCGCGTAAGAATGGGTTTGGGTTATGCTGTGCGATAATGCGATTATTTCTAATTCAATTTTTTTCATCGGCAACTTTAACTCCTTTTTGTTGGTACAAATATAAAAATTAAGCCTTTCAAAATTCAATGAAAGGCTTAAACATGACGAATATTATAAAAATTAGGCGCCTTGCTTGATTTTTTTAACTGCTTCGATCATTTTAGGAACTACTTCGAAAGCATCTCCTACGATTCCATAATCGGCAGCTTTAAAAAATGGAGCTTCTGGGTCTTTGTTAATTACAACTATTACTTTACTTCTGTTTACGCCTGCCAAGTGTTGAATTGCGCCAGATATCCCGATGGCAATATATAAATTAGGGGCAATCGCAAATCCAGTTTGACCCACGTGCTCGTGGTGTGGTCTCCAATGCACGTCAGCAACCGGACGGCTACATGCAGTAGCGGCTCCAAGAAGCTCTGCCAACTCGGTTACCAATCCCCAATTCTCTGGACCTTTCAATCCACGTCCTCCACTCACTACAATATCTGCCTCACTAAGAGAAACTTCGCCTGTTACTTTTTGCACTGCGGTTACCTTCACTTTATTTTCAGGTACGGCCGTTTCAATTACGCTAACGTTTGCCTTTCCTTCACCTTTAGTAATATTATAGGCGTTTGGATTTAATGAAATGATTTTCAAGTCGGTAAGTATTTTTACTTCGGAAAATGCTTTACCACTAAAAACCGATTTTTTTACGATAAAACCGTTTTCTGTTTTAGGCAAATCGATCGCTCCAGTTACCAATCCGGCCTTGAGCATTACGCTAAGTTGAGGTGCTAATGACTTTCCGATTATGGTATTTGAGAAAACCAGGATGTTTGCGTTTTGGGCTTTTACTACCTCGGCGATCATTTTAGAGAATGAGCGAGCGTCGAAGCTGGTAGTAGATTGGTTTTTAACATGGAACACATTTGTTATTCCGTATGCGCCAAGTTCAGATAGGTCGTCTGTGCATTCGCCCAATACAACTGCATTTGCGGTGCCGCCGATTTTCTTTGCTATGTCGCCTCCGTAGCTGGCAGCTTCAAGTGCAGCTTTCTTTAATTTCCCTTCGTTTAATTCGATATATATTAACGTGTTCATGTTTTTATTGTTTCAATTATTAATTGAGATGGGTTTTAGTAACATATTGATTATATGGCTTTTGCCTCTTCTTTCAAAAGTCTGATGAGTTCCTCTGGTTGATCAGGGGAAATGAGTTTAACTCCTGCTTTCGCCGGTGGAAGATCGAAGGTTGAAATTGAAGTTAGTGGCTCGGTTGGAGTGGCGTCGATTGTTTTTAGGGGTTTGGTTCTTGCTCCCATGATGCCTTTCATGTTTGGAATGCGCTGTTCTGCCATTCCTTTCTGGCAACTAACAACAATTGGGAATGGGGTAGAAGTAGTTTCTTCTCCTCCTTCTATTTCTCTGATTATTATTGCGTTAGAATTTTCTATATCAAATTTAGTGGCATGTGATATGAATGAATAATCTAGTTCAGCAGCGATCATTCCGCCAATCGATGATCCATTATAATCAATGGTTTCTTTACCCGTAAAAATGAGGTCGTACGATCCGGCTTTTGCAAATGCGGCGATTTGCATGGCAACTACATAACTGTCATTTTCTTCGCATTGAATTCGATATGCTTCGTCGCCTCCTAAAGCAAGTGCCTTTCGGATGATTGGTTCGCACTCTGATCCACCAACTGTAACCAAATGAATTGCTGTTGAAGGATCAGCTTCTTTTAATTCGATGGCTCTTACCAAAGAATACCATTCGTCGTATGGATTGATGATCCATTGAACGCCTTCGCCGGAGAATTTCGTATTGTTATCCGTGAAAGCTATTTTTGCAGTGGTGTCTGGTGTTTTGCTTATGCAAACTAGAATTTTCATGTCAGATTTTTGTTGTGTTAATTCTTGCCCATGTTTCGGGCTTGCAAATATAGTTTGCATTGCTCGTTTTTTAATATCAATATCATGAGTCGTATAGAAAAAATTCAGGAAATGCTAAACAGCGATCCAAATGATTCGTTTTTGAATCATGCGCTAGCTATGGAAAACATCAAAGAAGGGAAGCATCAAGAGGCTATTTCTATTCTTTCTGCTTTACTGCTTCGAGATCCAGGTTATGTAGGTTCCTACTACCATTTGGCAAAACTGTATGAACTTACGGATCAACCCAAACTGGCAGAAGCTACATATGAAGCCGGACTTCAAATGGCGCAAAAAGCAAATGATAAACACAGTTTCAACGAACTTCGTTCAGCATTGGATGAACTGATTTCTTAAGCAATCAGAAAATCTCATCCAATTAAAATCTATCCCATTGAATCTAGAAAAAACGTTTTTTGAATTTATTCGTGAAAATGCCCTTTTCAAACCAGATGAACCTGTTTTAATAGCAGCAAGCGGTGGAATTGACTCTATGGTTCTCTGTGAATTGTGCAACAGATCGGGTTTTCGATTTGCCATCGCTCATGCCCATTTCGGTCTTCGTGGAAAAGACAGTGATGATGACGCCGATTTTGTAAGAATAGCAGCAGAAAAGTATAAAGTTCCTTTCTTCATTCAGCATTTTAATACGTTGGAGCAAAAACAGGATTCCGGAAAAGGCATCCAACAAATTGCCCGAGATTTGAGGTACAACTGGTTTCAGAA
>JBDLUO010000073.1:0-5956 GCA_039805285.1 Bacteroidota bacterium
GCCTTAAGAAGCGTCGACCAAGCCTCTCTCCTCACATTGGGCCAGTTGGCCACATAAATCAACAAATCATATTCAGCTGCACCGTGTTGGAATTTATTTCTACTCCAAACTGGAAAACGTAAATCATAACATATCAATGGACAGATATTCCAACCTCGCCAATGCTCGATCAACCTTTCTTGTCCAGATTGATAATGTTGATCTTCACCCCCAAAAGTGAAAGCATGTCTTTTGTCATAAAAATCAAATGTACCGTCCGGTCGCATCCAAATCAGTCGATTCACCGCTCCTGTCTCCGTTCTGAATGCAATACTACCGGTTAAAACAGCGTTTAAAAATTTAGACCATTCGCGCATCCAATTGATGGTTGCGCAATCCGCAGAGAACACTTCTAGTTGTGCAACATTCATGGTAAAACCTGTTGTGAACATCTCAGGCAAAACAACAATGTCCGTCTTAGATTGCTTTTGCAAAATACCTTCTATTCGTAAGAAATTCTTAGCGGGAGATTCCCAACTCAATACTGTTTGAATCAGCGTGATTTTCATAGAACAATGTTAAACCAAAAACTAAGATACTTACCGCTCACATAGTTCCCGATATTCACAAAATCTACAAGGAGATGTGCTCTCAGAAAGCGGAAATGCAGCCTTCATCTTAGGAGTATTCTTGAATTCGTCCAAATTGTATGATTTCATTTCGGTGGTTTCACTCCTTACCGTCTCTACAAAAGATGTGATGTCATCATTGTTTATCTCTGGCTGCACCTCTTCATATCCTTCTTTCACATAACACACCATAGGTATAATGTTAGCAAATCGGCCTTCAAAATGATAACGCGCAAATAAAGAATACCCTATCAACTGCTTTCGATGCTTGTCCGCATCAGGCTTACCTGTTTTCCAATCCATGATATAAATGGTATCTTCATGTGGCAACATAAAATCTACTTTGCAATAGGCCTTCATTCCTTCAATACGCGTTTCTCCAAAACCTGCGGGTTCTATCATCCATTGATCTTTAGACGACTGAGGCAACTCAAGTATCCAAGCAAACCTGTCCGATGTCACAATGTTCCGAATAGAAGAAAATGCCCTTTCAGCAAGAGGCATCCAATCAATCTGCTCCTGCTCTTTGTAATGGACCTCCAAAAATTTCTTACTCGTAACATATTGCTCCGCCCTTTGGTGAACGAAATTTTCCAATCGGTCAATATCTACCGGCTGACTGGATTTGATTAGCCTATGAAGAATACTCTCCATCACATCATGCGCTATGTTACCTATCTCCAGGGGGACCGTAGTCATGGATTTGAGCATCATCGCTCTATCTCGAATTGCAGGCTCATCGTGCTTCGCATAATATTGATAATAATACTTGCGCTTACAACTTTGGAATACGTCATAGCGACTAACCGACCAACCTAGTTCAGATGTAAAAGGGAATGTTTTCATGTTCAAATCAAAAATCGAACTTAATCCATTTTGTCAAATTGTACAAATTATAAATCATGCAGAATTATGCACATACGATTTTAAGGAAAATGACTAAATTCGAAAATGCGATACCTCACCACCCTTCTCTTCATTTTTTTTGCATGCATATCGTTTGCCCAAAAGTGGAATCCTGCGCACAAAAAGGGTGGACTATACTTTTTCAGCACTTACTATGCAGACTCCACTTGCAAAGAGGCTTTGAATGGTACTTTAGAGGAAATAATAGGCAATGAAAGAGCCATTAGGGAATTTAAAAACGGCCACCTCATCCGAGAAAAAAAATGGCACTTAAAAACACAAACCCATGACTATCATATTATCCAAAGCAAGCCTTTTTCAGCACTTTACCTAGTTTGGGATAGCTTAGGACGAATAAATGAAAGATGGAAAATTTCCGAAACAGAAAACCATCGGAGGCAATTGGACATAACCGTTTTCTATTCGAACGGAAAAAAATTGGTTGAGTACAGCTACGTGCAACTTACCGCAGAGGAATTCAAAAAGAACTTTCCCGATTCATTGTCTGATCAACAAATAGATGACAAAGGGTTTTCACCTGCCCTTGTTCCTGTAGGAAAATCTTTGGAGTGGAGTGAAAACGGCACATTGATTTCTCAAAAAGAATATGCATTTGACCCAAGACCAATTGCCGAAGAAGACCGACGAATTGGAAAATACATTCACAACTATCCAAATGGCAGTCTCTGGGAACAGATTGAGTATCCTAAAAATAATCCCTATCGAAAACTTTATCCATACAAAAAGTTCTATGATAACGGAAAAACCATGGCTGAACTTTCCTTTCTCCCCGATGGCAAGGCTGTAAAAAAAGAATATACTACTTCAGGAGAACTAAGTTTGGTGCAATTGATCACCAATTACAACCATATCCCCAATCAGAACAGAACCCAATGGTACAGTTACAATGGCCTTTGCTACCGAATGAGAGATGAAGACCCTTTGGCTGATACCATCGAATTTGAAAGAAACCTGCCCACTCGTTTCACTTACTTGCACCTCAAAACAAACGACATTACTACCATCTTCAAAAAAGACCCCAATGGACTACCGGTGGAAAAAACCACAATATATCCTGACTCAACCAAAAAAATCGAGAAATACAAAGTAGGGAAATTGGTTAAAATAATTGAACAAAAAGACAACTTGGAAAAGATTAAAGAATTCAGGAGTGACAGCCTTATATGCAATTATCAGCGGATTGACGGGATCATACAAGGTGAATTCGTTTGTATGGAGAATGAAACTGAGGTCCAAAGACTACAATACGTCGATGGGATTTCTTTCAATCACCAATCCGAAATTACCTACACAAAAGATAGTCTGAACAATGTTGATTCACTTTATCAAAATGCATACAGAAGAAAAAGTTATTACCCATTCACTTTATGCACCGCAGACACATCAGGCCTATATCACTATACCAAAAGTGCTCTTGGACAATTCGAAATGGATTGGAATAACAATATCGGTTACCCATGGAATCATGCGATACAGGAAATGCCGATAGCAGAAATCTGCTGGGCACGAGGGAAATCGTTTACGATGATAGAAATAATAGAGACATTGCGGGCGCCCGCCTATATCCTTTATTACGATGATGGGTACATTGAATTTCTCAACCGAGAGATTGACTGGACAGATCTTGTTCCTGTCCTACTCAATTTTAAACTAAATCTATTTGACCAAGATTAATCTAGGCGTTTTTAATTTCCGACTCGAACTGTTCAACAATGGTATTGCTCCAATAAATGGCATTCTTGGACCAATGCAACATGGCATCCAATCTCTGCTCATCTGAATACGGAAAGGACTGATTTAGCGCGCGTGTTATGGGAGACAATTGAGAAAGTATGATTCCAGATGCAACAGAAACATTGAGACTTTGGGTAAATCCCATCATGGGTATTACCAAAGAAACATCAGCCATACTTTTTGCTATTTCCGAAATACCCGTCAACTCCGTTCCCATTATTACAGCAACCGGAGAAGAGGGTTTAAAATCATATATTGAAATGGCATCCGGTGAAAAATCTGTAACGGCAATCTGAAATCCTTTTGCTTTTAAAGACAAAATCGTCGAAGTTATACTTTTGCTCTTCTCTAACTCCAACCAATCGAGAGCCCCCTTTGATATTTTGCGGTTCATTGTCCATGGATGTTCATCTTCCACAATATGCAAATGATGAATTCCCAGAGCATCAGCGGTTCTAACTATGGCACTAGCATTTAAAGATTGGTAAATATTTTCTAATACCAACCTCAAACAAGAATTGCGCTGACCCCATACTTGGTCAAAACGCATGCGACGATCAGGCGTTAATACTTCTTCAAAACGACGAAGTAACTCCTGCTTCTGTGATATTGTGAAATTCTGCATGATATAAAAAAAAAGCCGTTCCAAAAGGAACGGCTTTCTAACTGTTAAGTGGATTACACTTTAGCAGCCAATTCAGAACCAGCTTTGAAACGTACAACGTTCTTAGCTTTGATTTTGATCTCTTTACCAGTCTGTGGGTTACGACCGATACGAGCAGCACGCTTAGTAACGCTGAAAGAACCGAAACCTACCAAACCGATACGGTCGCCTTTTTTCAAAGCCTTAGTAGTTACTTCGATAAAACCATCCAATGCTCTTTTAGCATCAGCCTTTGTCAACTTCGCGTTAGCTGCGATTGCGTCGATTAATTCTGCTTTGTTCATTTCTTTAATTTTTTTTAAGGTTAGTAATGTGTGAACAAGACAAATGTAAAAGCAGAAAATTCTGAAACGCAAGTACATCAAGCACTTTCATTCGTTTTTGTTGAAAAATGCCTGATTTTGTTGAAAACCGCAGGGCGCACACCCCTCTAATCCACTATTTTCAATACTTTCAGCGCATTCCAAACGCATTTATTTCAAGAAAAGGTCTCGCATCTTGTAAGTTTGCAGGAACATGAACCATCCCCAACTCTCCTTACAATTGCCTTCACTGTTAAAGGTAGCTCTTCCCATGAGTCTTGGGGCATTCATTCAATTCTTCGTTGTTTTTACAGACAACCTATTTGTCGCCCAAATCAATGGCAATGCCATGAGTGCCGTTTCCTACATTGGGCTGTGCTACATCACCATTGGAATGATAACAACAGGAATAGCCAGCTCCATCCAGATCATTATTGCCCGTCGCGTTGGAGAGGATAGACAAGAGCTGATAAATGGAATAATCAGAAACGGATGGATGTTGGGCTTATTGATTGCACTCATTCAATGGAGTATTTTGCATTTCATCTTGCCTCCTTTTTTGGATTACAACATTCAAAATACGGAAATCAGAAATTACATGATCTCTTTTCTTGAATACAGGCAATGGGGATTTTGGTTTTATACACCAACAGCTATCTTATTGGCTTATTGGTCGGGAATCGCAAAAACAAGAGTCATTCTATATACATTGCTCATCACCTCTTTGAGCAATATCGTCTTGGATTATTGGTTCATTTTTGGCGGACTTGGGATAAAACCAATGGGTTCAAGTGGAGCTGGGTTAGCCACAACTCTTGCAGAAGCCCTGGGGATGATTTTCCTTTTCATTTACTCAATCAAAAAAGCATCGGAAGATATCCATTCATTTTTTAAACCTTATTGGTCCGATACAATGCTCATCTTAAAACTAGGGATGCCCATTGTATTTCAAATGCTCCTAGCGCTTGGCGTTTGGATGGCATTTTACACTTTGATTGAAAGCAGAGGCCCTGCATCCTTACAATCTGCATTCATTGTGCGCAATATGTACATGTTGGCTTGGGTCAGTGTCATGGGATTTTCTTCAGCTACCAGAACCTATACCTCTCAATTGATGGCCGAAAAAAGATGGAATGATATCAAAAAACTCACTTGGCGCGTGGGTCTCATGAACTTGGCGGGTATTCTTATCCTGTCCCATGGTCTTTGGCTTTATCCCAACTGGATTACATCGCACTTCACTCACGATTCGGAAACCATCCGACTTACGCTTGAAACGATGAAGATCATATTACCCGCTATGATCATTTACAGCTTTACTTCCATAATGCTAGCCGTTGTAGAAGGAACAGGCTCTACCATGGCTGGATTTTGGATTGAAGTTATTACATCTATCATCTACGCCATTTTCGTTTATACGATGGTCAAATTCACCACTTGGGAAGTTCCAATTTTGTGGTTGGCCGATTATCTTTACTTCATCATTTTGGGCATTTGCTCCATCACTTTTTTAAAGTATGGAAAATGGAAACATAAAATGATTTAACCTGACCTTATTGCATCATGTACATCATATTTGACACCGAAACCACAGGGCTACCGCAAAATTACAATGCCCCCATTACAGATCTTGACAATTGGCCTCGTGCTGTTCAAATTGCGTGGCAATTGCATGAAAGTGATGGGCGCTTGATTTCTGCGGACAACATCATCATCAAACC
>JBDLUO010000074.1:0-5096 GCA_039805285.1 Bacteroidota bacterium
TCAGAGAAGGCGGTGCTAAAATCGTTGGACTTGCAGAATATGAAGGTGCTATTTATTGTGCTGATGGATTGAACGAAGATGAAGTTTTCCAACACAGAAAAAAAACAGGATCTATCCTTAATTTCCCAGGAGCAACCAATTTGGCAAAAAATACAGATGCATTAGAATTGGAGTGTGATATTCTTATTCCTGCTGCATTGGAAAATGTAATCAACGGAGAAAACGCACCACGTGTTAAAGCGAAAATTATAGGTGAAGCAGCGAACGGACCTTGTACACCAGAAGCAGATGAAATCTTCATCCAAAAAGGAATTTTATGTGTTCCAGATATGTACTTAAACGCTGGTGGTGTAACCGTAAGTTATTTCGAATGGTTGAAAAACCTTAGCCATGTTCGTTATGGTCGTATGGAAAAAAGATTCACAGAAAACCTGAACACCAAGATTCTAAGTCAAATGGAAGAATTGACAGGAAAACAAGTGAATGCAGAAAACAGAAATTTCATCATGCACGGACCAGAAGAACAAGACTTGGTTCATAGTGGATTGGAAGAAACCATGATTACCGCAACCCGCGAAATCATGGACATCTGGAATGCGAATCCTTCTATCCCTGATATGCGTACTGCAGCTTATGTAAGTGCCATTAATAAAGTGGGTACGAGCTACGCAGAATTGGGTATTTTCCCATAATCAAGCACGAATTTTGTTTAAAGCCACTTCGAATGAAGTGGCTTTTTCTTTTACTAAACGAAATATTCGGTTATCTTTGAAGAAATCCTGTTGTAAAACAGCAAACCAAACATCATGAGCAACTCCCCGTTTAAGAAATTCATCGGACAGAAAAAGAACAGCGTCGTAAAAGAAGAATTCCGACAAGAAAAAAAGCAAGCCAAAAAAGAAAAAGCAGCCTTCTTCGAAAAACTCAAAGCAGAACAATACGCGGCAAGACAAGCCAAAAAACTGGGGAATGTAACACCAGTTGGTCAAAGAGCAAAAGCTGCAGATCAAAAAGCGGGAACTAAATCTCCGAAAAGCGCTACCAAATCCGACACACAAAAAACAAACGGCATTACGGAACAAATGCCACTGAATAAGTATTTAGCCCATTGTGGCGTTAGCTCACGCAGAGAGGCGGTAATGTTTATACAAGAAGGCAAAGTGAAAGTGAACAATGTCATACTTACGGAGCCAGGATACAAAGTAAATCCAACAGACGAAGTGTTTTTCAATGGCAAGAAATTGTTTGTCACCAAAAACCTTCAATATATTCTTTTGAATAAGCCGAAAGATTACATCACTACCAACGATGATCCTGAAGGAAGAAAAACAGTGATGCAGTTGATACAAAGTGCAACTACAGAACGCGTTTATCCAATCGGACGTTTAGACAGAAACACATCTGGTGTTTTGTTGCTTACCAACGACGGAGACCTCACACAAAAGCTATCACACCCCAGCTTCGAAATAAAGAAAGTGTACGAAGCTCGTCTCGATAAACCATTAACCAAAGCTGACTTCGAAAAAATACTGGCCGGATTGATTTTAGAAGATGGTCAAGTTTTGGTTGATAGCCTTGCATATGCAGATGCCAGAGACAAATCGATTATCGGACTGGAAATTCACAGCGGCAGAAACAGAATCGTTCGACGCATATTCGAACATCTTGGCTATGATGTAAAAGGACTAGACCGCGTAATGTACGCCGGACTAACCAAGAAAAATGTAGAGCGCGGAAAATGGCGACACCTCAATGAAAGGGAAATTAGGCTGCTTAAATACATGAACAACTCCAAGAAAAAAACAAAAAAAGAGATTGAGTAACTCCCCTTTTCATATCATTCACGAAAACGAACGATTTCTGGTAGTAGATAAAAGTTCGGGATTGTTAACCATTCCGGATCGAATGCAAACGGCAAAGTCGTTGAAGGAAATGCTACAAGAAAAGTACGGTTCTATCTATACGGTTCATCGTTTGGATCGAGATACCAGTGGTCTGGTGATTTTCGCAAGAAACGAAAAAACCCATCAATACCTATGTTCTCTTTTTGAGAATCGTGAAATTGAAAAATACTATGTGGGTGTAGTCATTGGGAAGCCCAGCGCTTCGGAAGGAACGATTGATGCACCAATGGCAGAACATCCGACGCTGAAGGGCACAATGACGGTTCACAGGAACGGAAAGGCAGCAGTTACCTCCTATCAGGTTCTCGAAGCGTATAAGCCATTTTCTTTGGTAAGTTTTCAGCTTCATACCGGCAGAACCCATCAAATTCGGGTGCATGCAAAACACATGGGGCATCCTTTGGCCGTTGATGAACTCTACGGAGACGGGAAGCCTGTGTTGCTATCTTCTATTAAATCTGGATATAAACTCAGCAAACAAGAAGATGAAGAAAGACCTTTCATCAATCGACTTGCACTTCATGCGCACAAAGTTGTTTTTGTGGATGAAACGAATGAAAAAATTACACTGGAATCTGCAATTCCCAAGCCTTTTTTGGCTCTGATGAGACAAATCAGCAAATGGAGCTAGGCAACATTTTTTATGTTTGCATTGTCTTTACATCAGTAATCTTCATGTTATGAAAAACAGCATTACCCTTTTTTTCGGATTGTTTATCATCACTTTGATCACACAAAATTTCAAATGTGGCAGTTCGCCTTATCGCCTGTGTGATGAATATAACCGCGATACCGTTTTCGCTCCTTTCAATATTTCTATATCAGATACACAAACCATCAGGGTATTCGATACTTTGTTCTTTACTTGTCAATTGAATGATACGATGAAGAGCAAAAATGGACTTCGTTTCATCAAATCCATTGATTATGCGAATTTGGCCATTCAAGGATATAAGGTAGTCAATCAGGGAGGAGGTAATTACGGATTGAATTATGCGAACATAGAATTCAATCCATTGGTATTACAAGGACAATTCAGCACAGGATACTACCCAGGAATCAACATTACATTTGAAAGAAGTCGACCTTACAACAGAGCAAAAATGGGAATAGTTCCCGGTCAACCCGGTTTGTATTTGTTTACGCTATATAGCTTTGCCACTTACTATGAAGGCGATTTAATTATTGAAGGAAATGAATGTACCAGCTTTCACGTGGTAAACAAATTGAACCAAACAGTAAATCAAACTTTTTACTGGGATAGACTTAACATAAACAGTCTGGAGCTAAACGGGTATCCTGGTAACGAAATCATCAATCGGAATAACCCGAACCATTTCTTTGTAGAAGTACTTCCTTAATAAGATTTATAATCCTTGTTTGGCTAACCTAGAGCGAATGAACAAGCTGTTTATGCTTTTATTCTCGTAAGCATGACGTAAGGCAGTTGCGAATAGATCGTCGGTTGACACTACCCTTATTTTGCTGGTTTCTTTTTTGAGCGGTATGGTATCGCAAACAACAAGCTCTTCCAGAACACTGTTTTCAATGTTATCATATGCTTTTCCACTCAATACGGGGTGAGTACAAAAAGCACGAACACTTCTAGCGCCTTTATCCAATAATAGCTGAGCACTTTTTGCTAAAGTTCCACCGGTGTCGCAAATGTCATCAATCAAAACCACGTTTCTATCTTTCACATCACCTATAACAACCATGCTTGCAATTTCGTTGGCGCGTTTTCTGTGTTTATCGCAAATAACCATATCGCATTCAAAGAAAGTAGAAACTTCGCGTATACGGTTTGCACTACCTACATCAGGTGCTGCGAAAATGAGGTTTTCCAAATTCAAACTTTGTATATAAGGAATGAAGATGGCGGATGAATCAAGATGATCTACTGGAATATCAAAATAACCTTGAATCTGTGGAGCATGTAAATCCATGGTAATCACGCGGTCTGCACCAGCGGCAACAAGCATATTGGCTACCAATTTAGAACCAATGGCAACACGAGGTTTATCTTTCCTATCCTGACGTGCATAACCATAATAAGGAATTACGGCAATTACTTTGTAGGCAGAAGCTCTTTTTGCAGCGTCAATCATCAACAAGAGCTCCATCAAATTATCGGTTGGCGCAAAAGTACTTTGAACCAAAAATACAAATTCACCTCTAATGCTTTCTTGGTATTCTACGCCTATTTCTCCATCACTAAATCTTTGAATGTTAACATTGCCAAGGGGTTGACCAAACTTAGCAGCGATTTTTTCTGCGAGATAACGTGAACCGCTACCCGAAAAGATTGAGACATTGGATTCCATAAACAAAAAATAGTTTCGGTGAAATTTGTTTCGCAAAAATACAATTAGTTTGGCAGCTAGATTAATATATGAAAATGAAAAATGTACACAAGCCTTCCACATCCATGAAAAATTGGTCTGCCGATGAACTTCCAGAAGAAAAAGCGGCAAAACATGGACTTCAGATTCTGAGTAATGCGGAATTATTATCTCTTTTGATTCGTTCTGGTGGTAAAGAACGACCCGCCATTTTATTGGCAAAAGAAATACTTGACTATTGTAAAAACAATTTGAGTCAGCTCGCCAAATTAAACCATCGTGATTTTTTACAAATAAAGGGCATTGGCACAAAGAAAGCGCTAATGATTGCTTCTGCTATGGAATTGGGTCGACGAAGAACAGGAGGAAATGGGATTGAAAAATTGAGAATAACAAGCAGTAAAGATGTGGCTACTTTTTTACAATCTCAAATGAGTGATCTCAATTACGAAGTATTTGCTGTTGTTTTCTTGAACCGTGCCAACAAAATCATTCACTTCGAAATCATCAGTCGCGGTGGAATTACGGGAACGGTTGCCGATCCTAGGGTTATTCTTAAACAAGCCCTTTTGCATGGCGCTACGAGTCTAATATTGAGCCACAATCACCCTTCGGGGAATCTTCAGCCTAGCAAGGCAGATGATGTAGTAACCAGAAACATAAAAGAAGCCGCTGCACTGGTCGATATCAAATTACTGGATCATCTCATCGTAAGTGAAGATGGTTATTACAGTTATTTAGATGAGGGAGTTTTATGACCTAAAACAAAAAAAAGTCAAACCGATTAAAGTATGACTATGAAAATTGATAAGAAAAGAATTAAGCCATTCCTGTGGGTCCGCCGAAATTA